>JAJDOL010000120.1 GCA_022340195.1 Chromatiaceae bacterium
TCCGTTTGCCTTTCCCGGGGAAATGTTGCAGATCTGGTCACAGATCCAAGCGATCATCGATCTCCGTCTCGGAAAGATCCAGCAGGATGCCGGTCAGAATTTCCCGACAACGGGACTCCTGATTGGATTCCCATCCCCGCCTGGCGGTGGAGAAAAATCGGACGAGTACTCTGTGCTGCTCAGCGCTCAACCCCTCCGTGAAGCCCTTTTTTTTCTTGATCGGCTTGTCCGGGACGCGGTGCGGGGCACCCTCGTCCGACGCCTTGCGGCCGTGGGACCAGTTCATCGCTCGAGCGCAGTAAAGGAGCGTCCGGTCGAGCAATATGAACGGAAACCGTGGATTGGTGACCGGTCCCATGGAAAAGCGCTCGATTCCGAGCTTCTTTTGGATATCTACCTTTGCCAAGGCGGCCTTGCCGAAGGCTCCGAGCGCACCGCCGGCCAAGGCCCCGATCAGCGCACCAGTGCCAAAAGACAAACCGCCGACGCCGAGGTCTATGACGCCACCGGTCGCTGCGCCCCCGGCCGCGCCGGCAATTATCAACTGCTGCTTGTTCAGGCCCAGCGACTGCTCGACTTCATCGGAGAACAGATCCTTTTTCAGCAGCGATTCCGGCGGCAGGTTCCAGACGTTGTGATGGAAATGGGACCGGATCTGGTCCTGCGCCTTGATCTCCAGACGCCGCAGCTTTTCCTGGAACGCCTCCAACATCCGCTCGCGGACTCTGTCGCGCTCGGCGTCGCTGTCGAGCTCGCCGACTTTCATGACACGGCTGATCTTGAATGCCAGAGCCTCCTTGAGCAACGACAGAATCGTGGTAACGGTTTCGTCGATGCGCCTTTCCCAGTCGCGCTCGAAGGAGTCGATGGTCGCGTCCAACTGCGGTTCCCAGCGCTGATCTATGACCTTGAGGGCCTGCAATAACTTGATTCGCTCGGCATAGGTCGCACGGTGGGCGTTGAACTCGCGCACAGAATTGAAGGTCCGGCTCAGGGCGTCCTGCCAGGCCGACATGTGCTTGTGCTCTGTCGACAGGTTGTTGAGAACGGCCATGCGCGGGCGGCCTGTGAGTCGCAGCAGCTCCATCTCGGTGCGGTCCTTCTCCTTGATGCGCTTGGAGCCGTCCACCACCAGGATGATTCCCGCTCCCTTGGAGATCGGCTCCAGTAGGGCGCAGTCATGGCTGAACAGCGGGTCGTCGCGGTGGGCGGCGACGAAGGCGCCGGCTAGATCGATCCGGTCGTGGTGCGCCTGGAACCATTCCAGGATGTCGGTCGGATTCTGGAAGCCGGGGGTATCGATGAACGCCATGATGGTCTGGCCGTCGATGATCACCGGGTACTCGTCGGAACGGGTGGTGGTACCCGCACGCTGGTCGATTTCGATGCGGTCGTTCTCGGTCAAGGTGGCAACGACCGACGACTTTCCCGCATTCGGATGGCCCAGGATGGCCAAGATGGGTATGTCGCCGTTCATTCGGATGCCTCGTCCGCCGGTGCGGGATCTGCCGCGGGCGGAGCCAGCATCTCGAGCCTGAGATAGGGGTCTCCCATCTGTTCGATCTTCCGCTGCCAGTCTGAAAAGTGGAATTCGCTAAGTGGTGGAAGCCGATCCTCGCCGTCGGGGTCGCCCACCAACGCGAGCAGCATCTGCGCCTGTTTGCCGACTTGTGCCCGGACTGCGCGCAGAAAGCGCAGGTGCTCGGTGATCGGAGGCTGTGAACCGTCCTGAATGATCGCAATGCGCGGCGGCGGCGCCTCCCAGTGTCCGTTTCCGATCAATGCGAGCGCCTGATCGGCCATGGCGCTGCCGCCGCCGATGGTGACCGCGGCCGCGACCCGCCAGCCGGAATGAGCGAGCAACATGCGCTGCAGTCGGACGTGGTCGGATTCCTCCAATAAATCGGCGACATCCAGATGGATCATCAGCACACAGGCGTCTGCCGCTATCGTCGTGGTCGGAGCAGACGGCGGTTCCGCTTCCGCGTATCGGGGAGTTGCCGCCTGAGCCCTCGGTGTCGGCTTCGCCGCTGTCGGTGCGGGAGCTCGTGGTTGCTTGGTGTCTTCGGCTGGGTCCTTCGGTTCAGCCCGGGGTCTGGCTGTCTTCCCTTTCGCACCGGGTGGCTCCAGCGCGCGTGTCGATTTGGGTTTCGGTGCGGACCGGGACGCGGCCGTGGGGGCGGTCAGGGGCTCGAGCGGTTGCGGGATCGGCATCTCGGGTCCAGCGCCGCTGCCGGTGCTGGCGGTCTCCAGGCTCGGCGTCACCATGCGGGCATAGATCGCCTGAGTCCGTTGATGAGTAAATGGCAAGGTGGCCAATGTGCGTCTTTGGGTCAGCACGGACAACCAAAGCAGAAGGAGCCGTGGCAGCAAGCCGTAGGTGACGACGGCCAACACGAGAAACCAGCGCCAGGCGCGCAGATGGCTGGCATCCAGCATTGTGAGCGGATCCTTCAGCGAGATCCGCGACCCGGCAATCTGCTCCAGGTTCGGATAGCCGAGGCCCTCCCCCAAGGCCCAGCTCCAGGGCAGGGCGACAAACCGGGCGAGGTCATGGATGGTCTGCGGTTGCACATCCAGCGCCGAGCCCCACCCGAACGCCAGATCGCTGAACCATTCCAGCGCCACCGTAGTGGAGATGGCGCCGAGATTGAACGCGATGCCGAACACCTGCGCGGCGATCAGGATAGGGAGATAAGAGGCCGGTCCATATAGAGCATAGTGCGATTGCAGCAGGCCTGTTTTCGCCTTGGCCCGATCGCGGACGTCCGCCGACACATGGGTCAGGCGTTGGCGCTGGACCCAGCCCGCCACGCGCGAGAACAGCGGTCGGATCAGTTGGGACAACAGGGACGCGTCCTCGATCGCCGCTTGTACCGGCTTTGACCGGCGCAGCGCCCAAGCAGCGAGCGTGGTGCTTGCCAGCAGAATCTGCAACAACACCAGCACGAACAGGTACCAGGCAATGTTGACCGGATGAGTGCCGTCGTACTGAAGCAGGGCCGAGGCGACGCCCACGCCGACAACACATCCAATGACCCCGAGCCCGATGGTAACCAGCCGCTGGCCGCGGGCGAACGACGTGCCCGGCAGTAGCCGCCGCAACGCCGGGTCGTCGGTCGCACGTCGCTGCGCCAGCCAATGGCGCAGCGCAGCGGCGCGGTGCTCGGGACTGTGCTCCGATGCGGACGTGGGCACCGCATCGCGGACGCGTTCGAGGTACAGCCCGCGGTCGCGCTCCGCGAGGCGCTTACGCTCCGCGGGGCGCTCGCGCATTACCCGTTCATCTGTATCGATGTAGTAGTCGAAGTCGATCAGATCCGGCACCGTCCAGCGATTGCTCTCGGCCTCCGGCTGCGTCGCGGGGGATGGATGGTGCCGTCGGGAATGCGGGTCCATTGATCGATGTGCTTAACAAGGGAGCAGAAGGCGGGGTGCGTTCTCTCGACGCCGCCGGGAGCGCCCAACAAAGGCGCCAATTGGCGCAAGTTATACTGGGAGGTCGGGTCGGATCAAGGTGCGGTGCATCGTTGCACCGGAGCTGTGGTGAAAGTCGCAGGCAAGGTGCTCCAAACCTCCTCTCCCGACGGAGGGCTTCGAAAAGGCCCGGGTGGGGCCGGGTCGGGTGCCATTCAGCGAGACCCGTTTCCGATTTGAATCTCCGATTCCGCGCCTTGCATGCCGGCGGGGGGCGGGAAGCGCTCGATCAGTCCATCCGGTACCTCGCCGCGGCCCGCCTGGCTCAGGGAGCCCGACTCCAGCATGATAAGTGCCATGAGGGAGATCAGGATGGGCGCGATAGCAACCCGCTGCAGCGCGATGAACATCAGCTCCTCCATGCCTGGATCCTTTTGGCTCTGGGACAAGAGCCAGCCCAAGCCGATCAGTGCCGCACCGCCCGCATAGGCGATCAGCAGGATCTTGTATCGGGCTGTGGCGAGCCTCCAGTGGGTGGCGACGAACCAGGGGCCGTCGGTGGCGATCGCGCGCGATTTGGCGAAGGTGAAGGCGATAACGGCGAGCGAGATCGCCAGCGGTACCAGCACACCTGCCAGCTTGTAGTGCACTAGCGTCGATCCTTGTTGCAGGAAGCTGCCTGCCAGGAGGGCGATCAGCATCAGCAGATTGATCAGGAGCAAGTTGACCATGGCCAGCTCATGGGGGGACTTGGCGCGGCGGCGGGTCGTCTCGTCGACAGGGAAGAACATGGTGGCGCAGCTCGGTGGAAAAAGCCTCTATTCTCAGGGCCGATTGTCGCTTCTGTCATTGCGGATCTGCATCGAGTTACGGCTGGGCGCAGAAATCGGCATCAGAAGCAGCAACTCGGCCCCCGGGCCGGCCGCGCCGAAGCGCGGTCTTCTTTCGTGCGAGCTATGTTAGCGACAATTCGCCGTAGCGGGACAAGAGCGATACCTCTGGGGTACTCCGCAGACTTGCCCACGGCGGCGCAGGCGGTAATACTCGGGCTGCCTCAGAGCTTGTGAAGAAATCGGAGACCGTAGCGAGGGCGTCCCTGAGCGTTCGTGATAAGGCACCGTACGTGAAAATGGGCGGAGTTTAGTGGACTAAATGACCCCCATTTTCGCGTACGGCAACGCAGTCACGGATGTTCAGGGACGTCCGCAGT
>JAJDOL010000143.1 GCA_022340195.1 Chromatiaceae bacterium
AACAGAGTAATGGCGGTTTCGGCAGCTGGCGTTTCGCGGTTGTGAGCCGCCGGCGATCTTTCCCCGTTGCGCGGAGCGGCGGAAATCCGGGGGGTGGCGCCGATCAGGCTCAATCCAGCCAGCCACCGCAGGAAGGTGCGCCTGGCCCAATGATCAAAATGTCCGTCTTGCATCGCTCGAAGAAGACTGGATCAGGGGACGCTACGATACGAAGAAAACCCGTCCCGTGAAAAATGACTTGCTATGTGTACTCTGTCTTTCGAACGAGAGCATGTTGAGCCGTATCTTTCCCTGACGTGGATCGTGTTCCTGGCGCTGCTCTCCGTGGAGGCCTGTATGGCGAACGATGACATCTATCGGTTGCCCCGACCGGAAGGCGAGCAGGACGCCTGCCTCACCCGGATCCTGCAAGCACGACGAACGATACGGTCCTTCGCGCCGCGCTCACTCTCACAGATACAGGTCGCCCGGCTGCTGTGGGCGGCGCAGGGAGTTACCTCACTTGAAGGATACCGCACCGCGCCCTCCGCCGGTGCAGTCTATCCGCTGCAGCTGCACCTCGTGGCCGGCAACGTCGAAGGGCTGCCGTCCGGCAGCTACCGTTACGATCCGGCTCGCCACGCCTTACGGGCGGCGGTTCCTGGCGACATACGTCGGGCGATCGCCGAGGCCGCATTGAAGCAGAGTTGGATCGCTCAGGCTCCCGCGATCGTGGTGATCAGCGGGATAGAATCGCGTACCACCGCGAAGTACGGACGCCGCGGCACCCGATATGTGCACATGGAGGTTGGTCACGCCGCTCAGAATCTCCTGTTGCAAGCGGTCGCCCTCGGGCTGGCCGGCGCGATCGTCGGGGCGTTCGACGACAGTAGTCTCAAGCGCCTGCTGCAATTGCCGGGAGAGGAACGCCCCCTGGCGATCTTGCCGGTCGGTCATCCGATCAGCGAGGCATCCCCCGAACAATGATATCGACGGCCTCCTCCGGGGCGACGCCGCGCGACATCAGGGTCTCGAGCTGACGGTGGTCGACGCTGCCGATGGCCGCCTCGTGGGTCACCTTGGCCAGCGCGTGGGTGACCCGCACCTCCGGCAGGGCGCTTACCTGTGCCCGCTCGCGCACGATCTCCAGGCAATCCACGTGGCCGCGGGTATAGGCGGCGTTGCCCTCTGTGACGCCGAGCACTTGGGCCCAGGAATCGCCGTCGGCTGCGATCCGGGATCGGATCAGGCCATGCGCGCGCTCGCCGTTGAGCCGCACGGCCTCGCGGATGCGGATGTGGTCGTTGCCGTGGCCGTAGACCTTGCTCGTCAGCTCGGCGACGGCCTCGGCACCGACGTCCACCTCGTAGTCGATGTCCAGGCGCCCGACCTGCCCCTGAACCAGGGAGAAGTCGGACCGATAGCGTGCCCGGGGACCGAGCCGGATGTTCGCCCGCGGCGTCACCTCGATGCCGCCCGAGGCGCCGTGATAGTGGGCCTCCTGATAGGTGAGGTGCGCACCCTCTTCGATCTTGACCAGAGCGTTCATGCTGTGGCGAGCGTGCTCCACCTGGGAGAACAGGCAGTGGGACCAAAAGGTGGCGCAGGACCCAGCCTCCAGCCGCAGCTCCAGGTCGATGTTCTGGATCCCCCGGCGCTGGAACAGGCCGAAGCACAGGTGCACCGGCCGGGGAATCCGCGCCCCGCGCTCCACCTGGATGCGTGCCCGGATACCGTCGGCCGCGCTTGCGACGTCCATCGTCAGACCGGGCACGTCGGCGCGGCTGATGAGGTCGTGGCCGTAGGCGACCAGATGCCCGGTTTCGAGCCCGAGCACTTGGGCGGGATCCTGGCCGATCAGGCGTAGCGCCCAAGTCAGGGGTTCGAGATCAGTCATGGTCGCAGGTCTCCCCGTCGCAGCGCAGGCAGCTGCGGCCGGTATAGCTCGCCAGGACTTGGTCGACGGCGCCCTGGCAGACAATGCGTCCGGCGCAGAGCTGGGAGGCGCTGTCCGCCATCGCGGCCACGCGCTCCTGATGGGTGATGAGCGGTACCGCGCAGCCCTCTCTTGCCAAACTGCGGATCAGGTCGACGACCTCTTTCAGGGAGAGCAGGTCGATGCCAGCGGTAGGCTCGTCCAGGATGGCCAGATGCGGCGTCATGGCCAGCACGGCTGCGAGCTCGATGCGCCGCCGCTCAAAGTCTTGTCGAGTGCGCGCGCGAGATAAGCGTTCGGCTCCAGGGCGACTCGCTCCAGGCAGGCTGCCGGGTCGGCGGTACGGTTGCCGAGCAGCAGGTAGTCGCGCACCGGCAGACCCTCGAACCGGGCAGGCTCCTGCCATGAGAGAGTCATGCTCAACCGGGCGCGCTCGTGCATGGCAAGGCCGATGATCGAACGACCCAGAAACAGGACCTCACCGCTTTGCGGGCGATAGCCCTCGCTGCCCATCAGGGCATAGGCCAGGGTCGACTTTCCGGCACCGTTGCTGCCGATCAGGGCGTGAATCTGGCCCTCTTGCAGGCGCAGGTCGACACCGCTCAGGGTTGGTCTGTCGCCCAAGCACAGGCTCAGTGCGCGAACGTCCAGAAGCGGCGCGATGCTGTTGATCCGGGCAACGTCGATTTTCACATTCCCTCGCGTCCAGAACTGTCCCTCGCGCGAACTCCATCCTGATTCGCGCAGGGGAAACAAGGTCGTGGCGGATCCAGAGGTTACTCGTCAAGCCGCTCCGCCAGCTTCTCGGTCTGCTGTGCGAGTGCGTCCCACAGCCCCATGAGGCCGGATTTCTCGATTTCCTCCTCGCGCCAGTTCTTCAAGTCCTTGAGCTTGAACTCGTCGAGGCGAACGATAAGCCTGTCCTGCTCCTTCTCGAGCTCCTCCAGCCGTTTGCGGATATCCGTATGCTCGGATCCCGTGGGCGTCTTCTCCCACACGCGTCCCAAGAGCTCGCCGACGTGTTTCTGCCGGGACTCGTATTCGAGTATGTGTTGCTCCGCCATTCGGTTAAGGTTTGTCATGACTCCCTCCTGTTTTGCTCGTGGTCTCCTTCTTTAAACCTAGCCAAGCGCGCGCGAGTGCGTCCGAGGAGGCGCCTTTGTACCCGGAAAGATACATCACGAGCTGTCGCGTGCTGGGACATCGGATTACGGCACCGCCGTTGGCTGGTCCCCGGCGGTCATCGCCCGTTCGGCGAGTCTCCGTCACAGACCCTAGCGCGCCGCGCCGGGCCGCCTCCCGTCCGATTGGCGGATGCGCTGCGAAGCTCACCTGATTTATGCGCGCAGCTGCCCTAATGCACCAACCGAAGAGCACGGACGCAAGTTCCGCTTTGTGTCCGATTGCCATCGTCGCGCGACGTGATGATGCTGACTACTGCGGTCGTGACCCGTCCGGTTACGCGACAAATCTCCAGGGTCTACTAACAGCGTCGACTTGCCGCCGAGCCTCAACAGATCGGCGTCCGCTTTCAAGACGGTGATCGTGATCGGTGACGTTGTTCCCGGTGACCGCATTGCGACAAGAGCGGCCTGTCGACAACGTGACCGTCAGCGGCAGCAAA
>JAJDOL010000156.1 GCA_022340195.1 Chromatiaceae bacterium
TCTTTTTGCCCCTGCTCACCCTGCAGGGGCTGGAGGGCAAGCTCTTCATTCCCGTCGCCCTGACCATCGTCTTCGCTCTGGGCGCCTCCCTGGTGCTCTCGCTGACGGTGATCCCTGTCCTGGCCTCCTTTCTGATCGGCAAGGTGAGTCACACGGAGCCCCTGCTGGTGCGCCTGCTGCACCGCGCCTACGGGCCTGCGCTCGCCTGGTCCCTGCGCCACGCCATGACGGTGGTGGCCACGGCGCTGATTGCGCTCGCGGCCACCGGTTTCGTCTTCACCCTCATCGGCAAGACCTTCATGCCCACCATGGACGAGGGCAATGTCATCGTCCAGCTGGAGAAGCTGCCCTCGATCAGCCTGGAGGAGTCCCTGGGTTTAGACCTGCGGGTCCAACGCACCCTGCTGCAACAGGTCCCCGAGGTGGTCGGCGTCGTGGCCCGCACCGGCTCCGACGAGCTGGGCATGGACCCCATGGGGCTCAACCAGACGGACACCTTCCTGGTCCTCAAGCCCCGCGAGGAGTGGCGCTTCGCGACCAAGGACGAGTTGCTGGACGCTATGCGGTCCGAGCTCGACGACTTCGCCGGGGTCACTTACGGCTTCACCCAGCCCATCGAGATGCGGGTCTCGGAGATGCTCACCGGGGTGCGCGGGGACGTGGCCATCAAGCTCTTCGGCAGCGATCTGGACCTGCTGAACGAGAAGGCCGGCCAAATCGCCGATCTGGTGCGCGGCATCCAGGGTAGCGAGGACGTCTGGTTTACCCAGAACGAGGGGGTGCAGTACCTGAAGGTCGAGCTCGACCGCTTGGCCCTGGGTAGGCTGGGGCTCGACGTGGAAGAGACGGAAGCGGAGCTGCGCGCTCAGATCGAGGGCCTGGAGGCGGGCACTGTCTACGAGGGCACCCGCCGCACCCCCCTGCTGCTGCGCGGCGCTGCCGATCTGCGCAGCTCCCCCTCCGACTTCCAGAACCTGCGCCTGACCCTGCCCGACGGGCGCCTGGTCTCCCTGTCCAGCATCGCCCGCCTGGAGCGCGTCGGGGGACCGGTACAGGTCGGCCGCGAGCAGGGCAACCGGCTCTCGGTGGTCATCGCCAACGTGCGTGGTCGCGACCTGGTGGGCTTCGTCGAAGAGGCCAAGGCCCTGGTTTCCGAAAAGGTGGAGCTGCCACCGGGATACTACGTGCAGTGGGGAGGCCAATTCGAGAACCAGCAGCGCGCCGCCACCCGGCTGTCCATTGTGGTGCCCATTGCCATCGGGCTGATTTTTCTGCTGCTGTTCACTACCTTCCGCTCGCTGAAGCAGGCGGGTCTGATCCTGCTCAACATCCCCTTCGCCATGATCGGTGGAGTCTTCGCCCTCTGGCTGTCGGCGGAATACCTATCGGTTCCGGCCTCCGTGGGCTTCATCGCCCTGCTCGGCATCGCCGTGCTCAACGGGGTGGTGATGGTGAGCTACTTCAACCAACTGCGGGCCATGGGGATGCCGTTGGACGAAGTGGTGCTGGAGGGCGCCAAGCGGCGCCTGCGCCCCGTCATGATGACCGCCTCCATTGCCGCTTTCGGTCTGGTGCCCCTGCTGTTCGCCAGCGGTCCGGGGTCCGAGATCCAGCGCCCGCTGGCCATCGTGGTCATCGGCGGGCTGGTGAGCTCCACCCTCCTGACGCTGCTGTTGCTTCCGATCCTCTACCGCCGTTTCGGCGACCCGGGCGCACCGCGCGCCCTGCCCCTCGCCGCCAACCCGGAGAACGCCTCATGAGCGAGCAATGCCTTCTGGTCCTGGTCGCCCCGCCGCCCTTGGAGGAGGCCCTTGTCGACTTCCTGCTCGAACGGAAAGGCTTCTCCGGCTTCAGTCTTCACAAGATCGACGGCAGTCCGGCCCACGGAACCCTGACTCTCGCCGAGCAGGTTACGGGGCGAAAGCGCCAGGTCATGTTTCAGGTCCACGCCGGGTGTGCCGACGCGCGCGAGCTGGTCGCACAGCTCGGCGAGACCTTCCGCGGGGCGGGACTGCATTACTGGATCAGCCCCTTGATTCAGGCTGGCCCGATTCCTTGATGGAGGGAGGGAGGCTTCTGCGCCTGCGCGCGCATCCGACCCTGCGTCCGGACTGCGCGCGCGCAAGTGGCGCTCGATCTCGTCGAGGAAGATCGCAGGGCGGTATTGATAGCCAGAGCCATGGCCAATCAGACCGATCAGGATGACGGCCGTGACCAACGACGGCTGTAGAAGCGCTGCGAGTCTCGGTGATAGCAACTCGGCAACCAATCTCGGTTCCCCGATCCTCGGCGCCGTCGACACTGCAACCATAGCTAGGCGTCTGCCGCGTCCCCCTCGCGCTTCGCACCTCCTTGTGCGTATCGCAAGGCTTCAAGTGCCGGCTACAACGAGTACAAGAAGGCCCGCAACCGGTCCAGGTCCTCGGGACTCAAGGCATTCAGTTTTCCGATCATGCCCGACGCCTTCACCAACGGCCCATCATGGAGAAACGCCGCCTCGATCGCATCGCAGGCCCTGCCGTCGTGAAGCAGAAAATCGCAACCGGGCGTGAAGTTATGTCCGTCTGGATCGTTCTTGCCAAGCGGGTCCTCGGCTCCCGTCGTGTTGTGGTTCGAGTCGGTCACGAATCGATTGAAGCGCAGCCCCTTCAGCGCAGGCGTTCGGATGAACTGCACATAATTCCTGTATCGAGACTCGACCTTTCCACTCTCCTTGTCTCGGAACCAATGATTCTCCACCGCTTGCAGTGGTACCGGTGCTACCTGTGACAGATAGCCCATGTCGTGCATCAGCAGATCCGTCCCCAGATAGGCAACGAAGGGGTATTCCACTTTGTCGCCTTCGAATATTTCGTACGCCTTCAGATGCTTCCTTTCTTCGTCGGGCAGCATGTTGTCGGCGTAGTCGAACGGAATCTTCTTGATGACATGACAGCTGTTGCACTGCAACTCTTCGAAGATTTTCTCTCCCTCTTGGACCTGCATACTGGACACTTCGTATTCCGAACGATTGGGAATCCCGATCCAGCGCTGATAGGTCGCCATGTCTCGGATCTCCTGTTCCGTAATGTCGGAGTTCGTCCGCGCAACTTTGCAATGCGTATTGAGGGGACCGCACTGGGGTTTCTTATAACGTACCAGCTGGGCCTCTGTCGTGGGGCTCGGGTGTATTTTGTCGTAGCTCCTGCTCGACGAGATGCTCATCTCCACGTCCGCGGCGTTGGCGACCTGGTCCTCCAGAGAGGCCCGGTCCCCGATCCAGCCCCAGCGACCGATGTAGCAATCGCCAGGGCCATCCCCAAGCTTGCCCAATTCGCAGGTTCGATAGTGGTAGTCCGCTTCGCCAGTGCCCCGGCGCGTGCCCGGAGCCAGGCTTAGGCAGCCGGGCACTTCTTGCTGCTTGCGTGCCTCGAGGATCTCCGCATCCGGAATCATTTCGATTAGCGGGGTGTTTCCCAGCCGGCGCCCCGTCAGATGCATGTAGCCGATCCGTCCCTCTTCAATCGCCTTCATGATGGCGGCGCCGTCGACCTGGGTACAGCTCGTGGGCCAATATTCCGGTACATCTTCCACTTCCATCCACTTCTTAATATAGCCCTCACCACACACATCATCCGCCTTAATGCCGCTCGTACACGCGCCCTCCTGATTTTCTTCTCGGCAGGTAACAACCTCCACCCGTTTCGGCTGATAGCCACCGCGGATATCATCACCTTCCTCCACCACCACGAACCCGTCACCCTCTTTGAGGTCGACGTATTTCATGTCGTACGTCAAATGGTGGCCGTTCTGGTCGAGCTGCAGGCTATTTCCATAAAAGTTCATTATCTTATTTCTATAGAGGTTATCCTCGTTGATTTCTACCGAATTATGATCGTCATCGCATTCTCTCCCATCCGTCGGGTCAGGCTTGCGGAGGTCGAAGAACACCATCTTCATGGACGGCACTTCTTGACTGTTTTTCGGGTCGTTTTTATCCGGATACGCAATATTCGTGTAGGTGTAGTCACCCTGGTTCTGTCCGGCTCTGACGTGGTAGTCCTCGTTCATGAGGGGTTTGGGTGTGCGCTCATCGTCCTTATTGCCGGCATGGAGTTTGGGAAGCTTACCGTTCGGCATCAACGGAATCCCGCTGCCATTGCGAACATGGCAGGCGTCGCAGGTATTGCCGTGGAAGGGCGCTGTCGCCTCGCTGGTCTGAAATCCGGCAGGGAAATCGACATGCCCGAGTATATCTTGAAATTTGGTATCCTTGTTGAGGCCCTCTTGGTTCGAGTGATATAGCTCCCAAGAACGGTATTCGTTATGCCACAAAGTCCTGCCCCGGATACCTCGAATGAAATGGTCGGGGTCCTGGTTCATGTGGTTGCTCATGAAAAAGGCGTGCCAGAAGTCGTCTTTGTAGTTCTTGAGCGGGTCGTAGGTCGTTTGGCCCGTGGTGTCGTCTGTTTTTATTGTCCACTTGAGCGTCCGGTCCGCCGGGTTGACCATAGGCAAATATTGAACGTACGGACCTCCGCTGTACACTTTGTCGTGAATCGACATGCCCTCGTCGAGGGTTTTGAAGAATGAAACGGGAACATGCTGCTCCCGCAAGCCACCGTACAGAAACATGGTTCTGCCGTATTGGTTGGCAGTCAAGCCATTCAAAGCCTTGATCATTTCATCGATATCTTCTTCCGAGAACTCATCCAACACCCCGTAAAGGTCCTTCCAGATGTCCTGAAAACCACTGGTATGGATCTCGAAGTTGACTGCACAATCGCTCAAGCGGTTAATGTTGACAAGTTCCCCTTGTCTCGCGAGCCGATAGTCATCCGTCGTGCATTTCTTGGGCAATACATAATACGGACTCTTGAACTTATATTTCGTGTTAAACGGATTTTTATCATCGACCGTATTTGTTTCCGACGCTTCCATTTTGTAGAAGCCAATGAATGGATTATAGTTTTCCTCTCCAGTGCTCAAATCATTCGGGTCACGTATGGGGAGCAGAGGCGGGCTCCAAGGATAGGCCCCGAGATCTTCGTATTCCGTCAATGACTTACTAAACCATGAATCCAGGTTCCAGAGATCATTTCTGATCTGATTCTGACAGACAGAAAGGTCTTCGCCCTTGCAACCCGTAACTTCTGGCTTCTTTGCATTCTCGAGCCAACCGACCTTGCCGAGGAACATGTTGCAATCAGTCTTCCTGGCTTGGCAAAAATCTTGGAAAGTTGTTTTCGGCTCACCGCGCGGCCAAAAGAGGGCCGGCCTGAAAGGAGTAGGTTGATTGGGCTCAGTCCAGACACCGCTCAGCCACTGTTTAGGCACTGTGGCGGGCGCAACGAGCCCAGTAGTCCAATAGTCGTCGTAGCAAATCGAAGTGCTGATGCTATCCGTCAATTTCGCGCAGTAATGGCCCGTCGGCCATATCCGCATAGGCGCAAAGATCGTCGCCTCGGTGACGGCAAAGCCGAGGCTTGGGATAGCAGCATCATCACCCGCCTGGTTTTTGTACTCGTATCGGTCGTTTGTTATTTCATCGGCCTCGTATCCCTTGTCATTATCAGTCTGTGTGTGAAGACGCTGGATCCGCAGCTTCACTTCCACGCAAGAAGGGGCGCCTTTGCAGTCATTCGGGGTCGGCCCTTCGCCGTCCTTGTAGACGGTATCGGTTCGCTGGATCGCCATCACGTTGGCGATACCGTAGCGCAGCATCTTGCGCGCCATCTCCGTCTCTTGCACCTCGTCGCACACCTCGCCCTTGCTGCAACACGTCTTTGGCCGATACTCATCCGATAAAGCGGCACAGGGCAACACGAAGGGAACATCGATCTTATTACTGTTCAAAGTGCTGAGCTTCTGATTCCAAGGAAGATCGGTGTACCATTCCGCCGGGCAGTCCCCTTCCTTGCAGTCCTCTTCGAAGATCTGCTCACCGGTCGCGCGGGGAGGACCCGCGTTCGGGTTTAGGCAATCGGGACCCGGATGGAACTGGTACGTCGGAAACTTCCCATCGTCCGGGTTGAATGCATCCGCGCAAATCCCGGAAACCGTGGCGTTCTGGCCCTCTTTCTCGATCGTGATCGTGGCCGTGCCGCCTTCGCCCCAACTCTCCAGGTGGAAGACCAATACTCCGTCGGCTTTGAAGGGACACTTGATCGGTAGGGCCGGATTCGTGTCATCTCCATCACACGTCGCGGCCCCACCCGCTGCATCAGGATAAAATTCGGCAACGGCAGCCTCTGCGTCGACGGGCAGAGAACAGGCCAGCAAGAACAAAACCAGAAAGCGCTTCATGACGGTTTCCTCAAGTTTGTTTCTTAAGGGACAAAATTGCTGAAGATGGCGAACGGCTATGGAAACGCTGTTCAATTCCGAAATGCTGCGCCGATTGTGATCGGGACGGCCAATCATCGGCGTCTCCTGATCTGGTTACCATCGGTCGATTGCACCGCTGGCTGTTCGGCGTGTCTTCGCTCGGACAAGGGATCGGAAATTCGACCAGCGACTCGGGAATATCCGTCACTCAAAATACCGCTCGAGAGCCGTTCCTCAAGAGACCTTCCCGAAGGAGCTGCGAGCTCCCATTAGTCCGTCCAGGATTGTGTAAGCTCCCCCTCGAGGTCCGTAAATGGCTCCCCGGCGCCGCTGACCGCGACACTGCAGGACGCGGACACCTGGCTGACTTTTTGCTGACCCGTAGTCGTACGGCCTTGCATCACTTCCCTATAATTACTGGTAAGATCGAACCTGCGCTGGCCGTCAAATTTGCACTTGATATGGACGTGACCACTCGGCGTCGCTTGATCACAGTACTCGTCCAGCTCCTTCATATTGAAGTCTGCCGTGGCATGCTCCGTTCTGTTGTCGAGGGTAAGCAACCGGCGATCGAAGTCGATGTTCGTGCAATAGATATTGACGCCTTCGTCCAGGATATCCAATACGTTCAGAATGGATTTCCCGTTGTCGTTCGCAACCTTGATTTGCACCCGAAAATTGTTTTCGGATAAGGTTATGAGAGGAATTTCGAGCGCCTCCAATGAGCCATTCCGGCTCCCAAATAAGTCCGGTTGCGTCGGAGGCGGATTATTTGACCCCGGAATCCGGTGATTCAGCCACGGGCGGCTCCAGTGGTCAGATTTCGAATTTCCGTAATTCTGTTGCGAATCGGCGTTCGCTGCCAACGCCAAGCAAGACAATGCAGTGATAGTCAGTGTTTTTCTGAGCATGATAACTCCTAATTCCACGCGCGGTGATTCAGGAACCGACACATGGCCCCCATGGAGCCACTTATTAGATTAAGGCATAGCAACAAGAGGATGGAACATCCCGCTACGTATTACTGAAATACGTCCTGGATTTCATCCGCAGCCTCGTCTTTCCGAAATCTTCGGGCAACAATCCCAGTCGTAAGGGCACCTCGAAAAATTCGTGGTGCCCTATAGTTGTGAATACCACCGCCGTCGCCGTTGAAGAACGGGCCGACGCCGGTGGCCTCGTTGTTGATGACGCTACTTTTGTACAGGGTATCGCCATTGGGCACCGAGGGGACAACCTGCGCCGTGCCGAAAAATGCCGACAACAACCGCGCAAGCGCGAGGAACGGACCGGCACTGCGTCAATCCGGATGCAGATTTCTTCTCATGGTTGCGTCTCCACTACCGGCCGCTATTCTAGATCTTAGACTCTGATTTGTAGGCGCGGTGGTCGATGGTATCAAGGTCAAGTTTCGCCAAACCGCATTTTCGCTGCGCAAATCGGACATTGGATTCGCAATGCGGACAAGAATACGCAATGTCCAGTTTCTCCGCTGGGGCGAGCCGCTCCAGCACATAGCTCAGATCGTCAAGGTTATCGGTTGAGTAGACCGGGCGATTCTCAAAACGCGGCATGCATCTGTCCCCCACGCGCTTACGAAGATAGGAAAGCCAACAGGAAAAGCTGGAGAGAGAAGCTTGCGTAATTCAGTATTCGCTTATATACTAACAATCACGTTTCTTACTGAGGATTCAGCTCATGTTCCCCCTTCTCATCGGCTTCGGGTCGGCCTTGTTGTTCGGGCTTTTCGCCTTCGGAACTTATGGTCGGGAAGGCATTACCGGCGATACCTGGATCATCATGGTCTTTGTCGCCCTGATTATTAGTGGCTTGCTCGTCTTCCTCGCGAATCGAACACTCCCCTGCTGGGTTTGCCGGCTGACACAGCGGATGCGCTCCAGCCAGGGCTGGTGCGGCGACTGCGAAAGTCCGAGACGCTGCTAGTCAATCCCTTGAGGCTGTTGCCATTTGCCTGAGCCGGGCGGCTAGGACGCATTTTTCGTGCCCACAAGGCGCGGTGAGAAAAATAGTCGGCCTATTGCGACGCGCTGCAACTCGGTCAGCCCGCAAAGCGACCGTGAAGGGCAATTGTCAACAGCCCACAGAGAGATCGGCACGGATCACGTCGAATCTCAGATCAGCTGGTCATTAGCCTTGCGGTAGACTCGAAGTGTATATTCGATTTGCTGTTGACCAACTGGGGGTTCCTCATGTTCCAAAGAATCCTGATTACCGCATCCCTCGCCTTGACCTCCTTGAACGGTTGCGTCATACCAATCCCGTTGCCGCAAACGGTTTCTTTGTCGACAATTTCGTCGGACTGCACCGAAGTCAACGGACGTTCGGCCGCTATACAAAGTGCCTACCGCGATATGTTGCGCGAGTGCGCTAACGATACAAGGTCAACGAATCACGCATGCATTAGCGCACGTAAGCTGTCCGCCTTGAACCGACCTTATGTTCAGGCATCCGATACGTGCGTATCCAACGGAGAAACGGACGGTTTTCCCGACAAGTCCCAATACTCCGCCGACCGCGAGGAAGTTGCGTCACTTTCCGGCCGCATTGGCAAGGAGCTGAATTGGTAGTGATACAGGCCGCTCCTTGCTTGTGATTTTCCAGATAAGCAGCGATTAACCGACGTCGATCGCGCCTACGGCGGCCAAACACAACGGTTTGTCGGCAGATTCCGCTAGAAAAGGCAACCAAGGCGAATCGGTCGGTCCGAATCATCTTTTCCCTCGGCGAACCAGCAAATCGACTCGCACTCGATTGAGAGATGCTCTCGCGAGCCTCCCGGCGGATCTCGGTTCGCGAGGTACGATGCGGGCGATCAAACTCCCGGGCGTTGCCAACGGACCACCTTGGGCCGAGAATCGGGCATTCCAAGAACAGCCCAGATTACGCAGGACCCGTCAATGAGGAAAATCAAACCGCCCACTCCCCCCGACAACAAAGAGCGCGCCGGTCCTGCCAGGGATTTTTCCATTTTCAGCGAGCTCGAGCTCGAGCGGCGGCGCAACTCGGACCAGGATTTCGACGCAGATCTTTTCCACGAGGCCGTCACCCTGGTATTGGGGAAGATCGCGGGTCTTGGCGGTCGAGAGCAGGGAGACGCCGAAGATGATCATCAATAGTCTGCGGGCCGAGAACATCCTCAAGTACTCGACGCTCGAGCTCGAGAACATCCCGCAACAGGGATTGATCGCCGTCATCGGCGACAACGAATCGGGTAAGAGCAGCATCGGAGAAAGCATCTGTTTCGCCCTGTTCGGCCGCACCTTCTCCCTCGACGACGCCGATCTCGACAAGGTCATCCGCTGGGGTGAGTCCCGTTGCTCCATCAAGCTCGAGCTCACCACGCCTAATGGGCAAGGCTATCAGGTGGCTCGCTTCCTCGACGAGCTGGGAAATCATGGGGCAAGCATCAGCCGGATCGGTGAAGAGCCTATGGTGCGTGGTATCGACGAGGTGCGAACCCGTCTCAAGGACATCATCGGTTTCGGGTACACCGAGTTCATCGAGTCCTTTTACCTGGCCCAGCGAGAGATCACCACGCCCCACCCCCACAGCTTTGCGGTGAAGGCAATGGCGGGGGTCGACGCCTTGGAAAAGGTGGTCGCCACCTGTGACGGCGAGTTGAAGCACACCGGAGGCAAGGCGAGAGAGGCCGAAGAGCAAAAGCGCGACATCGAGGAGCAGATCCAGGCGCTCGGCCTCGACGAGAGCCACCTCGCTTCGCTGGAGGCCGAGCACGCGCAGGAGGATGCAGCCCTCGCGGAAGACAGGCAAAGGATCTCGTCGATGAAGGACAAGGTCGAGCGAAGCGACCAGGTGCTCGATACGCTCAAGCTGGGCGCTGCAAGCTGGCTGGCCGTTCCGGTTGCGGCGTCCTTCCAGCAACGGCTGCAGCAGACACGGGATCTGGAGCAGCTTGTCAGCGCGCTGAATCCCCACTGCGTGCAGGAAGAACAGACAGGCGCCGCACACGCCCAGCTTGTACCGCTGCTCGCGAAGTCACGGGATAGCATGGCGGCCTTCGATGCGTTGCGCCAACGGGCGATCGCCTATCGCAGCTGGCTGCAGTGTCTTCTCGGCGAGGCCGAGCCGGCAAACGAGGACAAGGCGGAGCCGACCTTCGCCGCCCGTCGGGATGCGCTGCGCCAACGTCAAACCCAAGCCACATCTTCCCGGCAAATCTCTCGCATCCTGATGCTCGGCTTCCTGGTCTCGACACTCGTCTGTTGGGGCGTATCGGGACTGCTGGGGCTGGCGCCGACCAGCCCGCAGTCACAGGTGCTCGCCGGCTGGCTCGAGCGACTCGACATCGACACGCAGATACTGCTGCCTTGGATACCGGTCGCCGCATCCATCATGACCGTCATGTTTCTGGTCTTCTTGGTTCGAGGAATTCGCCTGGGTACGCTGCTCCGGGGATTGGAGCATGCCCAGACGCTGCTGATCGACGAGGAGGAGAAAGCGCGAAAGGAGGCCATGGATCTCTCTGGCCTTGATCAGATGCCGTTACCGGCAGCGGCCGACCTACTGGGCCGTATCCGTGACGAGGCGATCGCGGAGCGGGTATCCGACTACTGCCAAGGTCTAGGGGCCGCATTACTGGATCCGCAGAAGCACTCGGCGCGCCAGGCGCGCTTCCGGGAAAAGGTCGGAGCCCTCGAGGCCGGCATGTCTCAGGTGAAGGCGGACGCCGAGCTTGAAATCGACCGCCGGCATGAATCCGTCGCCTCACACTCGAGCGCAATCGCCCGACTGGACGAGATGATTGCCCGCGAGCGTGAGCGCATCCGACGTCATCGTAAGCTAACCGCGATTGCCGAGTCGCTCGGCAAAAAAATCGAGGAGCTCAGGCGGCGAATCCGGGTACGTGAGCTGGCGGTCGACCTTCTGCATGGGGCGATTCACTACATATCCCATCGCTTCAATACCGAGGTCAGGAATCTCTCGGCAAACTCCCTGCCCAAGCTCACGAACGGGCGCTACGAGCACCTTCGGATCGATGAGAACCTCAAGGTGAAGGCGTTCTCTAACGAGAAGCGGGACTTCATGGACCTGGATGAGATCTCCAGCGGTACACAACGACAGATCATGCTGGCCGTGCGCCTGTCGCTGTCACAAAAACTGGTCAACTCGGCTATTCACGGATCTCAGATGTTGTTCCTGGACGAACCCTTCGCGTTCTTTGACGAACGCCGGACAGCCAGTGCCTTGAACATACTTCCTCAGGTGAGCGGCGACTTCACCCAGATCTGGGTGACCTCCCAGACATTTCCCGCGGAGTCCCAATTCGATCTGTATATCGAGTGCGATGCGGAGGAAACCGAAACACCTGTTGTGCGGCGCGGTTCCCGAGACGACTAGTCAGGCTTCCGCTCAACGGTCAATGTCGGATTCGGCAGTTAACTGCACATGGCCACAAATCCTCAACGCCGCTTCCGTTTGGGCACGCTGAGCACTTCGACCTTCACCTTCGCCACGCCACGCTTGATGATACCCAGGTCCCGCGCGGCGCGGCGTGAAAGGTCAATGATCCGGCCTTTCACGAAGGGACCCCGGTCGTTGATCTTGACAACGATGCTCTTGCCGGTACTGAGCTTGGTAACCCGAACCTTGGTGCCCAATGGGAGAGACTTGTGGGCCGCCGTGCGCATCCTTTTGTTGTAGATTTCGCCACTGGCGGTCCTATTTCCGTTCAGGCTGTCGTGATAGTAAGAGGCTAAACCTTTTTGGGTCTGGCCCGTTTTGACCCTCGCGGAGGCCGACATGGGGAGAGAAATCAGGAGTGCGACGAGCGCCAGCGTGAAGAGCTTATTCATAGGGTGGATACTACCTCTCGGTTGCGAACCGGGCCCTCGACTATAAGGAAGTCGGCGGATAAGAATTGCTAATATAAGGGATTTCCAGATAAGGGTAAACCCTTTATAGGGAAAACCCTGATCTCAGGCAAGAGCGATCAGGGGAGAGACCAAATACAGCCATCCCTGTGCAAACCTTGTAGCAAGAAGGCGGGCGCAGACGGCGGCTTTGGTCTGCCACCCTGCCCTATTTCCGGATTTCATTCTTAGTATTGGCTGATGCCGGGGCCTGATATACTGCGCCGGTTTTTCACCAGCGCCGCTCGCCCTCGCGTGAGCCAGCTAAAGGAACGAACATGAGCAACAAACCCGACATCGATCCCCAGGAGACACAGGAATGGCTCGATGCCCTGGAGGCCGTGCTGGAGAACGAGGGCGTCGATCGAGCCCATTTCCTACTCGAGCGCCTGATCGACAAGGCCCGGCGCTCCGGCGCCTACTTGCCTTTCAGCGCCAATACAGCCTATTTGAACACCATCCCGGTGCAGCGACAGGAGCGCTTTCCGGGCAATCGGGCCATAGAGCGGCGCATCCGTTCCTTTGTGCGCTGGAATGCCATGGCCATGGTGGTTCAGGCGAACCGGCTCGCCACGGAGCTCGGGGGACACATCGCGAGCTTTGCCTCGAGTGCGACCCTCTATGACGTGGCCTACAACCACTTTTTCCACGCCCGCACCAAGGACCACGGCGGCGACCTGGTCTTTATCCAGGGCCACTCGGCCCCCGGAATCTATGCCCGCGCCTACCTGGAGGGGCGGATCAGCGAAGATCAGCTGTACAACTTCCGCCAGGAGGTGGACGGCAACGGCCTGTCTTCCTATCCGCACCCCTGGTTGATGCCTGGTTTCTGGCAGTTTCCAACCGTTTCCATGGGCCTGGGTCCCATCATGGCGATCTACCAGGCGCGCTTCATGCGTTACCTCCAGGACCGGGGATTGCTCAACACCGAGAAACGCAAGGTCTGGGCCTACATGGGTGACGGGGAAATGGACGAGCCCGAATCTCTGGGCGCCATCTCCTTAGCGGCACGCGAGCGCCTCGACAACCTGGTTTTCGTCGTCAACTGCAATCTGCAACGCCTGGACGGGCCGGTGCGCGGCAACAGCAAGATCATCCAGGAGCTGGAGGCCGAGTTCCGCGGTGCCGGCTGGCGGGTGATCAAGGTCATCTGGGGCAGCTACTGGGACCCGTTGCTGGCGCGGGACAAGAACGGAATCCTGCTCAAGCGGATGGAGGAGTGCGTGGACGGCGACTTCCAATCCTACAAGGCCAAGGGCGGTGCCTACACCCGCGAGCACTTCTTCGGCAAGTACCCGGAGCTGGCGGACATGGTAGCGACCCTCACCGACGAGGATATCTGGCGCCTGAACCGCGGCGGACATGACCCGCTTAAGGTATACGCGGCCTACGCGGCCGCTGTCAAGCAGAGCGGCAAGCCTACAGTCATCCTGGCCAAGACGGTCAAGGGCTACGGCATGGGCATGGCCGGCGAGGGCATGAACATTACCCACTCCCAGAAAAAGATGGGCGAGGCCGCGCTCAAGCAATTCCGTGACCGTTTCAACATTCCTATCTCGGACAATCAGATCGGCGCCGCGCCCTTCTACAAGCCACCCGCGGACAGCGAAGAGATGAAGTACATGCACCGGTGCCGCGAGGCATTGGGTGGCCCCCTACCCGCCCGCCATGCCGAGGCACCGAGGCTCGAGACGCCAGCGTTGGAGGTCTTCGGGCCTCTGCTGGAAGGCAGCGGCGATAAGGAGATGTCGACGACCATGGCGCTCGTTCGGATCATGACCCTGGTCATTAGAGACAAGGAGCTCGGTAAGTACGTGGTGCCGATCGTCCCGGACGAGGCCCGTACTTTCGGCATGGAGGGCATGTTCCGACAACTGGGTATTTACTCCTCCGTCGGCCAGCTTTACGAGCCTGTGGATTCGGACCAGCTTCTCTATTACCGCGAAGACAAGAAGGGGCAAGTCCTGCAGGAGGGAATCAACGAGGCCGGTGCCATGTCATCATGGATCGCAGCCGCTACGGCCTATGCCAACCACGGACAGGCTATGATCCCCTTCTACGTCTTCTACTCCATGTTCGGCTTCCAGCGTATCGGGGATCTGGCCTGGGCCGCCGGCGACATGCGAGCCCGCGGTTTTTTGATCGGCGGCACAGCCGGACGCACAACCCTTGCCGGCGAGGGTCTGCAACACCAGGATGGGCACAGCTTGGTCGTCGCCGCCACCATACCGAATTGCATCACCTATGACCCCGCCTACGCCTATGAGATGGCGGTCATCGTTCAGGACGGGCTGCGCCGGATGTACCACGAGCAGGAGGACTGCTTCTACTATATCACTGCAATGAACGAGTCCTACGCCCAACCGGCCATGCCCGCAGGGGCCCGGGAAGGCATACTCAAGGGCATGTACCAGGTCCGCGAGGGCGTAGGTAATGGAACAAGGGTCCAGATTCTGGGCTCCGGCACCATCCTGCGCGAAACTTTGGCGGCGGCGGAGCTTCTAGAGCAGGATTTCGGCCTCGCCGCTGACGTCTGGAGCGTTACCAGCTTCAACGAGTTGCGCCGCGAGGGCATGGATGTCGAACGCTGGAACCTGCTTCATCCGGAACAGGAGCCGCGGGAGAGCTTTGTCGAGCGACAACTTGGTGCAACCCGCGGACCCATCGTCGCAGCGACCGACTATATCCAAACTCATGCCGATCAGATTCGGCCCTATGTGCCCAGGCGCTACCGGGTCCTGGGAACGGATGGCTTTGGCCGCAGCGACATGCGCAGCCAGCTACGCAAGTTCTTCGAGGTTAACCGTTATTACGTCGCGCTCGCCGCTCTCAAGGCCCTGGCAGACGATGGGGAGATACCCGCAGGCCGGGTCGCAGAGGCCATCGAGAAGTACCGCATCGATCCCGAGAAACCCAATCCGGCGACCGTTTGAAGGGCATCAGGACTCAGGAGGACTCAGCGTGGCAACAGCTCAAGACGTATTGCTCCCCGACATCGGGGACTTCTCCAATGTCGAAATCATCGAAATCCTGGTCGCCCCCGGAGACAGGGTCGAGCCCGAGCAGTCGTTGCTTACCCTTGAAAGCGACAAGGCGACCATCGAGATCCCCGCACCCGCCCGGGGGCGAGTAAAGGAGCTCAAGGTTGGTGTGGGCGATAAGGTCAGCCAAGGGGACCTGCTGCTTATCCTGGACGTTGAAACGGACTCGGCCGCCGCGACTGCACCGTCGATCGATACCGGGAAACCCCAGCCGGCGACCCAAACCGCTGCACCGGAGGAGACCGTCCCGGCACTGGGAGCTTCACCCGAGCCCGTCGAGATACGGCTTCCGGACATAGGGGACTTCACCGATATTCCCGTCATCGAGGTCCTGGTAAATGCCGGCGATCAGGTATCTGTCGAGCAATCCCTGGTCACCCTGGAGAGTGACAAGGCGACGATGGAAATCCCCTCCACCCATGCGGGTGAGGTCATGTCCGTCGCTGTTTCCGTGGGGGACAAGCTGAACCAAGGGGATCTCGTGTTGACTCTGTCACCCCAGGTCGAGCCGGACGAGATACAGGCCGGCGTACCAGCGGTCGAGCCGGCGCCCGCACAGGAGCCCGCAACGGCCGGCCCCCTTCCAGGAGAAGCCGAGCGTCGCCAGGCCCCGGTGCTGCCGCGGCCCGAAGACATGGCCGCGATCGCCAAGGGACGCAAGCCCCACGCCAGCCCGGCGGTGCGCCGTTTTGCCCGGGAGCTCGGGGTCGATCTGACCCTCGTCAAGGGATCCGGGTCCAAGGGGCGGGTCCTCAAGGGCGACGTTCAGGGCTATGTCAAAAAGGCGCTGACTCAGGGTGCCGCCGAGGGGCTCGGTACCGGACTACCTTTTCAACTTCCGGCGGCACCGGAAATCGATTATTCCAGGTTCGGCGAGGTCGAGCTCGCCCCGATTTCGCGTATCAAGAAGCTCAGCGGGCGCCACCTCCACCGATGCTGGATCAGCGTGCCCCACGTTACCCAGTTCGACGAGGCGGACATAACCGAGTTGGAGGCCTTCCGCAAATCCCAGAAGGAAGATGCGGCAAACGCCGGCGTAAAGCTCACCTTCCTACCGATCCTGCTCATGGCGGTCGCAAAGGCATTACATCAGATGCCCAACCTGAAGGCGTCCCTGACCGGAGACGGGGAGCGTTTGGTGCTCAAGCACACCACCCATATCGGCGTCGCCGTGGACACCCGAGACGGTTTGGTGGTACCGGTCATCCGCGACGTGGATAAGAAAGGCGTCAACGATCTGGCCAACGAGCTTTCGCAGGTGAGCGAAAAGGCCCGGGCGGGCAAGCTGTTGCCCGGGGACATGCAAGGCGGCTGCTTCACCATCTCCAGCCTGGGAGGCGTCGGCGGCACAGCCTTTACCCCTATCATCAACGCCCCGGAAGTGGCGATCTTGGGTATCTCCCGCTCTGCGATGAAGCCGGTTTGGAACGGCAGCGAGTTCATCCCGCGGCTAATCTTGCCCATGTCCCTCTCCTACGACCACCGGGTTGTGGACGGTGCCGAGGCCGCACGCTTCACCAGCCTGTTGCGGAATCTTCTGGGCGATATCCGGAAGCTGTTGCTGTAGCAAAAGACGCGACGTCCAGCGGACACCGCTGCGCCAGTCGGTTGAAACAATGTTCGTAAGAGGTTTTCCGTCAGATGTCCGCCGCAACCATGCGGGAATGGTTCGTCCGAATCCGCAACAACAAGCTATTCGAGACATTCGTCATCCTGGTCATCGTCTCCAGCGCCCTGCTGATCGGAGCTAAGACTTACCAAATCGATCCGACGCTCGAGCAGCTGTTCGAGCCGCTGGACAAAGGCATTACCCTATTTTTCTGACAGAAATAATCATCCGTATGTTCGCGGAGCGAAATTTGCCGACGTTCTTCAAAAAGGGATGGAACGTCTTCGACTTCGTGATTGTCATGGCTAGCATGATTCCGGTAGACGAGAGCGAAGTGGCCTTGCTCGGGCGGCTGCTGCGCATTTTCAGGGTGCTACGCTTGGTCTCCATCATCCCGAAACTTCGCATCCTGTTGAACGCTTTCCTGAGCGCGATCCCACGCATGGGCGGCCTTCGTCTTCTTGAACATGATGATCGGCATCGTACTGGAGACCCTCCAGAGCGAACATGAGCAGTTCATGCGGGAGCAGGGCGAAGGCGAGGCCGCTGAAGTGCACTGGATACGTGAGCACACCGAGACAATGGAGCGGCGCCTGGAGCACATCGAGCAGCTCCTGCGGCAGCGCTGACCCGCTCGCGCAAGGGAAGGAAAATACGATTACAAACCGACGCAGGTGTTAGTAGCAAAGACTCTGGAACTCACTCCCTTGGGAAATCGCAACCCACTCGCTCGTAGCTTGATCTCCAATAAACTCGCTATCTTTCGTGATCTTGTCCTAAACTTCGAGCGACCCGCTGAACGACCATGGCCAGATCTCCCTGGTCGATCGGTTTGGAAAGAAAATCATATCCCGTTACCGAGGTTTTTTGCGCTTCCAGCTCATCAGGCAGATAGGCGCTTACAAAAACGACACACAATCCAAAACGCTCACGGATGATGGATGCCGCCTCTATGCCGTCCATTGAGCCCTTCAAGCGAATATCCATTAGAACCAAGTCAGGGCAGTGGCGAGACGCACCCTCGATTGCGCCCTCTCCCGTATCCACGATCGCGGTGACCTCGCAGCCGATACGCTCGAGCATAACCGCTACTGCCCGCGCCGCAATTGCTTCATCCTCGACCACCATCACCCGTAACATGACGTCAGTCAAATGCCTGGGAAACGAACAAGAAAGCGGGTGCCACTATCCGCCTCTATCGACACCTCTCCATCGATCTGAGCGACCAGGTCGGACACCAACTGCAACCCCAACGTCCCCGGGTTGGGCCAGACAGCCGCAGGAACAAAGCCCACTCCATTGTCGGCAACCGATAGCTCGAACCGAGTGTCGCCAGTCCTGAAGAATCCAATATCTACTTTCCCGGAACGCTCGTCCGGAAAGGCATGCTCAAGACTGTTGGTCACCAATTCATTAACAATCAGACTGCACGGGATAGCTGCGTCAATGCTCAACCGAACCTCGTGCGCACGGATTTCGATCGAGATTCGGTCGGAATGGTTGAATAAGCCCACCAGATCAGGAATCAACGCACGAAGGTAGTCTCCAAAGTCGATATTCGCGAGATCGCGAGAACGGTAAAGCCGATCGTGTATGGTGGCCATGGACTTGATACGGCTTTGACTATGGCGAAAAGCATCCAGCGCAGCGGGCTCCCCCTGTCCGTTCATCGCAGTCTCCTGCAGATAAAGGAGGCTCTGAACGATCTGCAGGTTATTCTTCACTCGATGGTGAATCTCGCGCAGAAGCACCTCCTTTTCGTTGAGGGAGATCCGGAGCCGTTCCTCAGTGGATCTGCGATCTAGGGCGTTGGCGAAGATCTCACCGATTAGCCTCAGCAGCCGTCTGTCATCATCCGACCAGACCAGATGGTTATGTACCGCATCAACACCCAGAAATCCAATCATCTCTCCCTTCGCCATGATTGGAACGTTGACCAGCGTCTTGATGCCCTCCTGCTCGAACTCCTTCTTTTCCCGATCTGCGGTTGCTGGTAGATCGGCAACTCTCGGCACGTGGAAAACCTCACCGCGCTTCATCCGCGCCATTGAGTAGCCGAAGTCCTCGACCGCGTATCCCTGCAGTCTATCGATATGGGACTCGATGCCTGCAGCACACCACTCGTGGGTGTTGTTCATGTGGCACCGATCAGCCGTGAACTCGAAGAGATAGCAGCGATCCACACCAGTGAAAACACCGATTTCTTCGATGGCGTGTCCAATCTCGTCGTCCAGCGCCTCGGTTGGGAGATTGATGAAGCGAGTGGAGATGTGGGCAACCATCTTCTCTAGTTGCGCCTGCCGTGTGAGTCTCGCCGTCACGCGTTCTCGCCCGATCGTTCCAGCGATAATCTCTCCAACAACCTTGAGAAGCTTAATGTGCTCATCCCGCCAGGTCTTGCGGGTACGGACTGAATCAAAGCCCACGAAGCCAAGCACCTTGCCCGCGCAAATCAACGGCACGTTGATAAGCGACTGGATTCCCTGGTTCTGCATGGTGCGCTGCTCCTTCTCGGCATCTCGAGGGAGCAGTGAGACATCCGGGATATGAACCACTTCCCCTCGTTTAAACCTCGGCATCGCCCACGAATAGATCTCTACGGGGACATCCTGGACCTGCGCAATGGCAGGCTCGATCCCAGGAGAACACCACTCGTGGGTGTTGGTAACCCGCGCACCATCCTCGGAGAACAAGAAAACATAACTACGATCAACGTTTGCAAAATTTCCAATTGCTTCCAGTGCGGCCGAAATCTCATTGTTCAATTCGTCGCCGCACAGGTTGATGAACCGGCCCGAGAGCGTAAGGATGAGGTGCGCAAAGTTGGCCAAATACTGAAGCCCTGCGGATCCGTTCTCACGCCCGATTAATTCTGATTCACCCGCACGCTCTAGGGGCGAACTGCACAATACGATCGCCGATCGTGAATTTTCATTTCTGTTCATAATCCGGAAATTATGCAAGCGCTTAACTGAGTTCCAAAAAGCTATCTGCCGGGAAATCCCAGAAAAGGGAGTCAAACCCGAGGGCAACTTGTACTAATTGGGGATGGCGCGCTAAAAAGTCGACATGCAGCCCCCGGGGTCACCTGTGACATGAGTACTTGTACCCGCTGATCGGGGACACGGTGCTGATGGCCCCAGCGTAGCAGACCTTCAGGGATGGGCGGTTCCCGTCTTCTGTGGATCGAACGCCAACGTCTTCGCCTGTTGCGGGCTGAATTCTGATTTCAGCATATACCGGACACCCGGCGCGAGTACCTTCAGCGATAGCTTAGCCGCGAAAGCGGACGGTGTACCAGACTCAGCCGACGCAATAAACAACCAGGAAATCGCGCGGTCGGTCAACAGCCGAAAAGCCCCGAGTTGCTTCCCGACGCAACACAGCGTTCCCTAAGGCTTCGCGGACTCGGTAGCCGCGGGGGACGATGTTCTCTGTACCCACGCAAACACGCTAGCTTTCGATTGACTAACGAAGATCACTCCAAGCCTCATCGAAGCACTCGCAACCCGTGGCACAATCGCTACGATGTTGCGGCTCGAAACATCATGCACTTGTTCATCGTTTCTCCTATCAGCTTCTTTTCTATCTCGACTATCGTTTCATCTAGCCCAACCACCCGCTTCACGATTGTCCACGGGTCGTCGCGCTGCCTTGTTTCGTTCGGGTACTATGCTGCCCTCTCTACCTATCGATTCGAATTACGCAAATATCCCCTTTCATGAGATTAGAGCGGTCGGCTACTACAAGGCGCGCGCTAGCACCTAGTCGGGCAACGACCATTCGTGCTCTACCACGCCGTCACCCTGCCAGCGTGCAATACCGCCCGTCCGCTTTGCCAAAGCCCGCATTCCGTGGTTTTCGAGCAGCGTCTGACCAACGAAGCGGCGAATACCAGCAGCACGTGCCGCCACCCTCAGTCGCTCGAGCAGAGCCGACCCGACGCCACGCCTCTGCACCCGATCGGCCACGCCTATCGAAACCTCCGCAGATTCCGGGGCGTGGTCGAGGCGAATGCACCGCGCGAAGCCCAGCGCCTCCGCCTCCTCGTCAAGCGCATTCAGGCGTACGGCACCCAATGCGATGTGATCAGATCCGTCTGCGCTAGTGAGGAAGTCCAGGTCTTGCTCGGACAACCCGGACTTCGCGGCGAAGAAACGCATCCGGCGCGAATCCGGCGAAAACCGCGAGAAGCAATCGGCCAGCAGGTTCCGGTCACCTGCAGATACAAATCTGATCCGGCAGTAGGACTCATCCCGGAGACGCACGCACCGAGAATTGCTAGAAAATTCCGATCCGGGGCCGTACATATCGACCTCCTGCTCCGGTGATGTATGTCGGCACGGGTTGTGCCGTAACTTTCAGTCACCCGAGCGTGAAAATTCCCGGGTCCTCATCGAGATCCTCTGGGCCTTTACGCGAGACCTGTGGCTCACCCTTACCGATCAACGCACCGTTGAACAGTACGGGGTTGCTGAGTTGCGAATCATCAGACCGGGACCGCCAAGGCCACGCATCCGCACCCTTTTCGAGTAACTCAGGCACAAAACCCGCCTTCGTTAGGAAACCCTGATCCATGGTTCGAAGCTCGGACCAAAGGTGCTCTCTGCCTGTAACAGCAATCCACCGATCAAACCAAGTGAGCAAGCGGGTTGTAATCTTCATCACAAAGCTCCCGAGACAAATTGTCGAGGATGTCTGTCGATCCCCTCCAGGACAGTTGTATATGAGCACATGTATGTTTACTAAGACAAACGAGCATTTTTCACGATCCGATATGAGAATTCTTTGAGGGGCAGCCAACACCTCTCCCACATTTTTCAGCGATCGCGTCGACCCGTTGCTGGCATCCTTGCCTTACCCGCGCCACTACCTGGGATTTGCCGGCTAACCAAGGCGGATGAGCACGGTCCCGGTAGGAGCGAAACGAATCCACTGATCGTACAGTCTGATGCGTAGTTCCCCGCGAAGTGATTTGCGCCGCAGTTCTCAGGTTTCATGGCGGCGATTCCGACTGCAGACGTCAAAAAAATGTTGCATACACGCAACCTGTCGCGTTTTTCAAAAAAATCGGAGATTGGGACGAATTTCGCGAGAGCGATTTCGATGTCGCAATACGCCGGGACACCGCACGCACGCAGAATGCCAACGCAATCGGCTCTTAGTAGGTGCCGACGCAGAATCGCTCTGCGGCCCCGTCGCTTACAGGGAAAGCGGACGATAGGTAATCCCGCCGATCCATGCGAGCGTAGCGTCTGGCATGATGACACTCCGTGTTAAAACAAGCGAAATGAGTGGGTTGACGTCTGCTTTCAGAATCTCGGTTCGTCCAGGCTCCGCCCTAGGTTGGCATGGAGAAACGCGGTAGCGATGTGACGTGGTCAAAAAGGCAAGCTGAGTGAACCAAGCTGGCGGCCCCGGGGTACACCGGAAAAGACCCGGCTTATCGAGGCGTTCCGGCAGAAAACCCCGGACGGGTCAAATGTGATGATCATGGAATTCAACCGCCGAGCGACAGCGCCGGTGAGCGGAAGGACCGGCGAGGTTTTTAGAAGGAATCCTGGTTCCAGGACACTAGCGTTGGAGCGTGACAACCGCGGAAACGATCCGCTCTAGCCACTTCGTGCCCGCGGCGACCGCAGCGTCTGGAAGCGCCTTTATCGCCGTGGTGTAAGGGTGTCCAGCCACATCGGAAAGAGCCGACCGCAACGTAGCCAGCTCCGGCTCATCTTCGCCGGAAAAGGCAGAAAGATCCTTCAGAGCCTCCTCCATAGCGGGCCAGGCGCTGGCAAACGCCCGCTGGTCGGCAACCTCTTTGGCCTTCCGCTCGCCCTTGGCCTCCAGCTCGGCTATCGATCCGTCCATATAAGAGGCGATTCTCCCGAGCTGCCGGCGTCGCTCGTCAATGTCGAATTCGAGGGCCGCGATACCCGCTTGGTACACGTCGGATTGCGCGGAGTCGTCAGTCAGCGAAAGCCTGACCCGTTTGTACCAGTGGTAGAGCGCAATGAGATTGCCAAGGTAGCGTAGGTTGCGGGTGACTTTGTCGCGGACGCGGTTCAACTGTCTGGTGTTGAAGGGCAACGCCACCTTACTCAGCGCCTCGCCGACGACCAGTTCGTTCGGTCCGTGGTCTTGCCGGTACACGTTGCCGGCCGCCAGAACAGTGCCGTAGTCGATCTTGATCGGACCAACTAGCCCAGCCTGTCCGCCAAGGAAAATCCGCGGCGAGCGGAGCATCACGCCGCGGGGCACGTCTCCGATTAGCGAGGCCGTCGCCTTGTCGCCACGTTCACCATACGGCGTGAAGTTGAAGTGAATGAACGAGCTCCCGACCTCACTGTGGTCCTGTCGGCTCGTCCCACCAGCCATCAAGATATCGCAGAAGTTGATCAAGCTTCCCAGCGTGACGAACGGCATCAGCACGGTTTGCTTGAGGCCAACGGTGTGGGCACCAGTGGATTCCTCCTCGAGAATTGTCCCTTGGCGAACGTGAGCGCCCATGGCCATCGATGAGCCTTCGAGGAACACCGCATCGGCGAAATACCCCGCCTTGAGCGCGACGTTGCGCCCAAGCGCGCAGTCGCAAACCACCGCCGGCCCCTCTTCCCCGATGCGGCAACCTTCCATGATCAGAAGCTTGCTGCCGCTGAGGCGGGTGCCTGGATACAGCACCGTCTTCGGTCCGAGGATGCGACCGACATCCACCTCGTTGGAGATAAAGACCTGCTCCGGTGCGGGAATCGCCACCCCTTGATCGCGTAGGCGTGCGTGTGCTTTGCTTTGCTTGTTCATGTCGTCCTCCGGCGGTGCATTGTAGGGTCGGTCGCCGTCGGGTCAAAAGGCGATTCGAAACAACCGGGCTCCAACGCCGCGTTGTTTATGCCCTCAGACTGATCCACAGCGCGCGTCAGATTGACATGATGCAAGGGAAGATCAGGACGGCGCACGCGGAGGAAATGCCGCACGACCATCAGCTCTCGTCGCTGCTGGCGAACATCCCACACCGCGACTTGACGCGAAAGCCTGAGCGACTGGGCCACGGTTTCTCGGCCGCTAACCCCTTTCTCAAGCTGTTCAGCGGACCCTTCGTCCGGTGTATGTCATTCCGGACCTTTATCGCGCATTCCATGAGCGGCAGGAACGAGTTACGCGGGTTGCTGCGCTTGGCAACCACGCTCCAAGAGGGTGAGACCCAGCACGACCTGCAGCGGATGCAAGAGAAACTTAACGAGTTGGTGGCGTCTCTCAAGAAACGTCGACCTGAGCGCGGGCCTGCGCAGGATATCCGCCAAGCCATTGACATCATCTTGAAGCATATCGACAGCCATGGCGTCAATCTCTGGGGACACGCCATCCGATTGCCCCAGAGCGCTGGTGGTGGTGTCCGGCTGATAGCAAGAACCAACTTTCTGGCCGAGAATTTTTTCGGGCAGCTCAAGCACGATGAGCGTCGCCGTAGCGGGCGAAAAAATTTCACTCAAGATCTGGAACACCTACCGGCAGAAGCCGCTCTGGTCTACAACCTGGAGCACGCCGACTACTTGGCCCTCGTTTGCGGTTCACTGGAGCGTCTGGCCGAAGCCTTTGCTCATCTGGACCTTGACCAACGCGAAAAACACCTGCGGGGATTACCCGCCCGTGATCCGCAGCCAGAACTCGGGAGCGTGCTCCAACTGGAGAGTGCATCGCTCTCTACCGCAGACCGCCGTGTCATCAGGACTGAAGAGATGGACCGCCGAGTCGCTGCCGCTGCAAAAAGCGGCGCCCCACGTCGTCGGCACTAACTCAGCCATGCCTCAATCCAACCGCATTCTGACGCTGTAGAGAAATGCAGATGATTGAGCACCGCGTTGGGATTGCGGGTTTGGGTGTGGGCACTGCCGATCTCCTGTTTGATCTCGCGGAAACCGGCCTCGATTTTCCACCTCGCGGAATAATACTCGATGATCT
>JAJDOL010000182.1 GCA_022340195.1 Chromatiaceae bacterium
CTTAAGTTAGTGCCATTCGGGTCAGAGCCCTTTGCAACGCCCCTATATCCCTATATCACCGCGATTTTAGGAAGGTTACTCTTTGATTGTGATCTCATCGGGGCAGACAACTTCATTATAGTGACCAGAGTTCGGCGGATCCTGATTCCAGCACTTGACTTCCTGACCAAGTGCCACTCTTTGACCAGCCTTGAGTCTCGTAAGTTTTTCGACGGGCACAGATTTTCCCTGCTTGACAATACGAGAGACTCCACTGGCACTGATAGTCTTGACGCTTGTTTGGGCAAGGAGCACCGATTTAGTGCCGTCAGTTCCGGCGACTGAGGGCAACATGACAACGCTCGCGCCTGTAAACAACATCGCCACCGAAGTGGCAGCAAGGGAAAGAGATTTCACTGGTAGCACTCCTCATAGGCAATGGCTAGCCAACAACCGTTATGGCCTAGAATTAATCTTTACTGGTCTTAACCAAGATGACGTCGGGACACTTGACAATTTTGCCGCCCGATTTGCATTGAACTGAGGCGCTAAGTTCGACGACCGTATCGCGGCTGACCAGATCACCAATCTTTACTCTGTGATCAGATGCAACCGCTTTCATTGACTTGCCCTCAGCAAACGTTGCTGAGGAACCGCAAAAAAAGGCAAATGCGCAAAGCACTACAGCGCAAATCGTTACCAATTTTTTCTCAAAATTCATAACAAATCTCCAAAAAAGATAACGGATCGGGAATTCAGAAGCTCCGCGCTTGCAACATACGGAACTTTACCCTTGCCAGAGGCCGGAATTCGGGCCTGGTTACTCTGTATCTTCGGCTGCAATTTAAACGTAGTACAAATCTGCGGGGGAAAGCCGTGAAAGAAAAATGGTAATCTACAGGGATGCGAACACAAAAAACCCGGCGATGAACCGGGTTCTGTCTTCTTGAGCCCACAAAGATCAGATCAAGACTAAGCCCGCGCGAGCCTTTCTAGTGGTCCGCTGCCTTGCATTTTTTGCTCAAGAAAGGGCGCAGCCTGAGTGCATCCCGTGTAGCTTGTTCTTAATGTCGGGACTGCGTTACGTTGCGCGCTTGAATTCCGAATTTCCGTGAACCACGTCACAACACCGAGAGAAAACATGAAGCCGGTCCCAGTTTGATGCTCGCAGTCAGGAACGTGAGCCTTAACTCCAAAGGGGCCAGGCTCAATAAATACAAAGATATCCGGGGACAGACCACGATAATTTACCGCGAAGGGGCAGCGCAAATCAGAGAGTCTGGAACTGTTCTGCTGCGACCTCTAGCGTCCGTTGGGGTTGCTTCCGACGGGCCGACAACGCCGCACGATATCCGGGGACAGACCACGTAATTTGCTGTGGAGGGGCATCGCAGATCAGAGCGTCTGGATCTTTTTTTCCGAAATTCCAGGACCGGGGCATGCTGGTTAACTGGTGCCTGACAAATCAAACTGACGCATGGTCATCCTGCGCGTTAGGAGCTGCGATCTGCACCTTGTCGTAGATCTCGCGCAGCGGGATTTGGCACCGGATCGAGTCGAAGACGACTTCGTCTTCCGGCGTGCTGTATGCGGTTAACAGCCACCGGTCGTCCGGTTGGCGGGTGAATACCTCGACGGAAAGGCGATCCTGGGCGACTAGAACGTAGTCTCGCAGGCATGGCAGTGCGCGATAGACGGCGAACTTCCCGCCGCGGTCGTAGGCCTCGGTGGAAGGGGAAAGCACTTCGATAATCAGGATTGGATTCAGCAGGACATCGCTGCGATCATCATAAAACCGCGGTTCCTCGCAGAGAGCGACGATATCCGGGTATTTGCATGCATCGGCGGTCTCGATGCGAACCCGCATGTCGTTGGTAAGCACGGAACAGAGGCGCGCTTCGAGTTGGTTTCCTAGCCGCCGGGACAGATTGGAGACGATCAGGTTGTGATTGAAGCTGGCGCCGGTCATCGCGTAGACGCGACCTGCGACGTACTCGTGTTTTTCGTCGATTGCCTCCCGCTCGACCGCGAGGTAGTCGTCAAATGTGTACCTAGGCAGGGTCTGAAGTGCCATGCGATCTATCTCCGGAATCTGATGCGAGTATAGCGCAAGCGCGATCTGCGCCTTCGATGGTGGAGGCCGGCTTGTCCGGAGGCGTTCGCGGACGGAAATCGTGTCATGGCTCCTCGACCTCTATCCCTCGAGGTGATTTTGCCCGATTCTCGAGCTTGGCATCGAAGGTTGCAAAACGCCTAAATGAGAGACTGCTTGCCAGGTGCAGGGCATCGGCGAAATCCAACCCCTGGTCGGTCCAGTCGAGGGCCAGTCGCGCCGCATGCGGGTCTTCCGATTGCAGGCCCTCCAAGGCGATGAGATTGCGAAGTGCGGCCTCTACTTTATTCCGTGTCGGCAAGAATCTCGTCGAGGTCACGCGCTTCATGTTTCATCGGTAGCGTTCCAAGAGTTGGTTCCAGAGGGCTTGTTTGTAGATCTCGTCGCCGGTCTGCTTGGCTCCTCGAGCCAGCAACAGCGGGGCATCGAGGGCTTCGGCACGCTCGGCAACAAGGAATAGGGGTCAGTGCGGCCAGGCAAGGCCGCGTGTTCTAGCGGGTGAGAGTCCCGCCTGGGTAATCGTGCGCCGCGAGCCCAGTATCGAGCCTTGCGGCGCGGCTGGTAACAGACGAGTCGATGCGTAGGCACGAAAGCAGGCGAGGTGCAAAGGTAACGGGCGAAGCCGCCCCTGAAGGTATTGAGCCCCGAAAATTTTGGTTGGAGAGTGCGGACGGGTTTGACCCTCCGGCAGGCAACAACCCCCACCGCGCCCTGGCAAGTGGTGAGGGGCACTCCCCGGGGTCCGAGGCCGTGTCGAGCCTGACATTGCGAGAACGTGGTAACCAAGGAGATCCATGCATCGGTCCGCCGGAGGCGGGCACCTGTGAACGAGTGTAATAAGCGAGGACACGGGCGGTGGCGTTTGGAAGTCGGAGCCACTCATACGAGCGTTGATGCCCGGTAATGCGGGTCGAGCAAAGGGGTGGCGGTTTGAGACAACGCGAGAGCGAAACACGGCTCTACACCGAGAGGATTGTGCCCGTGACAACCAAACTCGATCGTTTCACACTGAAGGCGCGCGAGGAGCCGCACACGCGGTTCAATGCCCTGATGGGGATACTGTCAGCCCCCGAGGGTCTGCGCGAAAGCTTTGGGCGCCAGGATGGACGCAAGGCGCCCGGAGTCGATGGGGTAAGGAAAGAGGACTATGCCGAGGGCGTGGAGGCGCGCCTGGAGGATCTATCGGCGCGGATACGCCGATTGGGCTACCGGCCTGAGCCGGTACGGCGGAGCTACATCCGGAAAGGAGCCGGGAACGAGCTGGCGCATGGCAGAGATATTGTGGCACCGCCGGGAAACCAGGCGGCAACAGAGAACACTAACTTCTGCCTACCCGTTGGTGAGACCCCGGCTTACTCTCCAATTTCTTTTTGTTCCTCAATACCGACCCATAAGGCGATCGTAATCGCTTAGTGGTCTACTGGGTCGCTCTTGCTTCGCCCGCGTACCCTCGGCTGATGGTGCAGGGATTTTCGGCTTGGGAGCTGGAGCTGCAACGGATCTGGTGGCGGGTTTCGCCGGCTTGGCCGATGCCTTCGCTCCGGCCGGAGCAGCAGTTGCTGTTGCCTTAGATTCCGTAGACCTGGCTGGGGCCTCAGCCTGTTTTTCAGGGGTTTTGGCGGATTTCTTTGGCGCGTTGGCCGCTTTCTCGGGAGCTTTAGCGGGCTTCTTTGGAACCTTCGCCGCGTTCTGCGGAGCCTTGGCCGCACTGACGGAAGCTTTCTTTTTGGCGGAAGCTGTCACGACTTTTTGCGGAGTTTTGGAGCGCCTGGGAGATGCCTTCTTGGCGGCCTCGGCCGGCGCTTCAGCGGTGTTCCCTGGGTGGGCGGTTGACGCCAGAGATTCTGGTGCTTCCGGTGTCTGTTCGGGGACGGGTTTCGATTGCTCCACGTCTACGGCTACCGCTTCGGTGCCCTTACCGTCCTCGCGTGCGGGAGTGGTTCGGGAATCGTTGGCTAAGCCGAGCACCTGACGTGCGAGCTCAGGGTGTTCTCGCACACAGACTATCGAACCGTCGAGAAAATCGCGGGCAAACTCCTTGTCGACGACAAGCCGATTCTCCCCGTTCCAAGAAAGCCCACAAGTGAGTCGGTAGCCCGCGACGTAGCCTGCTTTCTCGCCGATGCCGACGCCGGTGTTGGTGTCGGTGTCCTGGCAAGAAGCCAGGTGGGCGAAAACAAGCACGATCAAAAAGTACTTCATCGATCGATCTCTGTTACCGAGGGTTGATATTACCAATCGGCGGCCGCTTCGCAAGAGGCGCGTTACCGAGAGCAAAGGTTGCGGAACGGGACATAGGGGGCAGGGCACGAATGGCGCCGATCTTAAGCGATGTTTCATACTCAAGCATCTGAAAGCATTGGAGAGGGGCGGTATGGGGGTGAAAAGGTTTCGGTGACCGAACCAACCGAACCAACCCAGAGTCGACTGCGGTGATCCCTGGCTGTCGAAACGAGGTTGACCCGTTCCAGGGTCGGCTCCGACTCTCGGAGCTCACTTGTCCTGGGTGAGTAGGGCAATGGTCTCGAGCATTGCTCCCGCATTCAGATAATCGACGGGTACCCGCCAGCGGCTTCCGCTCAGCTCCAGCACCAGGGATGGGAACCGCCAGGAGCCCAACGTCCGGACCTTTTCGATTTCCGCTTCCAGTTCTGCTTGGGTCTCGGACGTTCCGAGGGCATCCGTGAATGACGCTGCATCGGCACCGATCTCTTCTGCCAGCTCGACCAGAGTGTCCCGATCGGAGGGATTGCGCGCCTCGAGGTAGTAACTGCGTTGTATTGCCAATGTCATAGCCTCGTCGAAACGCGCGTCCTGGCGGCGGGCGGCAATGACGGCGCGACAGGCAGGGTAGGTGCTTCGCCTGGGCGTGCAGCGGGTCCAAAAGTCATGATTGAACTTGGTTCCCGGGATGCGCTCGGCAATTTTGCACCAAGTCTGCTCCAACCAAAGGCGCATCTCTTGTGGCATCGGCTGGTCGGTGTCGGGTGCGAGGCCACCGAGAAGGCGCACGACTTCTATGTGGGCGGGCAGCTCCGCCAGAAGGTGTCCCAGAGTCGGCCGGAAGCCCCAGCACCAGCTGCACATGGGATCGTGGATATAATAGAGGGTCGTTGGCATGGCGTTACCCGGGCGAGTAAAGTGAAGACTGGCAGGTTACCGCGATGCGGATAGGAAACGATTGCCGTGCCGATTCGGTGCCGGTGCAAGGTTACCAAAAGGCTTCCGAATAGGACGGGTTTTGTTTTACTCGAAATTTCCACCCGAACGCTTTGAAAAAAAGCGAATCAATGGTTGCGCACAGCGCTAATCTTTGCCTATATTTCACCCCATAAGAAGCCAACCGCGCTCGACGCGCCGGCCACGATCCCCTGGGGAGGGGAGGAGGATCTGTTCATGAGGATACCCGCTCGGTACCAGTTAACGGCGCTAATCTCCGCTTTCCTGCTGCTTCCGCTGTTTGGCTGCTCCAGTATCGACAAGTCCAGCATCCACAAACGTAATTCGACGACGGGGACCTTCCCCGTGCCATCGGAGATAGAAGACAACGTTGCCTTCTGGCGTAGCGTTTATGCGGAATGGAGCCGTGGGCAAGTCGCTATTCACGATGACGAGCACATGGGAGTAATCTACGAGGTGTTGGATCTGCCTGGCCTCACGCGGGCGGGCTATACGACCGAGCAGAAACGCTTCGTGCAGGCGCGCACGGCGTACTACAAGAGCCGCCTCGAAGGGCTGGAGGCCAAGGTCCGAGCGGGCCGTTCGCCGAGCGGGTCGGAAGAAGTGCTGTACGATAAGCTCGTGGATGCCGGTGGAAAACGCGCGATTTATGGTGCGAGCGACAGGGTTCGCTGTCAGCGTGGTTTGCGCGAGCGGTTTCGCCGCGGCCTCGAAGTAAGCGGCCGCTACGATGCCAAGTTTCGCGAGATCTTCCGATCCCGGGGTCTGCCCGAGGACCTGGCCTATTTGCCCCATGTCGAATCCTCCTTCCAGCCTCATGCACGCTCCAGTGTCGGTGCCGCAGGCATGTGGCAGTTTACGCGGGGGACCGGAAAGATCTACATGACCGTCAATGGCACTGTCGACGAGCGCCTGGATCCTGTGATCGCTGCGGAGGGTGCCGCCAGGTATCTCAGCGACGCGCACCGAAAGCTCGGTAGCTGGCCGCTAGCCGTAACCTCCTACAACCACGGCCAGGGCGGCATGAAGAAGGCAAAGGCCATTTACGGTGACGACATCGGGACCATCGTGCGAAGCTACAAAGGTCCCTATTTCGGGTTTGCCTCGCGCAATTTCTATTCCGAGTTCATTGCAGCGCGGGAGGTCGCGAGCAATCCAGGAAAGTACTTTCCGGGGGGTGTCAGGTACCAGGCGCCGCTGGCCGAGGACCGCCTCGTGCTCCGCCACAGTATGCCCGCCCCACGGGTTGCCCGGCACTATGGCGTATCGACCTTTAGGCTGGCGGATCTGAACATGCATTGGCAGGGTCCGGCCCGTGACGGAAGGGCAAACCTGCCGGCCGGCACTACAGTATGGCTTCCCAGCGGTACTCTAGGGCGAGTGGCAAGAGCACCAGCGCCCATGCCTGTTATGCTAGCCAAGGCAGAGCCTGAACCCGAGCAAAAGCCGGTCAAGATTGCCAAAGCTGAGCCGAAGCCGGTCAAGATTGCCAAAGCTGAGCCGAAGCCGATCAAGATTGCCCAAGCCGAGCCCGAGCCGAAGCCAGTCAAGATTGCCAAAGCCGAGCCCGAGCCGAAGCCGATCAAGATTGCCAAAGCCGAGCCCAAGCCGAAGTCGAAAAAAGTCGCCAACGCCCAGCGCAAGCCGAAGCCAGCAAAGGTCGCCCAGGCCGAGTCCAAGCCAAAAAAGGGTTCGAAGACTGGAGCATCCGGGGCCGCGAAGGTCCATGTGGTCAAGCCGAACGAGACCCTCTATCGGGTGGCCACCTACTACGAGCTATCCGTCAAAGAGCTGCGGCGCCTGAACCGAATGGGACCGGAAGACACCAATATCCGTCCTGGTCAGCGGCTGCGCGTGAGCGGCTGAGGAAAAGCGGTCGGTTGGTGGCCCGCGCTGTTTTAGTGTGGCTCGTGGGTTAGCCCTGGTACCTCGAAAAACAGCGCGCGACACCAACAAACAAACAGACTATTCGGGCGCCGGCGCCAGGAAGGACGCGTTGACCTCATAGGTTGATCCGTCCTTGGCCTCGAGCACGAATTCCCATAGCTCCTCGTCCGGGATGGATGTGCGCTCGTGCCCCATGATTTCGCGCTCGTCGTCGACCTGAATGCCCCATTGCCGGACATGTCGCAGGCCCACCACTGGAATACGGGTCTCATCGAAGCGCCCGATGAATTCCGGGCCAAGATCCTGTTTTTGCCATACGGCATAACCGCGCGCCTCGATTGCGGCTACGCTCTGCGGTAACTGCTGCTCTTTCGCCATCTTACGTTCCCCCTGATGTATCAGTGTAAGCCAGCTGCTCTCGGCATGGCTGGTGCGGGCAAAGGATTGCACTCGTATTCCGGGGTCGTACCGAAGATCCCCGTGGCAACACCCTAGAATGTAACCACTTCAACCTTCACTTTAAGAATAGGCGATGCGAAACAAGCCGCGTCCAATGGTACTGTAGTATCTGCTAATACAATCAAATTCCTGCCGTTAGTGACAAAGATGTCCAACGAAGCCGCCGTCGTAACAGTCGCTTCCGATTCCATTTCCCCACTCTCACCGCCCCTGCCTACGAAGCCCGGTGGGCGTCTGCTTTGGGGCCGCCTTTACGGCTCGAGCCAGGCGCTGGCCATCGCGAACGCCGCTGAGCGAGCGCCCGGTCCAGTGCTCGCCGTCGTGGAGGACGTGCAAGCCGCGTTGCAGCTTCAGGCCGAGCTGCGATTCTTTCTTGCAGGTGCAGACCTGCCGGTGCTCGGCTTCGCGGACTGGGAGACCCTGCCCTACGATGTCTTCTCACCCTTGCCGGAGCTGGTTTCCGAGCGCCTGCTTACCCTTCATCGACTGCCGGCGCTGGAACGCGGCGTCCTGACAGTGCCGGCAGCGACGCTGCTCCAGCGCCTGCCGCCCCGCGAGTACGTGGACAGCCATTCCCTGGTGCTCGCGGTAGGGGATCGCTTGGGTCTCGACGCCATGCGCCGGCGCCTGGAGCGGGCCGGCTATCTTTGTGTTTCCCAGGTCATTGCCCACGGTGAGTACGCGGTGCGCGGATCCCTGCTCGATATCTTCCCAGCGGGAAGCGATCTGCCGTTCCGGATCGACCTGTTCGACGAGGAGGTGGAGAGTATCCGCACATTCGACCCGGACAGCCAGCGCTCCAGAGACAAGGTCTCCCACATACGGCTGTTGCCCGCGCGGGAGCTGCCGCTGGGTGAGGAGGCCGTCGCCGCCTTCCGCCAGCGGTACCGCAGTACCTTCGAGGGCGATCCCAAGCAGAGCCTGATCTATCGCGAGGTCTCGGCGGGCTCGGTCCCCGGGGGCCTGGAGTATTATCTGCCCCTGTTCTTCGAGGACACGGCGACCCTGTTCGATTATTTTCCGAAAGGGATGATCGCTATCGAGGCGGCACAGTGCCGGGAGGCGGCGGTGCAATTCCTCGCCGATGTGGGGCACCGTTACGAGCAGCGCCGACATGACATCGAGCGACCGCTGCTTCCTCCGGACGAGCTCTACCTGGCGGCAGAGGAGCTGGCATCGCGACTCAACCGGATGTCCGGCGTCCTGCATCAGTCCTCGGAGGTGCCCGAGCGCCGCAAGGGTTTCAGTGGAGTTGCCAACTTCGCTACGCGCACCCTGCCGGCACTGGCGATCCAGGCCCGGGCGGCCAGACCCGCCGGAGCGCTGCAGGACTTCATCGCAGCGCCGGGCCGTCGCGTGCTGTGGGTTGCCGAGAGCGCCGGTAGGCGCGAGATGCTGCTGGAGAACCTGCACGGGTTCGACATAAGACCCCGTCCTGTGGGGGGCTGGCGGGAGTTTGTCGAGTCCGGCGAGACCCTGGGCCTCGCCGTTGCGCCCTTGGATCAGGGGCTCTACCTGGAACTGGAAGACATCGCCCTGATCACCGAGACCCAGCTCTATGGCGAGCGGGTCCGACAGGAGCGGCGACGGCGCAGGGCCGAGATCGACGGTGAGGCCGTAGTCCGCAACCTCACGGAGCTGCATCTGGGCGCACCTGTGGTCCACGAGGACCATGGGGTGGGCCGCTATCTGGGGCTGCAGACCCTGGAGGTCGGCGGCATGATCACAGAGTTTCTGACCCTGGAGTATGCAAAGGGCGACAAGCTCTATGTCCCCGTCTCCTCGCTGCATCTGATCTCACGCTACACGGGTGCCTCGGAGGAGACCGCTCCCTTGCATCGCCTGGGGGGCGAGCAGTGGGAAAAGCTCAAGCGCCGGGCGGCAGAAAAGGTGCGGGACGTCGCCGCCGAGCTGCTCGACATCTATGCGCGCCGGGCCTCCCGCCAGGGCTTCGCCTTCCCGGCAGACGGGGAGGAGTATGCGGCCTTCGCCGCCGCCTTCGAGTTCGAGGAGACACCGGACCAGCAACAGACGATCGACGCCGTGCTGGCGGACATGGCCGATCCCAAACCCATGGACCGGGTGGTGTGTGGCGACGTCGGTTTCGGTAAGACCGAGGTGGCCATGCGTGCGGCGTTCGTGGCGGTGCAGGGCGGCAAGCAGGTGGCCGTGCTGGTGCCGACCACATTGCTCGCCCAACAGCACTACGAGAACTTCTCGGACCGCTTCGCCGATTGGCCGGTCAGGGTCGAAAGCCTGTCACGCTTTCGTACTGCCAAGGAGCAGAAGCGGATTCTCGCCGGTCTGGCGGACGCCAGGATCGACATCCTGGTCGGTACCCACAAGCTGCTGCAGAAGGGGATCAAATTCAAGAACCTGGGACTGGTTATCGTGGACGAGGAGCACCGCTTCGGTGTCCGTCACAAGGAGCAGCTCAAGTCCCTGCGTTCCGAAGTGGACGTGCTCACACTCACGGCTACCCCCATCCCGCGTACTCTGAACATGGCCATGTCCGGCCTTCGGGACCTGTCCATCATCGCCACCCCGCCTGTTGCGCGCCACCCGATCAAGACCTTCACGAGCCAGTGGAACGATGCCCTGATCCAGGAGGCCTGTCTACGCGAGCTCAAGCGCGGTGGCCAAATCTATTTCCTCCACAATCAGGTGGAGACCATCGAGAGCATGGCGCGGAAGCTCGAGGATCTGATTCCCGAGGCCCGAGTCCAGATCGCCCACGGCCAGATGCGCGAGAGGGAGCTCGAGAGGGTCATGCGGGACTTTTACCACCGTCGGTTCAACCTGCTGGTGTGTACCACCATTATCGAGAGCGGTATCGATGTCCCCAGCGCAAACACCATCCTGATAAACAGGGCCGACAAGCTGGGACTGGCTCAGCTCCACCAGCTGCGTGGACGGGTCGGGCGCTCCCACCACCGGGCCTATGCCTACCTGATCACGCCGCCCCCGTCGGCCATAACCCCGGACGCCAAGAAACGTCTGGAGGCTATCGAATCGCTGGAAGAGCTTGGAGCGGGATTTACCCTCTCCACCCACGACCTGGAGATCCGCGGTGCCGGCGAGCTACTGGGGGATGAGCAGAGCGGCGAGATCCAGGAGATCGGCTTCAGCCTCTACATGGACCTGCTCGAACGAGCGGTGGATGCCCTCAAAGCGGGCCGTATCCCGGAGCTCGACCGGCCCCTGGACCACGGCGCCGAGATCGACTTGGCCGTACCTGCTCTGCTACCGGACGATTACCTTCCGGACGTGCACACCCGTCTGGTCATGTACAAGCGCATCGCGAGCGCGCCCGGCACAGCGGAGCTCGAGGAGCTGCAGGTGGAGATGATTGACCGCTTTGGCCTGTTGCCGGACCCGGCTAAAAACCTATTCGACATCACCGAGCTCAAGCTCAGGGTCCAGCCTTACGGCATCAAAAAGATCGAGGCCGGTCCGGCCGGTGGACGCATCCTGTTCGACGCCGAGCCCAGAATCGATCCGGTCCGTATGATCAAGCTCATCCAGACCCGTCCCAAGGATTTCAAGCTCGACGGCGGGGACAAGCTGCGCTTTTTTCTGGACATGTCCGATCCGGCCCAGCGGGTGCAGCGGGTTGGCGCCATCGTGCAGCAGATAACGGGCTGATCCGCCTCCTTCAGATCAGGCGTAACCCTTGGGATTCCGCGACTGCCAGCGCCAGGTATCGCGCACCATCTCCTCGATGCCATACTCCGCGGACCAGCCCAGCTCCCTTCTCGCCAGCGTCGGATCCGCGTAGCACATGGCGATGTCTCCCGGGCGACGCGCGACAATATCGTACGGGATGGTTCGTCCACTGGCCCGTTCGAAGGCGTGCACCATATCCAGCACGCTATAGCCCTGGCCGGTCCCCAGATTGTAGGTGACGACACCGGGTCTGGTGCTCAGCTTTGCCAGGGCCTCGAGGTGGCCGACGGCCAGGTCCGTTACATGGATATAGTCTCTGACGCCCGTTCCATCCGGGGTGTCGTAGTCGTCCCCGAACACCTGTAGCCGGGCAAGCTTACCCACTGCCACCTGGGCGATGTAAGGCATCAGATTGTTGGGAATGCCATTGGGATCCTCGCCGATGCGTCCGCTCCGGTGGGCGCCTACCGGATTGAAATAGCGCAGCAGCGCGATGTTCCAGGTGTTGTCCGACAAGTACAGGTCGCGCAGGATCTCCTCGATAACGAGCTTGGAGCGACCGTACGGGTTGGTTGCCGAGGTGGGAAAATCCTCGCGGATCGGCACCGAGTCGGGATCCCCATAGACGGTGGCCGACGAGCTGAAAACCAGCCTCTTAACCTCGGCTTCGGCCATAACCCGACATAGGGTCAGCGTGCCGCCGATATTGTTCTCGTAGTACTCCAGAGGAATCCGTGTGGACTCACCCACCGCCTTGAGTCCGGCGAAGTGGATGACGGCATCGAAGTCCTGGCCCCCGAATAGATCCTCCAGGGCCTCGCGGTCACGCAAATCGGCCCGCACAAATCCGGGTTTGCGGCCCGTGATTTCGGTCACACGACGAAGGGGCTCTTCCTTGCTGTTGCGCAGGTTGTCAATGACCGTAACCTGGTGACCGGCCTCCAGCAGCTCAACGCAGGTGTGGCTTCCGATGTAGCCAGCCCCGCCCGTCACTAATACTCGCATGCGCCATCCTCCTGCAAAGAAGCCGACTCACAAGGACCAAAGATGCGTCAG
>JAJDOL010000198.1 GCA_022340195.1 Chromatiaceae bacterium
GAACGGGTATGCCCTCGGCAGCGATCGGTAAGGCCGTGGCCGAGAACATTCGAGACATCTTGGAGCACGGCGCCACCGAGCTGACCCACACGGCGTCCATGTCCGAGATGGGTGCCGCCTGTGTGGCCTCCACCGGATCGCACATCTTCAAGGGCACGGCGGCGACCATGACCGTCTATCCGGTGGTGCCCGACTATGAGCGCTATCCAGACTACGGCCGCGACATGGATCTGACCTTCGGGGAAATCGGGCTGGCCGGGCACTGGATGAAGTACATCCTGCACCATGTTTTCCTGTACCAGGCCAAGCTGCGGCCCGGCTGGTCGATTTTGCCCGAATGAGCTCGTGGCACTCGATATCCGACTCCAAGAAACCTGTCTACCGGAGATCCCTCTGATGCCCGCGAAAAACAAAGAACCCTACCAGCAGGCGTACTATCCGCCGGTGCCCACGGGCTTTACCAAGTACATGCGCACCAGCTTTCTCTGGCAACTGTGGCGCTTTCTCGTCATTAATTTCAAGATTGTGCGGCTGTTGATGAAGTCGCACAACTGACCCCGACGATTTCGCCAAAGGCCAAAAGGTAACGGGGACGGCGATGTCGGAGTGGTAGCAGGCATTGGACCCGTTACCGTCGGTGGATCGCAAGCGGGTCGTGTTCGTTCTGATTACTCGCTGGTCGCTGGTCGCTGGTCGCGCTCGCAAGTAGAGGCGCGTAGCAGTCGTAAATAGTCTCGATTGCGTTTGGTCGCGCATTCGGACCTACCTTACGCGAGATTGCCGTCCAGCAAATGCAATAGCGAAGACACGATCCGATGAGCAATATCTTTTCACCCTTGCCCGAGAATCTTGAAGAGGAGATGTTCGAGGACCTAGTCAAAGGGAAACACGTTCGTATCGAACGGATTGTTTCTAACGGTCAATCCTCGCCCAGTAGCGGATGGTACGACCAGTCCGAGAACGAGTGGGTAATGGTCCTTGGCGGCTCGGGTATGTTGTCGTTCGAGAACGACGATGAGGTCCTCTTGAGCAAAGGGGATTACATTGATATCCCGGCGCATACCAAGCACCGAGTAGCCTGGACAGCGCCGGACGAGCCGACAATCTGGCTCGCCGTTTTTTACACCTAGCACCGCGCGCGGGGGCTGCGGCAGGAACCCCGTCCGTCGCGAATCCAATTTTTTAGAGTCCCCTCCGGCCTAACGGAACATGCTGGCATCAAGGTACCCTGTCTGGTCCTTGATCCAGCATTTGGCAGTCAGAAGCGGTCCCCTGGGCGTTTCGAAGCACACTTCATCGGGCGCCCTCTGCGGCAACATAGGGTGTCTTGGGATTGCCGGTATAGAGCTGATGGGGGCGTGCAATGCGGCTTTCGGGGCGCTCGTTTTGCTCTTTCCAATGGGCTATCCATCCTGGTAATCGGCCCATGGCGAAGAGGACGGTGAACATATTTACCGGGATTCCGGCGGCTTTGAGGATGATGCCGCTGTAGAAATCGACGTTGGGATATAAGTTGTGGTCGATGAAGTAACTGTCGGTCAGGGCGATTTCTTCGAGCTTCCGGGCCAGATCCAGGAGGGGGTCGGTCACGCCCAGGGTGGTCAGCACACGATCGCACATGCGCTGCAGCATTTTGGCCCGGGGATCGAAGGTTTTGTAGACTCGGTGACCAAAACCCATTAGCCGGACGTCGCTGTCTTTGTCCTTCGCCAGACGGACATACTCCTCGGGCGTGATGCTGCCGTCACGCATTTTCTCGAGCATTTGGATGACTGCCACGTTGGCGCCACCGTGCAACGGACCCCACAGGGCGCAGACGCCGGCGGCGCAGGAAGCGAAAAGATTGGCCCCGCTGGAGCCGACCATCCGTACCGTGGACGTGCTGCAATTCTGCTCGTGATCCGCGTGCAGAATCAAAAATAAGCTGAGAGCGTCGGCGACGGCGTCGTGACAAAGGTGTTGCTCGTAGGTGTTCGAGAACATCATGTGTAGGAAGTTGACCACATAGGGCAGGCGCCTGTCCGGATAGATATAGGGCAAGCCGTTGGACCTGCGGAAGGCGAATGCCGCCAGGGTTCTCACCTTGCTGATGATCTGCGCGGCGGCCTTCTCGAACTGGCTCGGGTCGTCCAGCTCATAGAACTCCTGGTGAAAGCAGGACAGCGCGTTGATCATGGCCGAGAGGATCGCCATTGGGGGAGCCGTCCTCGGAAACCCCGCGAAGAGGTTCTTCATCGACTCGTCGATATCCGCGTGGGCGACAAGTTCGCGACTGAAGGCGGTGTATTCCTCTCGATTCGGAAGCCGGCCAAACAGGAGGAGCCATGAAACCTCGATGAAGTTCGGCCGGGATTCGAAGTCCTCGATCGGGATGCCTCGATAACGGAGTATCCCTTTCTCGCCATCGATGTAGGTGATCTGGCTCTCGCAACTGGCGGTATTCGCGTAGCCGTTGTCAAAGCTCAGGTAACCCGTGCGGCTGCGCAGATTCGTGATGTCGATGGCCGGCGCTCCCTCCGTTCCCCGGCGAATGGGTAGCTCACAGCTCTGCTCCCCGATCGTGAGGGTGGCATTCCCGTCCTCGGTCCGAGGAAGTGGGCTATGGGCAGATGCGGTCTGTGGGAACATGCGAGCGAATCTCCTCTACTCCAGAACGTCAGGGGTCAGGCCCGCCCGATAGCGTGGCGAAAAGTCCGAGAAAACTCTCGTCCATCAAGAACCAGTTGGGCGTTCTTCGTATTACTCAAGAATTGTACCAGCCACAAACAACAAGGCATAAGCCTTTGTTGTTATGGGAGATGGGGCCGAGGAGAGCCCCTGGCCTCGCTGGCGTCTATACGCGGTTGTACCTCGATAGTGCGGATTGGATCGCGGCTGCACCTTTGCGTGTCAGATACGGACTTTACTGTGCGCTCCATTCCTCCTCGATGACAGATACATCCAATCGTTTCGAGCGCAGAAGATTCGTGAAATGATTGGCATGATCTGCGCCGCAAATGAAAAGCACGGGCCACAAATCCATTTCCAGCAAACGTTCCAGCCAAAACCGTTCGCGAATTCTGTGGGATTGTTCGACTCTTTCGATGATTTTTTCTTCCGCCCAGTCGTTGAGAAAACCCTGCATGCGGATGTCATTCTCTTGGAATATTCTAAGGTTGTATCGGGTGTTTCGATCAAGGTCGCAGTAACAGTGGGCGATACCCAAGCCGTTCGCTATCGCCTTGACCGTCGTTTCCGAAATTCCCTGTTCCTCGAGAGCTTGCGTGCTGTACTCCTCTGCGAGACGCTTGACACCATGCTTGCCCACAATTCGCTTGATGTAAGCCGCGAATTCCTGGTGTTGCGACTCGCGCAAAACGGGATCACGCCGTTGGTAGTTATGGTCGGTTCCAAAAATCAGGACGCTACAAGTCATTTCCTCGCCTCAGATACGACGCTGAGCTCCACCAAGCAACCGTTAGCGGAATGGTGGTATTTAACAAGAGCATCCGACCGACTGCAAAACTCCTGTCTTGTAGTGCTTTTTGCCGGTTCGGGTACGTGTTTTTGCAGTCCTAAACAGGCCGAAAATGCGCAAAGGGTTGCGATCGTCTTGACTCGACTGCGGATTACGGGCAGTTTGGGCTAAAAGCATTAATGAAGGTCTGGTCGCGGCAGATGCCAAGCGCGTCTCCGACCCGCCCAGGCCAGGCAAACTCGTCTCAAACGCAATCTTCCCGGTAGGTGTAGCGACCTGTAGTCAGGATCACGGTGCGACGCTCCTCAGTTACAGTAGTTTCCCTGTTGGTATTACTCGCATGGATTGCCTCCGTGGCAGCGGAGGCGACTTTCGAGCAAGGTCTGCTATTCGAGGTTCGCTCGCAAACGGGGAAGTCCAGTTTTCTGTTCGGGACCATCCACAGCGAGGACGCGCGTGTCATGGAACTGGCGCCACCGGTCCAATCTGCGTTCGACGAGGCCGGGAGCTTTGTCATGGAGGTTATCCCCGATCCGAAGGCCATCCGGCGCGCCATGGTAGCTATGGCGTATAGCGATGGGCGTTCTCTGGCGCGAGTCGTCGGCCAAGACCGCTTCCGGGAAATCGTAGCGGCCATGAAGGGCCGCGGAATGAGCCCGGAGGCGATCAAGGACTTCAAGCCCTGGGCGATCGTCACCATCCTCGGCTTACCGCCGCCAGAGACCGGCGAGTTCCTCGACATCCATCTCTACAAGCGGGCGTTGGCCGCCGGCAAGCCTGTCCATAGTATCGAGACCATGGACGAGCAGCTCGCGGTGTTCGACGATCTGAGCGAGAGCGATCAGGTAGCGTTGCTCGAGGAGACGCTGGCGGTTCTAAACCAGCTACCCGAGGTTCACGAGCGTCTGCTCCAAGCCTATTTGCAGCGTGATCTTGCCGGGCTATCGCGGCTCGTCAAGGAGTATCTGCGGGTCGCAGATAGCGAAGTCGACAAGCGGTTCAAGATCGCCGTGTTGGATGCGCGCCATGCACGCATGACTGAGCGGATACTTCCGTTCGTCGAGAAAGGCGGGTACTTCGTTGCCATCGGAGCGTTGCACCTTACGGGCGAGGACGGCGTTCTGGCGCGCCTCGAGGCGCTTGGGTTCGATGTGCGTCGGCGCTACTGACTGCGATTCCGACGCGGCTTAGGGTTTGCCGACATTCACTCCAACCAATTGTTTCCACCTCGTTAATGTATGCGACAAACTAGCTTTCCGCACAGCTAGAGTTGCGCTAAGTGCTTGATCAAACGTCGCAGTCGCTGTACGGACATTCCGGGATGTGAACATATCCGGGTACAGGCTTGACAAATTAGAAAATGCTTATATACTGAAATGCATCTTAAATCTGAATCGGAGAAGTGTCATGTTAGGAGCACTCGCTGCAATCGCCCTCGCCGTCGGTAGCATCTCTGCCACGGCAGTGTTGACCGAAGATCAGCGTCTGGCAGCGGACGAGTCCCGCGAGCCCGTCGTCGAGGTCCAGGCTATCGAGAGTGTGGACATGTCGGAGGAGGGCTTCGGCTTCTAAGCAGTCGAGCTTCGATACCGAAAAAGGCCCCGGTCGCTTCGTTGGCGCCGGGGCCTTTTCTTATTCGACAAAGAACGTTCTAAGACCACTCCCCCGTCCAACGTACGAATCGCGCTCGACGCAAGACGTACGCGTCCGCGCAACGAACTGATTTTCGTTCAAGCCTCTTCGAGGCGCTCCCTTTCAGCTCCAATTCATCGTGGCCTAGTAGCATAGCGTCCATGAAACACCCACCGCGTCGAATTCGAGTATCGAGTCATCTTGCCCTGTTGGCAATTACGATACTGGCAACGGCAGATCCGACCGCTGTTGCCTCCTCGCCGTACCCGCTGCTCGCGATCGAGGTCGACCGATCGTCGCTGCTGGTTCCGACTCGTGTAACCTACGAGTGGACGGAGGAGGGCTTGGAGGTCAAAGGGCGTATCGAGAAAAAACGTAACCGCTACGGCCGCATTCTCGGCCACGCGGAGATCGAGCTCTTGGATGCGGACGGTCGCATACTATCTTGGCACTCCGGTGCGCTGCAGCGCTTCAATCCGCGTCGCCAGGACCCAGATTGGGCCTCTTTCCAGACGGTCATCAACCCCGTCCCTTCCGATGTGGTGCGGCTTCGGATCTGTCACAGCTTGGGGGCAGGGCACTGCCCCCGGTAACGCGACTACTACAGGATTGGCGATAGCATTTTCGCAACACTCCGTCTTTCGTGATTGCGGACAGCGCTTGCCACGGCGGAAACCCTCCTTGGTTTCCGCACATGAGCGCTCGAAGCGATCAAGGGTTACGTCGGCACGGCCTCCCTGCGGCAACGCGCTCGTCAAATCGCGCCTGCTGACCGTTCGTGACCTCGGTACGGCTCAACTGCCCGTCGCTGTCCGTATCCCAGCCCTCAAAGCTCGGTGCCTGCGCGGCGTTACGCAGCAACCGGCCTTGCGCAGCTCGTTCGGACATGCGTGCGGCGCGGTGTCGAGCGAACTCATCGGGCGATACGTAGCCATTGCTATCCAGGTCCATGTCGCTGAATTCCATAGGTCCGCGCGGTCCACTGAAGGGTTGCGCCTGTGTGCTGAGAACCGCTGCAAGAGCGAGTGTCGAGACCGTCGGGATCAAGATATTCCGGAACATCGTACACCTCCGTTAATGAAGTCGACCCGCCGTGTCGGGTCGATGACTAGGGCGGTTTTTGCCGTCCTTTCTCACTTTTCAGGATAGATTCGCAATGTGGCGAAAGCGCGGAAACAAAGTGCAAACATTTTGTATTGCGAATCGGCGACTGTTGCCCCAGCAAATGGTTTTCTTGGCGGAGGTGAACCAGGCATCTCGCGACGAAGAGTCGATCGGATTTTTCGTCGAGTCAGAATCAAAACCCGCTTGTCGTGTGTCGACAAAAGGATTCTCAATCAACTCTTCAGGACCAGGATGGCGAACCGAACGCTGCCCGTGTGATCGCTGAGAGATATGGAAGATTGGAGCGGAAGGAAGGGGCTAGGCTACGTCGAGTAGGGAGTAGCGGCAGGGCCACTCCGCTACCCGACGGTCCAGTTTCTCTTATGGCGCGGCCAGGAAATCTCCGGCGGAACAGCGGAAGTGACTGGACTTCACGCCCTAGATCTGCAGGAGATAAACGATGGCGAGGATGGTACCTAGAAGCGCTATGCCATAGCCGATGACCGA
>JAJDOL010000223.1 GCA_022340195.1 Chromatiaceae bacterium
ACTATTTACCGATTTTGTGTAATCGATTTCTCGTCCATCGGGAGCGATCCGCTCCCGATTACTGAATCCTGAACCATGCATCCGATCTGTATCTTCGGGGAGGTCCTGTTTGACCGATTCCCCGATGGCCGGGAGGTATCGCGCAGTACGACCTACAACCTCGCCTGGCACCTTCAAGCCTTCCGGCAGTCTCCGGTGTTCGTCAGCCGTGTCGGTGACGATAACAGGGGACGTCACATTCTTTGGAAAGCGGCGAGGCTCTGCGGTTCAAGCCGCGATCCCGAATCGAGATCGTCATGGACGGCAAGCGAACTGCTTGCTGACATCTGGCGTCATTTTGCATGTACGAACAAGTCTCTCATGCCCTCCTGAACGACATCCTCGACGAGCTTAGACCGGACCTCAAGCGTCAGGATCTACGCCATTTCTATACGCGGCTCGGCGCGAACTTTTACGCCATTCACTCCCTGTTCGTTCGGCTGTATGGCAGTCGCGCGGACTTTTTCGAGCAGATGACGGCGTTGGTGGACCGCCTCGCACGGGCCTACATCGACCGCCCGGAGGAGCTGGAGCGTATCGATATGGCCCGCGAGGAGGACCACAACTGGTTCTTGAGCCAGGACATCGTCGGAATGGCCCTATATTGCGATGGTTTTGCCCACAACCTCCAAGGTGTGGAATCGCGCTTGCCCTACCTCTCCGAGTTGGGGGTGAACATGGTCCATATCCTGAGGATTCTCGCCTGCCCCGAGGGGGCGAGCGACGGTGGTTACGCGGTCAAGGACTTCCGCGACGTCGATGGGCGTTTCGGCACCCTGAGCGACTTGCGTAGCCTCGCTCAGTCGATGCGCAAGCGGGGAATGCTGCTGACGCTGGACGTGATCGTCAACCACACTTCCGACGAGCACGTTTGGGCGGCACGTGCCAAGGCCGGGTACCCGGACTTTCAGGATTTCTACTACCTGTTCGATTCCCGTGACCTACCCGACATGTTCGAGGAGACCATGCCGGAGATCTTCCCCGAGACCTCCCCGGGGAACTTCACCTGGGACCCGACGCTCGGCAAGTGGGTGATGACGGTCTTCAACAGCTACCAATGGGACCTCAACTACACCAACCCGCGCGTGCTCATCGAGATGGTGGACATCATCCTGTTCTGGGCCAACCAGGGCGCCGACATCATCCGCCTGGACGCAGTCGCGTTCTTGTGGAAGAAAATCGGTACCGCCAGTCAAAACGAGCAGGAAGCCCATCTCATCCTGCAGCTGATGAAGGACTGCTGCCAGGTCGTCGCCCCCGGTGTGCTCTTCATCGCGGAGGCCATCGTGGCCCCCCTGGAGGTCATCAAATATTTTGGCGAGGACGCCGTGATCGCCAAGGAGTGCGAGATTGCCTACAACGCGACCTTCATGGCTCTGCTCTGGAACTCCGTTGCGACCAAGAGCGCCAAGCTCCTCGCGCAAGGCATACTGAGCCTGCCGAACAAGCTCGATAGGGCAACCTGGCTCAATTACGTCCGCTGTCACGACGACATTGGCCTGGGTTTCGACGACACGGATATCCGCGCCGTTGGCTACGAGCCCAAGGCTCATCGCCGCTTCCTTGTCGACTGGTTCACCGGGCGCTTCGCGAGCTCCCCGGCCCGCGGTCAACCCTTCGGGGTCAACGAGAGGACGGGCGATGCGCGCATTTCCGGCTCGCTGGCCTCCCTTGCGGGCCTGGAGGCCGCGCTCGAGGCCGGCGATCCGGAAGCGGTCGAACTGGCGACCGAGCAGATTTTGCTTCTCCACGGCCTGATCATGTCCTACGGCGGTATCCCTTTGCTTTACTACGGCGACGAGATCGGGACGTTGAACGAGCTTACCTTCCTCGACGACGAATCCAAGGCGGGGGATACCCGATGGCTGCATCGCCCGCGCGTCGACTGGGAGCGAGCAGAGCGGCGGCATGAGCGCGGGAGCGTCGAGCAGCGCATCTTCGACGGGCTGAAGAAAATGATCGCGGTGCGCAAAACGATCCCGGCCTTTGCCGATTTCAACAACCGTGAGTTGCTCGGCGTCGACAGCCCTCACCTGTTCGCCTTCCTGCGAACGCACCCGGAGATGACTTCCGACTCGGTGCTCGTCGTCGCCAACTTCGCGGTGGAACCGAGCTATCTGGACCTGACAAACCTGGGAAACCGCGGACTGTTCCAGTTTGGTCGGCCCTATGACCTTTACTCTGGGACAACGCCGGGCATCTTCAATGATCGGCTTGTTGTGCCAGGTTGCCGCTTCTACTGGTTGACCGACCAGCGACCGGTGGTGTTTTGAAATTGCGCAGAGCCCGAAGACCGGTGTCGCGCGCTCGCCCTCCGCGACCTGTCCGAGGGCGACATGGTGCTGTTGCACGATACCCTCACCGACCTGCACCCGGCTGAGATCACGACGCGATTGGAGGGTATGCCATCGCGAGATGGTCACTGCAGCCGAGCAGTTAAAACACGAAAATACAGCACTTGACTACCAACGACAATACGCCTATATGCTTGTTAGCACTCGCGTGAGTCGAGTGCTAACAATTTGGTTTCACGAGCCTGGCCGGAACCAGGTTCTGGAGGAAGAAAGACATGAAGATCCGTCCCTTGCATGACCGTGTCGTCGTCCGCCGCATGGAGGAGGAGCGCACCTCCGCGGGCGGCATCGTGATCCCGGATTCGGCAACCGAAAAGCCGATCCAGGGAGAAGTGATCGCCGTTGGCAACGGCAAAATTCTCGACAGCGGAGACGTCCGCGCTTTAGACGTGAAGGTCGGTGACCGCGTCCTTTTCGGAAAGTACTCCGGCACCGAGGTCAAGATCGAAGGCGAGGATTATCTCGTCATGCGCGAAGACGACATCATGGGTGTCGTCGAAGCTTGATCGTAAGGCCACACGTCACCTCAACAGATCCCTGACAAACTACGCAATACAGGACCCATAAGATGACCGTAAAAGACATCAAATTCAGCGACGACGCGCGCCACCGCATGATGGCGGGTGTCAACGTGCTGGCCAACGCTGTGAAGGCGACTCTTGGTCCCAGGGGACGCAATGTCGTGCTGGAGAAGAGCTTCGGCGCCCCCACCGTGACCAAGGACGGCGTGTCCGTGGCCAAGGAGATCGAGCTCAAGGGTAAGTTCGAGAATATGGGCGCACAGATGGTCAAGCAGGTCGCCTCCAAGACCTCCGATGACGCTGGTGACGGCACCACCACTGCCACGGTACTGGCGCAGGCCATGGTGCGCGAGGGTCTCAAGGCCGTCGCCGCCGGCATGAACCCCATGGACCTGAAGCGTGGTATCGACCAGGCCGTGGGGGCGGCAGTGGACGAGCTCAAACTGATCTCCAAGCCCTGCTCCGACAACAAGGAGATCGCCCAGGTCGGCACCATCTCGGCGAACGCCGACGAGTCCATCGGCGCCATCATCGCCGAGGCGATGGAGAAGGTGGGAAAGGAGGGTGTCATCACAGTCGAGGAGGGTAAGTCCCTGCAGAACGAGCTCGAGGTGGTCGAGGGTATGCAGTTCGACCGCGGCTACCTGTCCCCCTACTTCATCAACAACCAGGACACCCAGCGAGTGGAGCTCGAGGATGCGTACATCCTGCTGCATGACAAGAAGATCTCCAACGTCCGCGACCTGCTGCCGGTTCTGGAGGGTGTGGCCAAGTCGGGCAAGCCGTTGCTTCTGGTAGCCGAGGACGTCGAGGGCGAGGCCCTGGCAACGCTGGTGGTCAACGCCCTGCGTGGCATCGTCAAGGTGAGCGCTGTCAAGGCACCGGGCTTCGGCGATCGGCGCAAGGCCATGCTACAGGATATCGCCATCCTTACTGGCGCCACCGTCATCTCCGAGGAGGTGGGCCTGAAGCTGGAGAAGGCGACCCTCAATGAGTTGGGCACCGCCAAGAAGATCCAGATCAGCAAGGATGAGACCACCATCATCGACGGGGCCGGCTCCGAGGCCGACATCAAGGGCCGCTGCGAGCAGATTCGCCAGCAGATCGAGGAGACCACCTCCGACTACGACCGCGAGAAGCTCCAGGAGCGTCTGGCCAAGCTGGCTGGCGGTGTGGCCGTGATCAAGGTCGGCGCCGCCACCGAGGTGGAGATGAAGGAGAAGAAGGCGCGCGTGGAGGATGCCTTGCATGCCACCCGCGCAGCGGTTGAGGAGGGCATTGTCGCCGGCGGCGGTGTGGCCCTCGTGCGCGCCCTTGGCAAGCTCAGCGGGCTGAAGGGCGCCAATCACGACCAGGATGTGGGTATCGGCATCGCTCGCCGCGCCATGGAGGAGCCCCTGCGCCAGATCGTGGCCAACGCCGGCGCCGAGGCTTCCGTAGTGCTGCACAAGGTCGCCGACGGCACGGGTAACTTCGGCTTCAACGCCGCCACCGACGCGTACGGAGATCTTGTGGAGATGGGCATCCTGGATCCCACCAAGGTCGTGCGCTCGGCCCTGCAGAACGCCGCGTCCATCGCCGGTCTCATGGTCACCACCGAGGCCATGGTGGCCGAGGAGCCCAAGGAGGAGAAGCACAGCCATGGAGCCGGAATGGGCGGAATGGGTGACATGGACTATTGAGCCCTCATGCGGGCTTCGGCCCGCATGATAAAACTCGAGGCGGTGACGTCAGGTACCGAACAGCAGGCTGACCACGTCCGGCTATGTTTCCACAAAGTGGGTGGTCAGCCCTTCGCGAGGATGCTCCGGAAGCTCGTCAAAATCCTTCCGATTTTTCATCTGGAAGAATGTCCTCCATGATTCCACGTCTGCGGGTAGCGACGATATCTGCGAAGCATGCCGACTCAGTTCCTCTTAGCATTGAGTTTATGTTTTCCTGACGTTAGGCGAACAGCGCCAGCGGCGCCGCCTGCGGAAGTTGGGAAATGTAAACGCACGAGATTAATCATGGCGTTACCCATAAGCGCAATGCTGCCGAGAATAATTAACAGTTGCAGCGCTTCGGCGTCAGCCCCCTGTAATGCAATACCTAATCGAGTCATATGAAATGCCTCGTTTGCAGCTTCATCGGCAAAATCTACCAAGCGCCATACCAACGTTGACGTTGATAAAAGCAACAGGGCAGCCCATTTTAAGCTCAATATTTGCAATGGTTATGACGGGTTTTCTTCCGGTTGGCTCAGATTTGTATTGAGGTAGCTTGCCTTTTGTCTCTTAGCTCACTAGCTGCTCGGCGTCGAGCGCACAGCTGCTTCGGCTGGCGTCGGTACCGACACGACGCAACGTCGCGATGCCGCCTTGGCGATAGCGTTTGAACTGATTTCGTACGATGCTTGCATCGGCCCGCAATATTTCGGTGACATGTTTTGCCCGCCAGCCGGTGGCAAACAGAACCACCGCCTTGATCCGGTCGGCCGCGCGCTTCTCATGTGCACCACGATGCGCCGCCCGCAGCTCGGCGAGGCGTTCGGCTGAAAGCGTTCCGTCGAGCATGCGCTATATGTTACAGGTTTCTTCAGCCGGCTCCACGCTGTTCTTTAACTCAGAAATCATACAATAGCGGTGTGCTCCTTTCAGCGGTCAGACTAAGTGCGGGAGGTGCAACGCGACCCTGGTCGCTTCCGCTTATGGCAGAGCAGCGGCGGGATAAAGTGTTGGAATGGGTTTCGCCGGATTCTTCGGTCACGAAACCGTCACCGCCGGAGCGGGCGAGTAAGAGGACGCTCGGAGTGGTAATGGCGGGTCGTTATCACGCGGCTCGGGTTTTACGTGACGGCGATGACGCAAAACGCGACACAAAGAAAAAGGGCTGTCGGATGACAGCCCTAACTCATTGTTTTTGGAGCGGGAAACGAGACTCGAACTCGCGACCCCAACCTTGGCAAGGTTGTGCTCTACCAACTGAGCTATTCCCGCAATTAAGCGCTTTAGTTTACGATGCCCCTAGGGGATGTCAACCCCAGGTTTCGCCGCTTTCGATTCATCGCCAATCTGTCGTGGTCTCGCCATGGTCTTTGGCCTAGGCACTCGACGCAGATGATTGGATGACTCATACGTGCGGCGGCATACAGATTGCGCTATTTGCTAGGGGTTTGCCCCGTCGGCCGATCACACTTGCCAGCATCCGTGCAATGCCGGTAATCGGTCACGGCCACCTCGTACCTGTCGATCGAGAAGGCCGGAACTGCAACCGCCGTCCCACCAATCGGCCCCTCGTCCTTCTCACAGCCCGGATCGTCCTGCGAGCAGCCGATCTGGGATAGGCCGGATGGGTTCCAGACTCGTTCCTGTATTTCATTAGCGCTGTTGAAAGAACCTATGTCCATCGAAGCTCAACACAGCGCCGTCAGGCAGTATCTGCTCCACCGCAATCGCTTGGAGCGACTCCTCTCCCTCCCGCGTTTTCAGGCCGTTGATCAAAACGAAGCGCTTGGACGGCTCGCTATCGTAGATGTGTGCCGACATAACGAACTTGGGCAGGCGCATTCGTACCTCATTGGGCAGACGCAAATCCTGTGGTCGGGCGTGACTCTCACCCTGTGCGGTTTCCGATGCACTCGATTGCTCGTCGCGAAGCTCCCGTTTGAAGGCCTCGATGTCCGCGACCAGATCCGGTGGAACCTTGCCGTGCCGATCCCTTGTCTGGGCCGAAGAGGGTTCCTCGGCTGTTGAGGGCGGCACGCGCGTCGGGCGCTGCGTTTCAGGTATAGAGGAGGTCGCGGGTGCCTCTATCACAGCGGATGAGGCGGCCGTACCCGGATCGATCGGATACTTCATCGGAGGCCCCGACGCCGGTGTCAGAGGACCGGATGCGACAGGTGCCGGTTTCGGGAACACAGGCTTGGTTGGCGGCTGATTCGTCATGTCCGCGGGCGTCGTAGGATCCTGCTCCGCCGTCTCGAGCGCCGCCGCCCGGGTGGTTTGCGCCACCGTCTCGACCGGACCGCCAACCGGTGAGCCGCCACGCAGGGCCGAGTAGAGCGCTATGACCACCGCCAAAGCGGCCAGGGCCACCGCCAGCAAGATCCAAGGGTTCGGGCGGGATCCTTGCACCTCGGCGAGCAGGGTCGGGGTTTCCAGCGTCGGCACATGACCGAGCTCACGCTCCTGCTGGGACTTCCTCAACGCCTCCAGGATATAGGACATGATGCTCAGGAATCCGGCTCGAGCCCGGGAATCTCCGGCATACCCACGACACTGTGAAGCCGAACGAGGGTCTTGGGGCCGGCAACGCCATCGGTCTCCAATCCCTCGCGCGCCTGAAATCCGCGCACCGCCTCCCCTAACGTTTTGTCGAATGTGCCCGAGCCCGTGTCCTCGAAGTCCAGATCCGGGACCTGCGACAAGAGCTTTCGTAGCCAGCGAACGGACTCACCGACCGATCCTGGACCTATCATCACACCGCCGACAGGCGGTGGCTGCCACAGCATGAGGTACTCTCCATCCCAGTACTGGTCCAGGGAAGCGAGATTCACCCGCCGACTCCCCTCGGTCAGCTCCAGCGTCGCAGCCTCCGCGTCGAGCGCGCCGATCACGAGATACACCTCCCGGAGGTCCTCTGTGACCAACCTAACCAGAGCCGGCCGGTCGAAGAAACGCATACGATCCCAGCCCCCCGAATCGCGCTCGCAGCGCAACCCGTAATCCCGCACGCGTATGCAGGGATCCCCCTGCCCCAGGTCCTTGAGCTCGATGCCCCAGCGGCGCAGCAACACCCGCATGGCAGACGCTCGATCCATAACCATGTCGGAGAGCACCAGGTCCTCAGCAGGCCCCTCGAGATCCAGTCTGGCCAAAGCGAGACGAGGCGTTGGCCCTTGGATAGCGCTCGACGTACCGGTCGCGGCGCCGTCCTGGGTTACGGATGCCACGCCGCCCTGCCGGGTTGGGAGTGCGGCCGCGTCTTCTGATCCGGCTATCTCCCCATCCTGGGCCTTTGACGCCTGGGCAAGCGGAGCGGCTTCCCGTGGCGGCAGCCAGCGGGCCAGAGGAGCCGGAATGTACGGCGCTGCCCGATCTGCATAGGGGGGTTCGGCCAGCCAGGAGCGGGTCACCCAGCCAGAGGACCCGGCAACCACTAGAGCGGCAACAACTGCCGCGATGCGTCCAAGGCCAGATCTCTGTTGACGCCAGCCCGGATCCTTTACCTCTTGTGCCGCCTTGTTCACGATTTCCTTCGTCACCAAGGGACTGCGGGTGACACAGGCACCCAGCAGAGCGCGGTCGCATAGGATATTGATCAGTCGCGGGACGCCACCGGAAATGCGATGCACAAGACGCATCGCGGCGCGAGTGAACAACTGCCGCTCCACACCAGCCACCGCCAATCGGTGCCGCACATACTCCGCCGTCTCGTGCGCGTCGAAGGGCCGAAGGTGATATCGGGCGGTAATGCGTTGGTTGAGCTGGCGCAGGCCCTCGCGCTGGAGCAAGGTACGCAACTCGGGTTGACCCACAAGGAAAATCTGAAGCAGCTTGTGCTTGGTCGTCTCGAGGTTGGTGAGCAATCGGACCTGCTCCAACACCTCTGGTTGCAGGTCTTGAGCCTCATCGATCATAAGGACCGCTCGCCGGCCCTCCGCATGTGCGTTGAGCAAGTAGGCGTTGAGGCGATCGACCAGGCATTTGACCGTGCTTTCCCGCTCCGGCACCGCGATGTGCAGCTCGTCACAGACCGTGTGCAGCAACTCGGGAACCGTCATGGCCGGATTGAGGATCAGGGCGACATCCACACCCGCGGGCAACTGCTCCAGAAAAGCGCGGCACACGGTGGTCTTTCCGGTTCCCACTTCGCCGGTCAGCAGCACGAAACCGCCGCTTTCCCCGGCGCCATAGAGCAGGTGCGCCAGCGCCTCCCGGTGCTGCTCGCTCAGGAACAGATACTGGGGATCCGGCGTAATGGAAAAGCTCGCCTCCTTGAGACCGAAATAGTTGGAATACACGTTCTGCGAGCCAGGACCCTGCTAAATACTGACCAAGAATATGCCCTACAGGCGAGACCGAGCCTAGGGGTATGAGCCTTCAATTGGTGGATGAGGCGCACAGCCAAAACCCCTTTCGTTCACGGCAGCGCGAACGCGCCGCGTCCAGTAACAGGTAACCCAATTCTCACACAAAGGCAAGAAGGCACATCAATCGTTTGATTCTTTCGTTGACGAGTCATCGACACCAACGAAAAAGGCATAACCGATATTTCGACTGAGCCTCTATTTTCAAAAATGGTTCGCCCCGAAGGAGAAACCTCGAGCCGCCTTTCCGAGACAGCTCTGCGAGCACGATGGCCGAGGCACTCAACCGCAATGGCTGTCGGCATGCTGGCGTGCGACAGCAATGCCGGCAAGCGCTAGTAGCTTGGAATCCGGCTGCTTTATCCCGACTTTCCCCTGATGGGTAAACTGCGCGCGTCCGGAAGAGTCATCGAGGTCTATCTCGTTGGAGGAGCCGTGCGGGATCGGATGCTCGGCCTGCCCCACGATGACCGTGATTTCGTCGTCGTGGGAGCGACACCGGAGGATCTGATCGCACAAGGGTATCGTCAGGTGGGAAAGGACTTTCCCGTTTTCCTCCATCCGCAGACCAAGGAGGAGTACGCCTTGGCTCGGACGGAGCGCAAGACAGGCCCCGGTTATCGAGGTTTTTCGGTTCATGCGGACCCGGACGTCACCCTCGCGGAGGACCTGCGGCGGCGCGATCTGACGATCAACGCCCTGGCCGAGGACGAGCAGGGCAACCTCATTGATTATTATGGGGGTCAGTCCGATCTCGACGATCGCGTGCTACGACACGTCTCGACCGCTTTCACCGAGGATCCCGTGCGGCTGTTGCGCGTGGCTCGATACGCGGCGCGCTTCGCAGAGCTCGGCTTCAGGGTCGCGGAAGAAACCATGGCCTTGATGCGCGCCATGGTACAAGCCGGCGAGGTGGACGCTTTGGTCCCGGAACGCGTTTGGCAGGAGCTTGCCAAGGCGCTCGCGGAGCCCAAGCCCTCGCGCTTCTTCGATGTCCTGCGTGAATCCGGTGCCCTGGCGAGGTTGTTTCCCGAGGTGGATCGCCTGTTCGGGATTCCGCAGCCGCAACGGTGGCATCCCGAGATCGATACCGGTATCCACACCATGATGGTTGTCGACATGGCCGTACGTCTGTCCCCGGATCCGGAGGTTGTGTTTGCGGCCCTGACCCACGACCTCGGAAAGGGAACCACGCCGCCGGAAATCCTGCCGCGTCATCGCGGTCACGAGCAGCGGAGCGTGGATCTTATCGAGGGCTTATGTGGCCGGCTCAAGGCCCCGCGTCGTTTTTGCGAGCTCGCTCGACTCGTGGCGCGCTACCATGGTATGGCGCACAAAGTTGACGAGCTGCGTCCCGGGACACTGCTCGACATGCTACAGGGTTTGGATGTCTTTCGACGCCCCGAGCGTTTCGAGCAGGGGCTGATGGCGTTCGAGGCCGATTACCGCGGCCGCAAAGGTTTCCAGGAGCGCGCTTATCCGCAGGGCGAGCGACTGCGCCGTCTCGCGGCAGCTGCTAGTGAAGTGGACGTGAGTGCCGTTGTGGCCGCGGCGCCCGCGCCGGCGGAAGTCCCAGCGCGTATCCGCGATGCACGCGTTCGCGCCTTGCGGGACGCGATGCGTGACCCTTGAAGCGGCGGTTGAGCTTATAATCAGATGTGTGACTTGCCGGTGTGCCAGGAATATCGTCAGCGCACCTGTGGGGTCGTTCGTTGGTGAATCCACAAAATTGGCAGCGAGGGTATCCTCATGCAGTGGTTGATTCCGGTTGCGACGGCGGTATGGGCCGTTTGGACTTGGGCGCACGACCATGAGAAGGAGCGTCAGAGAGAACGGGTGAGGATGGCCGCGCTCTACGTCAACCCCTTCCTCTCGGCGTGTGAGGATCTCCAGAGTCGCATCTATAAGCTCCTCGAGCTGGGAGGGCTCGATTCCTTGCGTCGTCGGTACCCGGACGGTTCGTTCGCCGAGGAGACCCTTTACTTGGTTGTTCGGTTCTTCGGCTGGTCAGCCGCGGTAAACCGCTACGGGCCCTATACACAGGATCCCCAGGTCATCGGGCTTGTCACGTCGATCCGAAAGGCTTTCTCCACCTGCAGCTCTCAATGTCCGGTGGGCCCTTTCAACTTTTTCATTCCGGAGCAGAAGGCGCTCGGCAAGATGGTAATGCACAGCGTCGAGGGGGAGTACGGGAAGGAGCTCGACACCATCTCCTTCTATGAGTTCAAGAATCTTCTGGGATCCACGCCCTTGTCGGATAGCGAGGCCGTGAAGGAGACGCTCAAGATCCTACGCTCTGCTCTGGAAGTAGAGGAGATCGAGGGCCGTGAGCGGCTCGCCGATGCCCAGAATCATCTCGTCGATCTGCTGAGCTACTTGGAGGCAAGCGAGGGCTACAGTCTGTTCGCCGGTGTGAGAAGGAAGTGCAGAACACGCGCGACCGGACGTCGTCTTGCGGACGAGCGCTCGGGTCCGAGCGTTGCGGTCGAGGCCGCGGCAATCAGGGCCTGAGCCGCGCCGGGGAATGTTGTCTCAAAACCGGCCCTGGATATATTTGACCGCCCGGCTGATCGTAAGCTCGATGTTCGACGGGCCGTTTCGTATCAGAAAGCTCTCGGTGTTCTTGGTGTGCAGATAAACGGGTAGGTTGGCGCGCTCGCACTCCACGGCGCCGATTTTCCTCCCCTCCAGCTCGTAGAGATCAAAGCGCACGAAGCGGGCGTTCTCCGCGCCCAGGTGTTGATTGAAGAGGTTTTTGAAGTGCAGGCGGCACCTGTCCTCATTCTCGAACTTGTCCGCCTCCAATCCGACCAGGCTGCCGTCGTCCGCCACGCCCATCAGTAGTATGCCGCCATCGGAGTTCATGAAGGCGGCGGCACCCTTGAGCCAAGCCAGCTCGACCTCCTTTCCCGGCCGTCCGGTATGCAAGTTGGTGCGCATGGTGGACTTGAGCTCCAGGTGCATATCCTCCCCGTTGCGAATCAGGTCGTCGAGATCCTGCGCGTAGTTCGCTCGGTCGATGGTGAGCTTGGGCAGATCCCGAAGCTGGCGGCTGTACTTCCGCATCAGGACCAACACAAGCCCGACGCCCGAGGCAACGATGGCGAGGGATGTAAGGGCCAGGATCTGCCAGCGGCTTTGTAGGACACCCAAGGTCTCCGAGGTAGGTCGGGCGACACCGATCCAGGCGGTGTCCGGCTCCGGCGACAAGGGCAGAAAGCCACCCCACCAATCACGACGCTGACTTCGGAATCGGATCAGCTCTTCCGCGGGGCGCCCCGCTGCCTCCCACGCGGCTATCGCATCGAAAAGCAAGGGGCCTCCGAGACTCTTGTGAGAGGAGAAAAATTGGCTAGCGGTCGACTTGGTGGCGTCATATCCCTGCTGCCCGGGTAAGTACAGGCCCCCGTCACTATTGAGCAGGAAGCCGCGGCCGTCGCCGCCGAGGGAAAGTTTGTCGAGGGTCTGGACGATCCGGCTCAGTAGCACGTCCATCGCCAGCACCCGGGTGACCCCGTCTTGCTCCCAAGCGATCGATGCGGTGATGCCTGGTACCTGCAACCTATGAAAGATGTAAGGTGCGCTCCAGGTTACACGTCTGCCCTCGGCATCCAAGGCGGCGGCGAACCACGGGCGCCGGCGCGGATCGTAATCCAGCGGCCCGCTGCGAGTGTCCAACTCCGCTCCCTCGGTGCTCCAGCGCGTCCAGGTAGCCGATCCCGTGTCGCCCGGAGACCGTTCGCGCCCAACCCACTCCTCATGCTCGCGCAACAGAAAGTACTCGGCCCCGCTGTCAACGGCGAGGCTGATTCCGGCGATCTGGGCCACGTGGAGCAACACGGGGCGGAAGTGTTGGTTGAGCGCATTCTGGTCGTCGGGTGTGAGATCGGCGGCGCGCAATCCGTCGCGAGTGATCAGCAGTTGCTGCTCCACCGGGCTGATCAGGGCTCGAATCTCGTCGCGGACCAGGGCCGTAGCGGCAGCGATTTGGGAGCCCGCGAGCTCCCGCTTCAACTGGCCGGTCAGGAACCAGCCGACCAGGATCAGCAGACCGACAGTAAACAGAACCAAAAGTACCAGATCGCGGAACAGGCGCGAACGGATGTGGCCGGGCGTGACGTAAAGCTGGGACGCGAGACGCATCAACGGATTATATCGCGAGACTTTCGCCCCCCTGCTGTTGCTGCTAACATCGCGCAACTCACGACGACTTCTGTCAAAAATCATACCAGCCTGCTTGTCTTTTCGTCGGTCTTTCGCGCTGTGCCAGTCGTTACATAACCGGTTATGCGCCAGCTGGCACGCCTTGAACACGAACGAGAATCCGCGGCATCCTGGTATATCATTTTCCGGCAGTCACCGAGTGTTCGGCGGATCTTGCGGGAATTCCGCAATCGAGCAGATCCTCGACGACTCATGTCCGCAAGGGGTTTCCCGATGTCCAATGTCCTTTATGAAGCCAGTCCCTCGATGGTGCGCATGAATCCCTTCGGGACCCTGTTGGTGATTGTTCTGATACTTTTCGGCATCTACCTGGCGGCTGCAGGTGGACCTCTGCTTGCGGCATTGCCTATCCCTGCCGGGAGCGAGAAGATTGCTGGTGTCATCGGCATCGTACTGGTCGTAATCGGCTTCGTGCGACTGCTGTCCTGGTGGGTTATTACCAAGCTCGACCGCCTGGTGATCAAGGAGGGCGAGATCATCTGGACCCACGGCCTGCTCAATAAACAGTACACGGAAATCAGTATGGGCTCGATCCGCACAGTGCGGGTGAATCAAGGTTTCCTGCAACGCATCATGGACGCCGGTGACGTCTCCATATACACCTCGGGCGACATCCCGGAGCTGCA
>JAJDOL010000255.1 GCA_022340195.1 Chromatiaceae bacterium
GCTATCGGTGGTTACCATGCACAGCGCCCGGAACAGGACCGAGAGCCGCGGAGCCCACGCCCGAGAGGATTATCCGGACCGAGACGACGACAACTGGACGAAGCATACTCTCGCCTGGCTCGGCGAAGACGGGGAGCCGACCATCGATTACCGGCCGGTCCACTACTACACCCTCACGGACGAAATGGAGGTGGTTCCGCCCAAGGCCCGGGTGTATTGAGTCACCGGGCAAGGTAATGATTGAGGAAGGGTCCAAATATTACTCGAACACCTGGGCTGGGGTGAGGAACGAGCCCCAGCGCGTTCGCTGACAAACGAGGAACACTCGAATGGCTGAGTTTCGGCTTCCAAAGAATTCGGTCGTGCAAAAGGGCAAGACATTCAACGCCGCCAACGGTTCCAAGAACACCAAGCGCTTCGTCATTTACCGCTGGGATCCGAGCACCGGCGAAAACCCGCGCACGGATACCTACGAAATCGATCTCGACAGCTGCGGCCCGATGGTTCTCGATGCCGTGCTCAAAATAAAGAACGAGGTGGATTCGACGCTGTCCTTCCGGCGTTCCTGTCGTGAGGGTGTGTGCGGATCCTGTGCGATGAACATCGACGGGACCAATACCCTTGCCTGCACCCAGGCGATCTCGGACATCAAAGGTGACGTCAAGATCTACCCTCTGCCACACCTGCCGGTGGTGAAGGACCTGGTGCCGGATCTTACCAACTTCTATGCGCAGTACGCCGCCATCAAGCCCTGGATGTGGACCCAGTCGACGCCTCCACCGGATCGCGAACGCCTGCAATCAAAGGAAGACCGTGCAAAACTGGACGGACTCTACGAGTGCATTCTTTGCGCTTCTTGCTCGACGAGCTGTCCGAGTTACTGGTGGAACGGTGATCGTTATCTGGGGCCGGCCGCGTTGCTCCAGGCCTATCGCTGGATTGCGGACAGCCGTGACGAGTCCACAGGCGAGCGGCTCGACGAGCTGGAGGATCCGTTCCGGCTCTTCCGTTGTCACACCATCATGAATTGCACGAATACCTGTCCGAAGAGCCTCAACCCCGGCAAAGCAATTGCCGAGATCAAGCGGCTCATCGCGATGCGATCGCTGTAGCTTTTGCAGTCTTCTGAAATCCGCTCAGCTCCCCTCGTCAGAGCCGAGCGGATGCTGAAATCGAGTGGCGGAGATATTGAGCGCCGTCATCAGGCGGACGCACCTCGAGATCCCGATGTCCGAGCAAGCTAAGTTGAAGTGGCACTGTCGGAGGGGAATGCGTGAGCTCGACCTGCTCCTGGAAGGATTTCTAGAGCATCGATATCAGGTGCTGTCCCCGGCAGACCGCGATAGTTTCGCGCGGTTGTTGGATTGTCCCAATGAGGATCTCATGGATTGGCTGATGGAGGGAGGCTCTCCGCCCGACGAGCAGTTGGCTGGAATCGTGGATCAGATACGGGAACAAGCGGTTTCGGACCAATAACCGACCTTGCCACTCTCGCCGTCTCGGAGCAGTTTGTACGCGCAATGACACCCCTCGAACGATACCAAGCGGACCTGGAACGGGAGGGGTTCGAGCATGATCCGCAACAGGCAGCCGTTGTGCGCGAGCTGCAAATGATTTACGAGGAATTGACGGTTCGGCAGCAGGACCCGTGGGGTCTTTTCAAGCACTTGAGATTCAGTTCTCGGACTCGATCCGATCCCGTCCTCGGCCTCTACATTTGGGGTAGTGTGGGTCGCGGCAAGACCCACTTGGTGAACGAGTTCTATCGGTGCTTGCCGTTTGCGGAGAAGCTGCGCGTGCACTTTCATCTCTTCATGCAGGATCTGCATGCGGAGCTGAAGAAGTTACCCAAAACTCCCGACCCCGTTCCCTTGGTGGCGGAAAGCCTGTCGATGCGGGCTAGAATCCTATGCCTGGACGAGTTCCACGTCACCGACATCACGGACGCCATGTTGCTTGGCCGGTTATTGACTGCCCTGTTCGAGCGCGGCGTAACTCTTGTCACTACCTCGAACATTCCCCCTGACGAGCTCTATCGAGGCGGGTTGCAGCGCGAGCGTTTCCTGCCCGCAATCGAGCTCATCAAGAAACACACGCACGTGATCTGCCTGGACGGGCAGGAGGACTACCGGCTGCGCTATCTCGAGCAGGCAGAGATTTATCATTTTCCCTTGGACGCAGAGGCCGACAGCAGCCTTCTCGAGAGCTTTCACGCTCTGCGACCGGAGAACGTCGTGGAAGGGGAGGACATCGAGATCGCGGACCGGCCCATCTCCGTCGTTCGGTACGCGGACGGGATCGCTTGGTTCGAATTCAAGGCCCTCTGCGACGAGGCCAAAGGCACTATCGACTACATCGAGATCGCGCGCTTTTTCCACACGGTCTTTATCTCGAATGTCCCGAAGATGGGCGACGAGGACAAGGACAAAGTGGCGCGGTTCGTTCGACTCGTAGATGTACTCTACGACCATAACGTGAACCTGGTCGTGTCCGCCGAGGCCGTTCCAGCCGAGCTTTATAGCGCCAGCTCGTCGCTCTCTTTTGATTTCACTCGTACCCAGAGTCGGTTGGAGGAAATGCGAAGTCACGAGTACCTGGCGCGAACTCACCTGCCGTAGCATTGCACCTGATCGATGAGGCCAGTTTAGGCGATTGCCGGAAAATGATATGCCTTCGCGGCTGAGTATCGGGCGAGCATACGAGGTCACCTGGTTCTTTACCTTGCCCGCAATCGGTCAAGGGGGTAAAATCCGCGGATTGAGGAAATAGCGGAATAAGATTCGGAGCATGGAACCTGAACGCCACTGATGCCCCGTGATCGGGGTTTTTTTTGGTTTCTAGCCGGCGTGGCTCGCACGTGATCCACGCGGCAAGAATCCGGTGCAGAGTGGGCCTTGTGCCCATTTTTTGTTTGTAAAAGAGGCGGATGCGGCACCTAGAAAGCGAGTTGACGGGTCTGGTGAGGTCTGTGGTGGAGCCGATGGGCTATGAGCTCGTGGGTGTCGAGTATGTTCAACGCGCCAAGGGCGGCTCGGTGCTGCGGGTCTACATCGATCACGCAAGCGGATGTAGCGATGAGAGTGAAGGTATCACACTGGACGATTGCGGCGCCGTCAGCCATCAGTTGAGCGGCGTGCTCGATGTGGAGGATCCGATTTCCGGGCATTACAACCTGGAGGTTTCCTCTCCGGGCTTGGACCGGCCCTTATTCACGGCCGAGCACTTCGATCGCTTCCGCGGCCGCAAGGTACGCTTGAAGTTGGCGGTCAAGCTCGACGGTCGGCGTAATCTGGAGGGGCAGATCGACGGGCTGAAGCAGGAAGCGGTACTGCTCAGGGTCGACGGCGAGAACCGCGAGATCCCCCTGGCGATGGTCGAATCCGCGCGTTTGGTGCCTGAATTCTGATTCGGGAAAGTGCAATGAGCAAAGAAATCCTGGTAGTGGTAGAAGCCGTTTCAAACGAAAAAGACGTGCCGAAAGAGGTCATCTTCGAGGCCATGGAGGCCGCGTTGGCGTCTGCCACTCGCAAGAAGGCCAGTGGTGACATCGACGCCCGGGTTGCGATCGATCGGGAAACAGGCGACTACAACACGTTCCGCCGCTGGGAAGTCGTGGAGGATCCGGGAGAAGCGGCACTGGAAGCGCCCGATCATCAGTTGACGCTCCAGGTTGCGCGAGAGCGCGACCCGTCGGTTCAGATCGGTGACTTTGTCGAAGAGCCGATGGAGTCGGTCCTCTTCGGCCGCATCGCGGCTCAAACTGCAAAGCAGGTGATTGTGCAAAAGGTCCGGGAGGCCGAGCGCGCCAAGGTGGTCGAGGCTTACGAGGGCCGCAGAGGAGAACTGGTTACGGGGGTGGTCAAGAAAGCGGATCGCGGTACCATCCTGCTCGATCTGGGCGGAAACGCGGAGGCGCTCGTTCCACGCGATCACGTGATTCCTCGCGAGTCGGTGCGACCTGGCGACCGGCTGCGCGCCTATCTCTTCGATGTGCGCTCCGAATCCAAGGGACCGCAGCTCTTCTTGAGCCGTACGGCTCCGGATCTGTTGATCGAATTGTTCAAGTTGGAAGTCCCAGAGGTTGGGGAAGGCTTGATCGAGATTCTCGCTGCGGCACGCGATCCGGGCTCACGAGCCAAGATCGCGGTGCGCGCCGCGGACTCGCGCATCGATCCGGTGGGCGCCTGTGTCGGTATGCGTGGCTCGCGCGTGCAGGCGGTATCCAACGAGCTCAACGGTGAGCGTGTCGACATCATCCTATGGAACGACAATCCCGCGCAGTTCGTCATCAACGCCATGTCCCCGGCGGACGTGGTCTCTATCATCATCGATGAGGAGGCGCGCAGCATGGATGTGGCGGTGAAGGAGGAGAATCTCTCACAGGCCATTGGGCGTGGTGGGCAGAACGTGCGCCTTGCCAGCCAGCTGACCGGCTGGGAGCTCAATGTGATGAACGAGGAGGAAGCAGCGGCCAAGAGCGAGCAGGAGGCGGGGCGTCTGGTGGAGAGCTTCATGGACTTGCTGCATGTGGATGAGGATGTGGCCGCCGTGCTGGTCGAAGAGGGCTTCTCGACCGTCGACGAGGTTGCCTACGTGCCCTTGTCAGAAATGATGGCTATCCAGGAATTCGACGAGGAAATCGTCACTCTGCTGCGCAATCGAGCCAAGGATGTGCTCCTGACTCGTGCCATTGCCAGCGAGGAGAGCTTGGTTCGGGAACCGGCGCAGGATCTGCTGGAGATGGACGGTATGGACGAGACGCTGGCCTTCAGTCTTGCCCGCAATGGCGTGGCCACCATGGATGAACTGGCCGAGCTCTCGGTAGACGAGCTCACGGAGATGGCGGGTATCGATGCCGAGCGTGCGGCCGCGATGATTATGAAGGCGCGCGAACCCTGGTTTGCCGAGGCGGAGAACGAGTAGGGCAGGAGGGTATGAGGATGAGTGAAGTAACTGTCAATCAGCTGGCCAGCACGGTTGGAATTCCGGTGGAGCGCCTCCTCGCCCAACTACAGGAGGCGGGCATCTCAGCCGTCGATGGTGAGGCGAGATTAACCGAGCAGGAGAAGGTCCAGCTTCTGGGTTATCTGCGCCGTAGTCACGGCAAAGCCGGAAACGACACGGGTCCGGCCCCCAGCAGGGTTACTCTCAAGCGAAAGTCGGTCAGTGAGCTTCGCCAGCCGGCGGGCGGCGGGCGTGCCCCCGGTAACGTCAGAGCGGCGACTGCGCCGCGGGCCAAGACGGTCAGCGTCGAGGTTCGGCGCAAGCGTACCTACGTCAAGCGCGGTTCACCGGCACCGGAGACGGAAGCGGCTGACACAGCCGTTGTCGGGCAGGTGCAGGAGCATCTCCTTGTCGAGGAGCCCAAGCGCGCTCCGACTGCGGTAGACCGGCGCTCGGAATTACAGGCGCGGCGGGCCGAAGAGGACGCGAGGCGCCTGGCGGAGCAGGAGGAGCGTGAGCGTGAGGCCAGGGAGGCAGAGGCCCGCCGCAGGGCCGAGGAGGAAATACGTCGCAAGGAGGAAGAGGAGGCACGTCGCAAGGCCGATGAAGAGGAGGCGAGTCGCAAGGCGGCGGACGAGGGGAAGGTGGAGCTTGCGGTGGAATCCCCCGCGGCGAGCGAGGAGTCCGCGAGCGAGAGCGCCGAGGCCAAGGGAAAGGCCAAGAAGCACCCGAAACGCCTCGCCGAGCCCTCCGAGAAGGAAAAATCGGTCAAGAAGGCCGCGCGCAAGGACTCGCTGCGCGCACGCGAATTGGTGCCGGAGGTGGATTACGAAGAGGCCGTCGGCGATGAAGCGGCGCCTGCCCCGACCGAACGGCGTCCGCGACGCAAGAAGAAGGCCGCGAAGCCCCAGCTCCAGGACAAGCATGGTTTTCAAAGGCCGACCGCACCTGTGACACGTGAAGTGGAGATCCCCGAGGCGATCTCTGTGGGCGACCTTGCAGGTCGGATGTCGGCGAAGGTCGGCGATGTGGTCAAGTTACTGTTCAAACAGGGCATGCCGGTCACGATCAACCAGATGCTCGACAGTGATACCGCGACGATCGTTGTGGAGGAGATGGGACATATAGTCGTCAGGGCCAAGGCCCGGGATGTTGAAGACGCGATGATGCAGCAGGTCGAAGAGCAGGTCGAGCAGCTCGAGCAGAAGGTCAGGTCGCCGGTGGTCACCATCATGGGACATGTGGATCACGGCAAGACCTCGTTGCTCGACCATATTCGTCGCACACGCGTTGCCGATGGCGAGGCCGGTGGCATCACCCAGCACATCGGTGCCTATCATGTCGAGACCGACCGCGGCATGATCTCCTTCTTGGATACGCCCGGCCACGCCGCCTTCTCGGCCATGCGCGCGCGCGGTGCGAAGGTCACGGACATTATCGTCCTGGTGGTGGCCGCAGACGACGGTGTCATGCCCCAGACCGTCGAGTCTATTCAGCATGCGCGCGCCTCCAGTGTTCCCATCGTGGTTGCGGTCAACAAGATCGACAAGCCGGACGCGAATCCGGACCGAGTGCTGCAGGAGCTTACGCAACAGGAGGTGGTGCCCGAGGAGTGGGGCGGAGACACCATGGTCGTGAAGGTTTCGGCCAAGAGCGGTGAAGGCATCGACGACCTGCTCGAGGCCCTGCTGCTGCAGGCGGAGGTCTTGGAGCTGACTGCACCCGAGGAGGGACCTGCCCGAGGAACGATCGTCGAGTCTCAGCTCGATAAGGGTCGCGGCCCGGTGGCAACGGTTCTCGTTCAGGCGGGCACCCTGCGCCAAGGTGACATGATCGTCAGTGGTACAGAGTTTGGGCGCGTGCGCGCCATGTTCGACGAAAAGGGTCGCAGTGTGAAATCCGCCGGACCCTCGATACCTGTGCAGGTGCTGGGACTCTCCGGCACGCCCAATGCCGGCGACGATGTAGTGGCTGTTGCCGACGAGAAGCACGCGCGCGAAGTTGCGGAGCTGCGCCGGGAGCGGGAGCGTCAGGCAAAGCTCGAAGAGCAGCGTACCGCGAGCCTGGACCAGCTGTTCTCGCAATTCAAGGAAGGCGAGGTACAAACAGTCAATCTCGTCATCAAGGCGGACGTGCAAGGGAGCATGGAGGCATTGCGGGAAAGTCTGCTCAAACTCTCGACGGATGAGGTAAAGGTTACCATTGTGGCCTCAGGCGTAGGGGGTATCAACGAGTCGGATGCCAACCTGGCCGTTACGTCGAATGCCATTCTGCTCGGATTCAATGTTCGCGCCGATGCAGCTGCACGCCGGATCGTGGACGACAAGGGCCTGGATCTTCGTTACTACAGTGTCATCTACGAGCTGATCGATGATGTAAAAAAGGCCTTGTCGGGGCTGCTCAGCCCAGAGGTGCTGGAGGAGATTATCGGACTCGCCGAGGTGCGGGATGTTTTCCGGTCCTCGAAGTTCGGCGCCGTCGCCGGCTGCATGGTCGTCGAAGGCGTGATCAAGCGTAACAATCCCATCCGTGTGTTGCGGGACAATGTTGTCATCTACGAGGGCGCGTTGGAGTCGTTGCGTCGCTTCAAGGAGGATGTGCCAGAGGTCAAGGCGGGTACCGAGTGCGGTATCGGTGTGAAGAACTACAACGATGTCCAGGTAGGTGACCATATCGAGGTGTTCGAGCGCACGGAGCGCGCACGGTCGCTCTGAGCCGAATCGCTGCTTTCCGTGATCAAGTACGATACTTTTTGCCGCCGGTTCGCGATTGCCGGCCGCCGCATTTTGTGCATGGCGGTATGAAGGAGTACCCGCGGACGGAACGTATCGGCGCCGAGTTGCGGCGCGAGCTTGCGCAGATCCTGCGCGAAGAGGTTAAAGACCCGCGCCTGAGTCTCGTTACACTGCAGGAAGTGCGTGTAAGCCGAGATCTCGCGCATGCCAAGGTCTACTTCACCTGCTTCCCCGTCGACGAGGGTGGTGCCGAGCAGGAGCTTTTGCTCAATGGCAGACTCGCGGGATTTCTGCGCCGGTCGCTGGCTCATCGGACCCGTCTGCGCACGGTACCCGAGCTTCGTTTCGTCCATGACGAGTCGATTTCCCGGGGGGAGCATCTCTCGCATCTGATACAAGAGGCAGTAGCAGCGGGAAATTCGGAGTCGGAGTCGGAGTCGGAGTCGGAGTCGGAGTCGGAGGAAGGATGAGTCCGGCGAGCGACATTGCGTTCGGATCACATTTGCGATTGCCGGAAAACGGCTTGCCATTTGACGGAGAAATCGCCTTGGACTCGGTGACTTGTGTGTCGGCGCCGTATGGGGCCGTCGTATCCATCGTTCGGCAATGAACGACGTGGGTGGACGGGTATTGAGACATATTTCGGAGCAGCTAGCCTATCATGGGACGTCGGCGCCGATACGGACGTAATGTCAGCGGCATATTGCTGCTCGACAAGCCGCAGGGCATGACCTCGAATGATGCCTTGCAGCGGGTCAAGCGGCTGTACAAGGCCGCGAAAGCGGGACACACGGGGAGCCTGGATCCACTGGCAACCGGACTCCTTCCGGTTTGCCTGGGTGGGGCTACGAAGTTCTCCAGCTTCCTGTTGGATGCCGACAAGCGCTATCGGGTACGGGTGCGCCTCGGGATCACGACAACGACGGCCGATGCGGAGGGGGAAGTCATCAGGACGGAGTCCGCCGACCGCGTGCGTGAGCAGGATCTGCGGACGGCGCTCAAAAGCTTCCTCGGTCCTATCGAGCAGCTGCCACCCATGTACTCGGCGGTCAAGCACAAGGGTGAGCGACTCTACAAGCTGGCGCGCCGAGGCATCGAGGTGGAGCGCACGCCCCGTGTCGTGAACATCATCCGGCTCGAGCTGCGCGGTTTCGAGCCGCCGGAGCTCGAGATGGACGTGCATTGCTCCAAGGGGACCTACGTCCGTACCCTGGCGGCAGATCTGGGTGAGGTGTTGGGCTGCGGCGGACATGTGATCGCTCTGCGGCGCACAGGAGTCGGGCCCTATGTGGAGTCCGAGATCGGCTTCGTGACTTTGGAAGAGGTCGAGCGCCAGGCGGCGACCGAAGACATGGATGTCCTGGACGCTCTGTTGTTGCCGCTGGAAAGTGCTCTCGGTCACTGGCCACCGGTGCGCCTATCGGAGGACGCCGCGTTTTATCTTCGACAGGGTCAGGCGGTACTGGTACCTCAGGCGCCGACGCAGGGGTTGGTTAGGCTTTATGATCCGTCGCAGAAATTCATAGGCGTCGGCTGCATCCTGGACGACGGAAAGGTGCAGCCGAAACGGTTGCTGTAACCTTGGATCTGGATTTACCCATCCAGGTGAGCCGCCTATAATTAACGGCTTACTAAGGCGATCGGCGGAAAACGGCATTCCAGATTTTGCCCGGATTTTCGCCCGTCTTCGAGGCGTGACGACAGACGCGTAGTCGAGCTCCGCAGCTGTTGTCGCGCCGCGGACGTCGGTCGAAATGTCAAGCAAGATGGCGTGTCATTTGACGGAAATCGCCACAAACCGGCCCGACCCCCTGAGCTCATTGTTGGGGTGGTCGACACCGCGGATGCGGGGCCTTGTTCAGTGTTTCCGACACGAGGAGACGATTCCATGACAATGAGCGCAGCAGAGAAACAGCAGGTCATCGATGAGTACAAGCGCGGTGACGCCGATACTGGATCCCCCGAGGTTCAGGTCGCCTTGTTGACCGCACGCATCAAACAGCTCACTGGGCACTTTTCGGAGCACAAGCACGACCACCACTCCCGTCAGGGTTTGGTGCGTATGGTGAACTCCCGGCGCAAGCTGCTCGACTACCTCAGGGGTAAGGATCCGGACCGCTATCGCACCCTGATCTCTCGTCTGGGCCTACGCCGCTGAGGGAGAGTCGCTGCCGAGGCTCCCTGCTGGGAGCTCGAAATGAGAACAGGAGTCCCGGGACTCCGGTTTCTTTATCCTTGAATACGTTCAATCTGAAAACACCGCGATTTTTTGCGCCAAATCGGGCCGAAGACCGCCGAGCGAGAAAAACGCCATCGGCGGCCTGACGATGCCCTGAGGAACAGCCAGTGACACCCATCAGAAAGACCTTTCAATTCGGCGACCAGACGGTAATCCTGGAGACAGGCGAGATCGCCCGCCAGGCCGACGGCGCCGTGCTCGTCAACATGGACGACACGGTTGTCCTCGTCACCGTTGTGGTGGACAAGCGTCCAGGTGTCGATCGCGACTTTTTCCCGATGACAGTGGACTATCAGGAGAAAACCTACGCCGCAGGCCGCATCCCGGGCGGCTTCTTTCGCCGCGAGGGCCGACCGAGCGAGAACGAGATTCTCACTGCGCGCCTCATTGACCGCCCCGTCCGGCCGCTCTTCCCCAAGGGCTATAAAAAAGAGGTCCAGATCATTGCCACGGTGAAGTCCCTCAACCCGGCGGCCAGTCCCGAGATCCCGGCCTTGCTCGGCGCTTCGGCGGCGCTTGCGGTGTCCGGTTTACCCTTCAGCGGTCCGATCGGGGCCGCCCGGGTCGGCTACAAGGACGGTGAGTACCTGCTCAATCCGCCCTTTACCGGTCTGAACCTCGATAGCGATCTGGATCTCATCGTCGCCGGAACAGAGCATGCCGTCCTGATGGTGGAATCCGAGGCCCGCGGGCTTCCCGAAGAGGTCATGCTGGGCGCGGTGCTCTTCGGTCACGAGCAGATGCAGGTGGCAATCGACGCGATCAAGGAGTTGGCGGCGGAGGTCGGAAAGGCGCCGATGCCCTGGTCTGCGCCGGAAGCGGACACCGAGCTTGCTGCAGCCGTCGAGTCGGCGTGCGGCGCTGCGCTAGGCGACGCCTACCGCATCGCGGACAAGATGGAGCGCTATGCCGCCCTGGACCAGGTCCGTAGTGCGGCAGTAGCAGAGCTCACCGTCGGCGAGGAGCCCAAATGGTCAGAGAAGGAGATCATGGGCGCCGTCGAGAAGGTGGAGAAGAAGACCGTGCGCGGCCGCATCCTCGCCGGGGAGCCGCGCATCGACGGACGGGACAGCAGCACGGTGCGTCCCATCAGCATACGCACCGGCGTGCTGCCGCGTGCCCACGGCTCGGCCCTGTTCACCCGTGGCGAGACCCAGGCCATCGTGGTCACGACCCTGGGCACGGAACGCGATTCCCAGATCATCGATGCCCTGGAGGGTGAGCGCCGCGAGCCCTTCATGCTCCATTACAACTTCCCGCCCTTCTGCGTCGGCGAGACCGGCCGCGTCGGCAGCCCCAAGCGGCGCGAGATCGGCCACGGCCGCCTGGCCAAGCGCGGTGTGCTGGCCGTCATGCCGGGCACGGATACCTTCCCCTATTCGATCCGCGTGGTCTCGGAGATCACCGAGTCCAACGGCTCCAGCTCCATGGCCAGCGTTTGCGGCACCAGCCTGTCGCTGATGGACGCTGGCGTCCCCATCAAGGGACCGGTGGCCGGCGTGGCGATGGGCCTGATCAAGGAAGGTGAGGACTTTGCCGTGCTGACTGACATCATGGGCGACGAAGACCACCTCGGTGACATGGACTTCAAGGTCGCAGGCACAGTCGAGGGTATCAACGCCCTGCAGATGGACATCAAGATCGATGGCATCACCAGGGAGATCATGGAGACCGCCCTGGCCCAGGCGAAGGATGGCCGGATGCATATCTTGGGCGAGATGAACAAGGTCATCGATGTGCACCGCGCCGAGATGTCCGAGCACGCCCCGCGCATCATCGACTTCAAGATCCACCCGGAGAAGATCCGCGACGTCATCGGCAAGGGCGGCTCCACCATCCGGTCCATTACCGAGGAGACCGGGGCCACCATCGACATCTCCGACGACGGCATGGTCAAGATCTTCTCTGTCGACAAGGGAGCCGGAGAGGAGGCAAAGAAGCGAATCGAGCTCATCACCGCGGATGTGGAGGTGGGCCGGGTCTACGAGGGTAGGGTCGCCCGCCTCATGGATTTCGGTGCCTTCGTCACCATTCTTCCCGGACGTGATGGTCTGGTGCACATCTCCCAGATCAGCGAAGAGCGCGTGGAGCGGGTCAGCGACAAACTGGCCGAAGGCGACGTGATTCGCGTAAAGGTTCTTGAAGTGGATAAGCAAGGTCGAGTGCGCTTGAGCATGAAGGCCGTGGATCAAGGCTGATCGCAGAGCAGCGGGATCAGGGCGATGGTCAGGCAGGTCGCTCGTATGCGATCCGCACTTAACGGATCGGGCTGCCGGTGTCTCGGGTGGAGGTCATCCCTTCGGTCGCCCAATGTGGCCACGGGCCTTCCCCCGGCGCCCATCTTACCCCGGTACGCTGCTCGAGCTTGATTTGCGCCATTGGCGCGCTTGCCTCGCCGTCCCTGGCCGTCTGGGTCTAGGGATCCGCCCCGGGGCGACGGTTTTGTCATTTCTCTGTAACTTCAGGCGACACGAGGTACCAGTACAGAGAGCTGGGCCTTGGGGACTCCGTAACAGAACCTCCTACCTTTCGATTGAGGTGCGGCGCGGTTTTGTCGGCGCTGCGTGGCTCTCTGGTCGTTGTGGCACGTCCATTTCCTGATGGACGGGTCGATCCGCGTGTAGATAAGGATTTGGATACCTGGCCGATGCGGGATTATCTTCAAAGCCTATTTAGCAGGTTCCATCTGCTGCTCTTGCGAATCCCGCTCGATGATCCGTCCGGTGCCACGACGAAGGCTTTCCAGCTGGCGTTTATGGTTGCCTTAATGGCGTTCGGATTCGAGCTGACGAATCCGACGCTTGGTGTGGACGATTATACGCATTTGCACAAGGCGGATGTGTGGGATCAGTGGTGGGTGGCCCGGGGCATGTGGGGGGCGCTAGTCGTCCAGTATCTTACGCCCGGTCACTGGATCACGCCTTTTATTTCCTTACTGGTGGGGATATGCATCCAGCTCTTTACGGCAGTCGCGCTTGGCTGGCTCCTGGGTTATCCGCGCGATCGCGTGGCACCGCTGTTTTTTCTCTATTCAATCTGGACTCTGTTTCCTTACTTCGCCGCGCAGATGGCCTTCTCGTACCTGCAGGTGGCCTACCCGCTCGCATCGCTTTCGGTCGTGCTGGGTTTGCTGCTCGCAATGACGGGAGGACGGAATCGTCTTCGGCTAGTACTGGGATCGGTGTCGATCGCCTTTGGCATAAGCGTATACCAGGGTAGCCTGAGTGTGCTGGGCCCTGTGGCGGTATTGGCACCAGCGGCGGCCTATTTCGGACAGCGCAAGCGGGGGGGCCGGGCGGCGATTCCCGCGCTCGAGCTTGCAGCACGGGTCCTGTTAGCGGTTATGCTCGGTGCGGCTCTTTATTATGGAGTACACAAGATTCTGGTTTACGTTCTGGATGCCAAGCCTACCTCTGCGTTCTATTCGGTCAGCTTTGATTTTGCCTTCTGGAGGCGATGGGGGGCTATTCGGGACGACATCGAGTTCCTCACCCTCGGTGCGGGCTCCGTGCTGCCACCTTTGACTGTTGTTGCCTGGATGCTGGTGCTGCTTGGATCAGGCATAGTTTTGGCTCGCGAGAAAGGAGGCATGACAGCCATAGCTGTTGCGGCTGTGGCGTTGACGACAGCGACGGTGAGCGTTTTCGGTGTCCTTTTCCTGCACTCGGGACAACTGGCACCCCGCAGCACGGTTGGTCTCGGTGTCGTCTGGGCCGTCGCATTTTCCGCCGGCCTGCTCATGGACGCCAGATTCCTGCACAAGGTCGTAATCTCGACGGCGCTATTCGTGCTTGCCACGTTCGTCTTTCACATCAACGCCATGTTTTTTTCTCAGTATCTGGTTCAGGAAGCGGACAAGCTGATGATCGCCCGCATCCTCGAGCGTGTTGAAGCCCTTTACGGCGAGAGTGACTACGAGGGTACGAAAACCGTCGTTCCCATCGGCGGTTACACGCATGCATCTTCTCCCCATCAACAAAGGTACGCCGGCTCGGTTATCGGCTTCTCAAACTTCGAGTGGGATGGCGGGAACCCCTGGCGTATAGCCTTTTTGGCCGCATCCCTGGGGTCGAAGGGTTATAAATGGGAGGACGCGGGTCAAGCACGGGATTCCTTGGATCTTGATGCCAGAAAGCCCTGGCCAAGCACGGATGCCGTCTTTCTGCACGAGGGTAAGGCCATTGTCTGGCTGGGAGAAGCCCAAGCAGTGGAGCGGACCTCGCCTATCCAGTCCTGGTTTCGAAACCTGTGAGGGCTGCGCTTGATCGCATCGATTCGGTTTCGGGAGCTCGAATATGGCCAGGCTTTGGTGCTTCGCTTATCGGAATGACCAATACTTGTGCCCGAGATAGCTCGTGAATACGGGAATCGCGATCCCGATGCCATGCGCGATTTCCGGAACGAAGCGTATAAACCCCATCCAGGGGAGCAGGTAGTAGGCCAGCAGCACGCTGACCAGCCAGGTTTGAGCGACCGCCACCAGGTTGACGAGGGTAAATATCAGCGCGGACTGATGGGTCTTCATGCTTGACTGCTTGAATACAAAGCGTCTCGCGAGCACGAAGGCAGTCATCATACCGGTGACATAGGCGGCTAGAATGGAGGTGGAGTAGCCAAGCCATTGATTGTACAGGATACGGCTCGCGAAGTTCACCGCCGCGGCAAATCCGCCCGTCACCAGGAACATGAGGAACTGGCGGGACAGAAACTCAGCGATCACAAGGTTGCGCTTTTCGCGAGCTCTCTGCCGAATCCCACACTTTCAGAGATCCCTCTGTCCTCCGGATAGTAATAGGAAGTGTCCGCGACCCACAGGCCGGCGATGGGCAGCTCCGGCGGCGGCAGGCGCTCCAGAAAGCCCGGCTCGCAGACGGGCTGTGCATAGCGATATCGGCTCGCATGCAAGGCGAGAAAATCCTCATCCTTCAATTGCGGATTGATCTTGCATAGATAAGCGCGGACCTTATCGAGAAACCTCTGGTTTGGCTCCTTGAATTGCGGGTGGTCGCCGGGCATGTAGAAGGGGACGTATACGAGGTGGCTGTCGAGGGGTCGCAGGTTTGTGTATTCCACCAACCCGGGAGCATCGATGTCCGGGTCATTGATATTCAGCCAGAAGTTTTCGGTAACGGGTTTGCGAAGCTTGGCGATCACACAAACAACAGCAATATTCCTGATGCTACGATAGGCGTTGACCAGGTTCTCCGGCAAATTCGGCATGAGCCTTGCCACATAGGGCAGGGGCACCGTGCTAATGACCTTCGCGAAAGGCTCAAAGCCGCTGCCGGTTGTTACTCCGCGTACCTGACTCGACTCGATTGCAACCTCGAGCACCGGTGTCCGCAGGCGTAGATCGGTGCCATGTGCGCGGAGATATTCTTCAAGCGATTGCAGAAGGGTTTCCGATCCGCCTTCCAGATATCCGAGCTTTTCCCTGAAGATGTCGTAGCGCGAACGACCAATTCGTCGGATTCGGCTCCAGATCCAGGCGGCGGAAAGCTGATCGGCATAATCATAGAACTTGTAGTCGAACAGCTTTTGCCAGAATACCTCGTAGGCTTGATCGCCCACCCACTTGCGGATCCAGTTGGTTGCCTCGAGCCTGTCGAGTCCTCGCCAGTTTTTGCGTTTCACAGACACGAAGGCATGCAGTCCGTAGCGGAGCTTGGCGATGAGGCTGGGCCCAGGAAACCTCAAAAGTGCCAAGGGGTTGCCCCAGGGATGCACGCTGCCCTGGTAGTAGTAGCCCATCTTGGTTTCGACCCAATGCAGTTTGTCCGCGATCCCTAACTCGTCGAGCAGCTGCAGAAAAGCCGCATCTGAAGTGCAATGGAAGTGATAAAAGCGCTCGACACGCATATCGCCGAAGTCGAAGCAGGCGGTCATACCGCCCACCCGGTCGTCGGCCTCGAAAACGACCGGGCGATACCCGTCGCTGACCAGCTGATAGGCCACGGCAAGACCCATCGGGCCCGCGCCCAGCACTGCGATCCTCTTCCCGTCCATACTTAAAACTCCAGCTCCACCTTGCTGTAGACCGGATCGTTGAAGGTCTTGTCGACGGCGTCGGCAAAGGCGGTCGGCACAACGCCGAAGATCGACGGCCAGTCGATGACTTCGAACTCATCCCCCGCCGTGAGGGCCTTCAGCTGGTCCGCGGTAAAGGGCGGGTTGCGATCGAATAGCGCCCAGGTCTTCAACAGGATGGAGAAGAGGTCGTAGGGAATACGGACGATGACGCATCTCGCCCCGGTGGCCCGCTTGATCTGCCGAATCATTTCAATGTATTCCACCCGCTCGAGTCCGCTGATGTTGAACGGTCCGCCGAGGAGGTGCGATTCGATACAGCTGACTATGATGTCGCAGAAGTCGCCGACATACAGCGGCTGACGCATGTATTGCCCGTGACCGGGAATGGGGAAGACGGGCACCCGGCGCATGAAACGCGAGAGCCAGCCCAAGTGCTTTCGATCGAACCAGCCGAACATCAGGGTTGGACGCAACACGACGCTGTCGACCCCTTTGGCAACAACCCGTTCCTCTTGCTCTCGCTTGGTCCTGGTGTAGTGATCGTTCGCCACGGACTCCACGACCGAGGAGCTGATGTGCACCGTATAAGGGACCTGTTGGCGCGCGATCACGTCGAGAATGCGGTCCGTTGACACCAGGTTGTTGCGAACGAAGGGCTCAGGGTTCGGATCGCCAATCTGCGCTTGCAGCATCACGACCGATTCTGCGCCTTCAAAGTGTGCTTCCCAGGCACCGGGTTCGGCGAGATCTGCATACTCAGCGACAATATTCGGATGCAGTTTCTGCAAAATACCGAGATTGTGCCGGTGCTTGTCCAGAACGACGATATTGGTGTAACCCTTGCGCTCGAGATGCGCGACCAGATTCTGGCCGACCAAGCCGGCTCCACCCGGAAGGACTATTTTTCGGTCGATTGTCGCCACTTTTTTTCCTGGCTGAAGATTGGACCTGATGCGCTTCCCAGCACCGGAAAGCTCGTGGCTCGCGTCTGCAGAAACCTGATCCAGAAAATAGTTCTTAGAGTTTCATGCGCTTGAAGATACTCGCCGGTATATGTCTTATGGCCGCCATGATGCCCCACCAAAACCAGGGGGTATAGACTGTGTTCCTGCGCCGTTTGACGGCCTGAGCTATATCCTTTGCAACCTGCTCCGGCTTCGCCAGTAGGATGCCCGGCAGGGAAAGCCCCCGAGTCATGGGCGTATCCACGAAGCCGGGCTTCACCGTGAGCACATGGACACCCGCCGCGAACAGACGTCCGCGCAAACCCTCGCAGAAGGCCGTGACGGCGGCCTTGGCCGATCCGTAGACATAGTTCGACGCACGGCCACGATCACCCGCCACCGAGGAAATTACGGCAATCGTGCCCGCGCCTTGCAGTTGCATATGGTTGGCCAAGCGGGACAGGAGTGCGACGACGCTTGTGCCATTGGTTGAAAACTCCTCCAGGGCCTGGGTCAGGTCGCGCTCGCAGGCATGCTGATCCGGCAGGGTGCCGTGGGCAATCAAGGCGATATCGATTCTTTCGAGGGCCTGCAGGCATGCCGCCAGCATGGTTTCGTGCTCGGCGAAGGTATTGAGATCGAGCGCGTATCTGTGGGCACTTTCCGCCCCTCGTGCGAGCAGGTCGTCACCGACTTGCTGCAGCTTCTCGGCATCGCGTCCTACCAGAAAGAAACGCGCCCGCTCAGGCGCCCAAAGGCGGGCACAGGCGCCGGCGATCGCCGAGGTTGCGCCTATGATCAAAATGGAGTTCATGTCTGGGCGACTCGCTTCCAAAATCTCGAATTGATCGCGGGATCCCGTAGCTTCTCGACTTGCTCATAAGCCGGATAACTGGTGCGGAAATCGTTCGCGCTCATGTGAGCGTCCTTGGCGGGATACAAGCGACCGCCGGCCGCCCGCACAATGGCGTCCAAGCGGGGTAGCAGGTCTCTCGCCAACTTATCGCTGTGCGGAAAATCGAGCGCCAGCGATACGCCCGGCATCGGGAAGGAAAGCAGACCCGGCGATGCGATGTCTCCGCAGCGCTTGAGCACGGCCAGGAAGGATCCTGTGCCGGTTGCGGCTATGTTTGCCAGAAGATCACCAATCGCCGCCTCGGCCGAGCTGTCGGGTACGACACACTGGAATTGCTGAAGGCCCCGGCGTCCGTACAGGCGGTTCCAGTCCAAGAGGTCGTCCAGGGGGTAGAAGAATCGATCGTAGGCAACCGATTTCTTCGTCGTTTTCACGCGGTGCCCGTAATAATAAACCAGGTTGAACAATCGCAGAGAAGCATGGTTGACAAATGAGATGGGCGGCGTGATAGGTACCCGTTTCTCCAACCTGCTCGGCACCTCCAGCTTGCCGTGCGGGGCATGATCACCCGCCATGAAAATGCCGCGGCCGGTGCGGCGACCCTTGGCAAGGCAGTCGATCCAGGCGACAGTGTACTCATGGTGCGCGTCCAACTCACGGTACAAGGAGAAAAAATCACTCAGCGCTTGGAATCTGAAATAGGTCGCATCGATCAGGTTCGAGCGGATGGGAATCAGCTGGAGCTCGACCCAGGTAACGATACCGGTCAACCCCAGTCCGCCGATGGTGGCCGCGAATAACTCGGGATGCGTATCTCGGCTACATAAAATCGGTGCTCGGTCCGATCTGACCAAGCCGAATCGGGATACATGACATCCGAAGGTGCCGCGAACATGGTGATTTTTCCCGTGCACATCGTTCGCTAACGCGCCGCCGAGCGTTACATGCTTGGTTCCGGGAGTTACCGGCAGAAACCAGCCGTTCGGAACCGATAACGCGAGTACTTCAGCGAGGGTAACGCCCGCCTCGGCTACAAGCAGTCCGAGCTCCCAGTCGGCGCGAATGAAGCGGTCGAGGGCGCGCATGTGTACGAGCTGATCGCTTGCGGCGAGGCAGCTGTCGCCATAACTCAGCCCGTTACCCTGGGCCAGGACGCCTGCCTTGAACACGGATAGCTCGTCCAGGCGACGGGCGATATCCGATTGCCAATGGCAATGGTGCAGTATTTGGGGGTGGTACGGATAGCGGCCCCAGGATCTGAGCGTTCCCCGAGTCATGCGGCAAGCCAGAATACGGCACCGAACAAGACACCGATTGTGAGGCTGACCCGATCTTTAACGGCGAACAGGACCGGGTCGTCGTGCATCTGACCGCGATGGGTAAGCAGCCAGGTGCGACTTATCCAGAAAAGCAGCAGCGGGCAGGCCAACCAGATCGCTTGGGGGTGTCGATACAGCTCCACTGTCCCCTCGTCCTGTATATATAGGGCGAGCACTAAAACCGCACAGTAACCCGCCGCGGCGCCCAGGGAGGAGATCATTTCGAGGTCGTCAGGATAGTACCCTCTTCCTCGGGTTTTCTCCGAGGTACCGGCCATGCGCGCATCGCGCAGCTCGGCGTACCGTTTTACCAGGGCGAGACTGAGAAACATGAAGACCGAGAAGGCGAGCATCCAAAAAGTCAGGGTGAGCTCCAGGGCCAGGGTGCCGGCGACGATTCGCGACGTGTAGAGCAAGGCCAGGGTGACGACGTCCAACATCATTACACGCTTGAGGATGAGAGAATAGGCGAGCGTTAAACCATAGTAAGCTACCAGGGCGAAAATGAAGGGCCACGGCAGGACCAATGCCGCTCCCAGGAATGCCACAGCCAGCAGGACTGGAATCAAGGCGAGCCCCGCCTTGATCGAAAGCGTTCCCGAGGCGAAGGGACGATGACGCTTCCGGGCATGGTGGCGGTCATCCTCCAGGTCCAGAAGATCGTTCAGCAGGTAGACACTGGATGCGCAGAGTCCGAACAACAGAAATGCCAACACCCCATCGCCGAACAGTGCAAGATCGCCGAGCCGATGGCTGGAGAGAAGGGGGACGAATATCAGGGCGTTTTTTAGCCATTGGTGTATACGCAGGGCCCTGATCCAAGTGCCCAAGCCGGGCGCGTCGCCTTTGATCACCAGCTTTAAATTGCCCAGCGCGCGTACTCGGGATTCGACACCCGGCTCGGGATTCACGACGTAAGCGTTGCGTGCTGCCGCCCACACAGGGAGGTCATGGAGAGAATTGCCGACATAGTCGAATCCCTTCTCCCCGAATTCGCGCACAAGGGCATCGCGCTTGTTGCCGGAAGAGAGGTTCGTGTCTCGATCCGTTGCCATCACGCGATCAAACAGTCGGAGGTGATCGGCGACCTGATCGGCATAGGAGCGGTAACTTGCGGTCGCCAATACGATCTCGCGGCCCCTTGCCCTTTCGGCTTCCAGAAGGTCGATCGTTTGACGATCGTAGGGGAGCATCGCGACATCGAGCGCTACTTCTTCCGCAAGCCGAGCCTTCAAGCGCGCCCTGCCCGATATCAGCCACATAAGCGGCTGCAGAGCGCGCAAGGGGGCTTTGCGGATAAACGCCAGACCGGATTCGAGCAGCAGGTCCGAGCGCAGGAGGGTTCCGTCGAGATCAACTGCCAAGACGTTCGGGTGAGCGCTCAATTCATCAGACATTTCACTAACATGTCAATAAAAGACCTCCTGAAAATTCCGAGGCTGTGCGAACCTGTAGCTGACGCCGTCGTCGCGACACTCCTGCGAATCGTATGATGTGCTATGGGTTCGGCCGCTCACTCCCCGAAAAGCCGCACGCTGACTCGGCGCTCTCGTGGACCATCGAGCTCCACCAGCAAGATGGATTGTCACTGGCCGAGATATTTGTACGCAACAGCCTTCTAGTCAAGCGGTGGCAGCTGTTTACTCCCGTGGCGTTGCGACACTCCAGCTCTGCGGATACGCCGGCTTATAGTCCGATGCCCCGGTATGTTCTCGCGCGGATCTCCTAAAATGCGCAAATCAATAGAACCGATTACAAAAAAACGTCGTAAAATATTAAAAATACTTCGATTGTTGAATATCGCAAACAACGGGATCCGACAACGAACGCTTTTTGCCAACGCGAGGTGCATACGAATGAAAACCGCCCTTCCCGCTGTCCTGGTCTCGAGCCTGGCGCTCGCCGGTTGTTGCACGTCCACCTATCCGCCCTATGATGTGGGGCGGATCGACATGCAGGAGTGGGGTGATACCTCCGTGTGTGGCATTTTCTCCGGCTGGGGTACGAGAGAGCAGCCACAGAGGAGTGAGGCCCTTTACACGCCAGTGACTGTTGCCGAGTACTCCAGATACGTATGTAGCTTGGTGGACATCGAAGACTATGCCACCTGTGCCAATCGGGTGGAGAAGTATTACAGCGACTCGCTCGAATTTCCGATTCCGCCTGGAACCTCGACCTCTGGACCTTTTGCAGTGTTGCTCGAAGACGAGCTGTATGTCGGTTCCTACCGCTCGGACCCCTTCAGCGCCTCTTTCCGCATTTCATCGGTCGAGAACAACTGTTGGGGCTCGTACAACGCCATTCACGGTGACAAGGACGCCGTCTTCAAGGTGCAGTGTGACAACGGTGATCGGGGGCAGGCCCGAATTGTCAGAGACAGGTATGGTCGCGACGGCATCGGCGTCGTCATGATGGATGATGGCGCTGAAGGTAGGATCGTCTTTGGGCCCAGGATCGCGAAGGTAGCGCGCTCGGCCTTGGAAGGGGTGGAGAATTAGGGCGACCCGAACCCTGACGCCGGAGCCCCTGCGTGTTGCCATGCCATGACGCCGGGCGCGAGAGGCGGCATTCTGCATCAGATCCGTCGAGAGCCATCTCGAGTCGAATGTGCTTTGGCCTTCATTTTCATTTTGTCGACGATGGCGTAGACGCCCACGTGCCGGTTTGGGCTCAGGTGCTCTTCCAGGTGTAGTCCTTCGAACAGGGTGTCCACGTCCATTTGCTCGATCTCGGCGGGTGTCTTTCCGGAGAAGAGCCCCACGAGCAAGGCAACAACGCCTTTGATGATGGCGGTGTCGCAGTCGCCCGTGAAGTCGAGGTATCCCGGGCGCGTGGGATCCTGGTGCGCGGCGACGTGTACCAGGCTCATGCATTCCTTTACGCGGTTCTCCTCGGTTTTATCCGCTTGGGCCATCGCCGGCATCTGCTCTCCCAGCTCGACCAGATACTCGTAACGCTGGTCCCAGTCCCCGAAAAGGTCGAAGGTGTCGACGATTTCTCGAATCTGTAACGCCGGTTTGGTCAGGGTTATCGCCATCAAGAAGCCCTCGCCGTTGCACTTGCTTACCCTGGATAAGGATGGAAACGCGCCAAGAGGGTTTCAACCCCGCGCGCTACGGGGATGCCGATAGGGTCTTTCAGCTCCCGTGTGGTCGCAGGTCGCGACCCGAGTCGCCTTAGTGCCTGTGCTCCGCGGTTTGAACGCTGGATACAGATGACATGTCCATGAGCCCGCGCATCAGCGCAGCGCGCTCGACTAGGTCCAGGGTTGCGAGCAGCGCCTGCTTATCCTCTGCTTCCAACGGTAGATGGGTGCAAAGAAGGTTGACCATCTCGGCATCCGCCATCTTTTCGAGCTCCGCCCAGGGTACTTCGATGGCGCGCAGGCTTGCGTAAGATCTGAGGGATGTCAGAAAGGACTCCCGATCCGCCAGCCTGGATTCGTCCTCGTGGAAATCGATCGCGAAACGCTCCCAGGCAGCCGCTACCCGCCGGTAACCGCGCTTGATATCCAGCTCTCCGCGTACATCGAAGCGACAGATACCGGTCAGGACCAACAGGATGCGCCCGTCGTTGGTCTCGCTGTAGGAGGTGATGCGCCCGGCGCAGCCTACCTGATGGACCTCGGGCGTGTGGTCGAGGGCCGACTCGGGTTTAGGCTGGATCATGCCGATAAGGTGGTCGGCGGCCAAGGCGTCCGTAACCATGTTCAGGTAGCGAGGCTCGAAGATATTGAGCGGGAGCTGGACGCCCGGCATGACCACGGCCGCGGCGAGTGGGAATATGGGAAGCTCATCCGGCAGGTTCGAGAACCTGGGTAGAAATGGGGATCGGGTCATGAAAATGCTCCAGAGCAAGGGGTTGCGCGCTCGCTGTCGCGGAGGGCTCGTAACTGATTGCGCTTGCTGGAAGATGGGGTAGGTCAGGATGGCTTCCTAGTACCAGATTGGATTCTCAATGTTATTTCGGTAAACTATTCGGTTTATGGGTGGCTTGCGTGAAGCCAAGCATTTTCATAACAAAAATCCAAAGGAGCCATAAAGCTTGGGAACCATCGCTAGAGTCGTCGACGAAGCCCCTCAACCTGTTCCATCTTACCTGGAACGCCATTATTGGTGGGCATATGTGCATCCGAACGCGGTTCGTGTGTTCGAGAGGCAGTGGCTTGTCAATCTTATCCTGTGGGGAAATTTCGGGCGTCTGCGCGATGCTGCGCTCGAATGCCTGGGAATGCCGATTCGCGGCCGGACGCTCCAGGTTGCCTGCGTCTACGGCAATCTCACCCAACGCTTGGTGGAGCGTCTCGATGGCGACGCTCTCCTGCACGTGGTGGACATACTGCCTGTACAGCTTGAAAACCTCGCGCGGAAGCTGGGACCGGTTCCCGGAACGACCCTCGAGCTCAGCGACTCGGCGGACCTGAACGCGCCGGACGGCCATTATGATCAGGTTCTGGTCTTCTTCCTGCTGCATGAGCAGCCTCTGGAGACGCGCAAGCAGACGCTTGCCGAGGCGCTCAGAGTCACCAAGCCGGGTGGGCGAGTCCTGCTCGTCGACTATCACCGTCCCCATCCGGCGAATCCTTTACGCCTCATCATGACCCCTGTTCTGCGCCTGCTCGAGCCCTTTGCGCTCGATCTCTGGCGCGATGAGATCTCGACCTGGCTGCCGGAAGAGGTTCAGGGCCTGGAAATGCAGAAGCAGACCTTTTTTGGCGGTCTCTACCAGATGATCGAGGTTCGGCGAGCAGCTCAGTGAACCTGATCGTCTGAGCGCCAGGAACCTGCCCGCCCGGATCTAACGATACAAGCTTCGAGAAACCACGAATGAACCGGGGGGCTCGATATGCAGAGGGCAAAGCGACCGGGAGAAGCAGGAACTGACGATCGGGAGCGCGTGACCGCGAATTACCTTGCTGTCCGGCAATGGAGCGAGCGCCTGTGCGAGCCGCTTACCGTAGAAGACTATGTGATTCAGACGGTCGTTGAGACCAGCCCCCCGAAATGGCATCTGGCCCATGTCTCCTGGTTCTTCGAGACCTTTCTCCTGCTTCCTTACCTGGCCGATTACAAGGTTTTTCATCCTCGTTTCGACTACCTGTTCAATTCCTACTATGAGCAGCTCGACAGCGGCTATTGGCCGCGCGCGCAGCGTGGATTGCTTTCGCGCCCCGGGGTTGCTGAGATCTACGACTACCGGCGGCATGTAGACGCGGCGATGGGGCGCCTGATCCGCGAGTGCCCGGACGCCCAATGGGGATCTGTGAGCGAGCTCCTGCTTTTAGGACTCAATCACGAGCAGCAGCACCAGGAGCTACTGATCACAGATATAAAGCGCAACTTTGCGTGTAATCCGCTGCGTCCGGCGTATCGGGAGGATATTTCAGGTTCCGAATTGGTTTCGCCGGAATCCATGACATATATCCCCTTCACGGGCGGTTTGACGGAAATCGGTGATAGGGGTATGGGCTTCGCCTATGATAACGAGCGGCCCCGGCATCGGGTTTTTCTGCAACCGTTCCGGCTCGCCGACCGCCTGGTATCGAACGCTGAGTTTCGCGAATTTGTCGAGGATGATGGCTATTCGCACCCGGCATTATGGTTGTCGGACGGCTGGCAGATCATCGTGCGAGAGCGATGGGACGCGCCGCGCTACTGGGAGCGTATCGACGGCGACTGGTTCGAGATGACGCTCGGCGGAGTGAGGCCGCTGAATTCCGGCGAGCCCGTTACCCATCTGAGCTATTACGAGGCCGATGCCTTTGCAACCTGGGCGGGGCGGCGCCTGCCCACGGAGGCCGAATGGGAGCGAGCGGCGTCCGAGGTGCCGATTAACGGAAACTTCGCCGACAGTGGACTATTGCACCCGGCGCCCGCGCCCAAGGGGGACGGGCTCAGGCAGCTCTTCGGCGACGTCTGGGAGTGGACCTGCTCCGCTTACCTTCCCTATCCGGGTTATCGGGCCCCGGACGGTGCCCTCGGTGAATATAACGGCAAGTTCATGGCCAATCAGATGGTCCTGAGGGGGGGCTCCTGTGCCACTCCGGATGGTCACGTGCGACCCAGCTATCGAAACTTCTTCTACCCGCATGAGCGTTGGCAATTTATGGGACTCCGGTTGGCCGAGGACGCTTGATGAGCGAGCGACTGAGCTTTACGGACCTGCAGCCGCGACCGGCGGACATGCGGGCCGAGGTCACCGCTGGCCTGTCCAGATTGCCCAAGCGGCTCCCTCCCAAGTACTTTTATGATCAACGCGGATCTCGGCTCTTCGACGCCATAACCGAGCTTCCGGAGTATTATCCGACCCGTACCGAAATCGATATTCTCGAGCGATACGGCAGCGAGATGGCCGACCTGGTGGGACGCGAAGTCTTGCTGGTCGAGCTCGGCAGCGGCAGCAGCTCCAAGATCCGAGTTTTGCTGCGGGCCCTGAAACCGGCCGTCTACATGCCGGTGGACATCTCGCGCGAGCATCTCTTGGAGGCCGTGACCGCCCTTGCCCGAGGCTTCGGCGAGCTGAAGATTCATGCGGTCTGCGCCGACTACACTGCGCCCTTCGCCTTGCCGGCGGGCCTGGGCGACCGGCCGCGAGCCGTCTTCTTCCCCGGCTCGAGCATCGGCAACTTCGATCCCGAGGAGGGACGACGATTCCTCGAACGTGTCGGCGCTATCCTGGGAGACGGTGGCAGGCTCCTCATCGGGGTGGATCTGATCAAGGATTTCTCAGTGCTGAACGCTGCCTACAACGATGCCCTCGGGGTTACAGCCGATTTCAATACCAACCTGTTGAGGCACATCAATCGAGAGCTGGATGCCGACTTCGATTTGGCAGGCTTTCGCCATGAGGCTTTTTATAACAGCGTCGAGAGCCGGATCGAGATGCATCTGATCAGCCTAACGGAGCAGCAGGTTAGCCTGGCGGGCGAGAGTTTCTTTTTTCACGAGGGAGAATCCATCCACACGGAGAGCTCCTACAAGTACAGTATCGATGGTTTTCAGTCGCTCGCGAGGGGAGCGGGTTATGAGGCCGAGCGTGTGTGGACCGACGCGAATGACCTCTTTAGCGTTCACTGCTTGCGGTTCGCCGGTGTCGGATACGGAACCGATGGCGAGGGCGGGGCGGTGTCCGATGATTCAAAAAGACAATAAAGAGCATTTATCGATTTGCCTTTGCAAATCATCAGGTTCACCTTCAGTTTCGGCAAAAGACCAACTATAATGGTCGGGTTTCCAGCCGAAGTCTTTCGGCGGTTTTCCACCTAGTTGAGAAAGTGCGAATTTCGCTCACAGGGACAAGCGAGTCGCAACCGCACGAATACAATGATTTTACACATGAGGAACAAGAAATGACCCGTGACGAACAGATCAAGGCACTCGAAAAAGACTGGTCGGAGAACTCCCGCTGGACTGGTGTCGAGCGTGGTTATTCCGCCGCAGACGTGGTCCGCCTGCGCGGATCCGTCCATCCCGAGCATACCTACGCCCGTCGCGGTGCCGAGAAGCTGTGGGACCTGGTTCACGGAAGTGCCAAGAAGGGTTACGTGAATTGCATGGGAGCCATTACCGCTGGTCAGGCCATGCAGCAGGCCAAGGCTGGTGTCGAGGCAATCTATCTGTCCGGGTGGCAGGTTGCTGCCGACGGCAATACCTCCGAAACCATGTACCCGGATCAATCTCTCTACGCCTACGATTCGGTTCCTACCATGGTCAGACGCATCAACAACGCCTTCAAGCGTGCGGACGAAATCCAGTGGTCCCGCGGCGTCGGACCGGGCGACGAGGACTACATCGATTACTTCCTCCCCGTGGTGGCGGACGCGGAGGCCGGATTCGGCGGTGTGCTCAACGCGTTTGAGCTGATGAAGAACATGATTGCCGCTGGCGCCGCGGGGGTTCACTTCGAGGATCAGTTGGCCGCCGTCAAGAAATGTGGACATATGGGTGGCAAGGTGTTGGTCCCCACGCGGGAGGCGGTCGAGAAACTGATCGCCGCGCGCCTGGCCGCGGATGTTTGTGGCGTGCCCACCTTGGTGCTGGCTCGCACCGACTCGGAGGCAGCCAATCTGTTGACCAACGAGGTCGACCCGAACGATAAGCCTTTTCTCACCGGCGAGCGCACCAGCGAGGGCTTCTACCGCGTTCGCAACGGACTCGAGCAGGCCATCAGCCGTGGCTTGGCCTATGCACCCTATGCGGACTTGGTGTGGTGCGAGACAGGTACGCCGGATCTGGGTTTCGCCCGCGAGTTTGCCGAAGCGGTCTTGGAGAAGAACCCGAGCAAGTTGTTGGCGTACAACTGCTCGCCATCCTTCAACTGGAAGAAGAACCTGGACGATGCGACCATCGCCAAGTTCCAGGACGAGCTTTCCGATATGGGCTATAAGTACCAGTTCATTACCCTGGCCGGAATCCACAACATGTGGTTCAACATGTTCGACCTCGCCTACGACTATGCCCGCGGGGAGGGCATGAGACACTATGTGGAGAAGGTCCAGGAGCCGGAGTTTGCCGCCCGCGATCGCGGTTACACCTTTGTCTCTCACCAGCAGGAGGTTGGCGCCGGCTATTTCGACGACGTCACGACGACCATCCAGGGTGGTGCCTCCTCGGTTACGGCCCTGACAGGCTCCACGGAGGAAGAGCAGTTTTGAGAATCAAGCTGTAACTCATCGATCCTTATGTCCTTCAAAACAGCGGATCTTTTCGACGACTTTGGCGACCGTGTTCAGGTTTGTGATCCCATTTTTCGGGATTTCGGCGGGAATAGCCGTTTCTTCGGGCCGATCGCCACTGTCAAATGCTTCGAGGACAACTCCCTGGTCAAGAACGCCTTGGGGGAGCCGGGCGAGGGTAGGGTGCTGGTGGTCGATGCCGGTGGCTCCCTGCGATGCGCCATGCTTGGTGACCTGATCGCAGCGAGCGCCGTCCGGAACAGTTGGCGCGGCGTTCTGATGTTCGGCTGCGTGCGGGACAGCGCCGACATTGCCGGTATGGATTTGGGAGTGAAGGCACTGGCCACCAATCCGCGCAAGAGCGAGAAGCGGGGGGAAGGACAGCGGGATATCCAGGTGGCCTTTGCCGGTGCCTGCTTCCGGCCGGGCGAGCACATCTATTGTGATGAGGATGGCATCCTGGTGTCCGCCGAGGCACTCGTCAGAGCCTAAAGAGGAGCCGCCTCGGCAACGCAAATGGCGTGGGTTCTGGCAAAGCAGATCGCCGAGGCGATCCTATCGGGATACAACCGCCACTACCGGCTGTTTCGGGTGACGACGGCGGGGGCACGCCAGCGCTTTGAGGACGCGGACTGGGAGGCGGTGCAGCGCACCGCGCGCGAGCGCATAAGCTACTACGATAAGCGTGTCGGCGAGACCATCGCCGGGTTGCGTTCCGAGTTCGGAATCCAAGAGCTCGACGAGCGGCTATGGCAGCGGGTCAAGATCGAATATCTGCGCCTTCTGCCCGAGCACCACCAGCCCGAGCTCGCGGAGACCTATTACAATTCGGTCTTCTGCCACCTGTTTCATCGTGTCTACTACAATAACAGCTTCATCTTCGTTTGGCCGGCGATGTCGACCGAGCACCTGGAATCCGAGGTCCCCAGCTTCCGGAGCTACTATCCCGCCCGGGATGGTTTTGGCCAGGTTTTTTGCGAGATCCTGTCGAGCTTCGGTTTTCGCCTGCCCTTTCGTGATCGCCGGGCCGACGTGCGTAATCTCTTGGGTGCCGTCGGGGCCCGGTTCCCCCGAGGCAAGGACAGACACCAGAATTTCCAGCTCAGGGTGCTGAGCCAGGCCTTTTACCGCAACAAGGGCGCTTACATTATCGGCCAGGCCGTCAATGGCGCCGATCAAATCCCCTTCGTCATCCCGGTGTTGAACGACGAGGATGGCGGACTCTACGTGGATGCCCTGCTTTCCGGGCTGGACGAGATCTCCGATGTCTTCAGCTTCTCCCGCGCCTACTTCATGGTGGATACCGAGGTTCCGGCCGCTGTGGTGGAGTTTCTGCGTCCCTTGATGTCGCACAAGGGCAAGGCGGAGATCTACACGGCGATCGGCCTTCACAAGTTCGGCAAGGCCGAGTTCTACCGTTCCTTCCTGAAGCACCTTCGCTACTCCAGCGACGAGTTGGTCGTGGCACCGGGTACACGCGGCATGGTGATGTGTGTCTTCACACTGGCATCTTTCCCCTACGTATTCAAGGTGATCAAGGACCGTTTCCCGCCGCCTAAGGAGATGACCCGAGAAACGGTCATAGAGAAGTACCAATTGGTGAAGTTGCACGATCGCGTCGGGCGAATGCCGGACTCTTGGGAGTACTCGGATGTGGCCTTCCCGCGCGAGCGCTTTTCCGACATGTTGATGGAGCACCTGCGGGAGGAAGCGGCGGGAAGCCTTCTGATCGAAGGCGATCAGGTCATTATCAGGCACCTGTATATCGAACGGCGCATGTGTCCTCTGAATCTCTACCTGGAATCGGCTGACGACGAGCAGTTCAGGCACGCGATAAGGGAATATGGCAATGCCATCAGGCAGCTTGCGGCGGCGAACATCTTTCCCGGCGATTTTCTGCTCAAGAACTTCGGTGTTACGCGCCAGGGCCGCGTGGTGTTTTACGACTACGACGAAATTTGCTACCTGACCGAGTGCAACTTTCGCGAGATTCCCGAGGCGCCTTTCCCGGAAATGGAAATGTCCGATGAGCCTTGGTACACAGCGGCGCCCGAGGATGTCTTTCCCGAAGAGTTCGAGAGCTTCCTCCTCACCGACCCGCGGATCCGCAAGTGCTTCCTGGAGCATCACCGGGATCTCTTGGACCCTGCCTGGTGGCGCCGACGTCAGGACAACATCCGCGCCGGTCGCCTCGAGGACGTGTTTGCGTACTCCCTGGAGCGGCGCTTCCCGCGTACGAGACCGGCACCGGAAGCGGCTGCCGGAAGCCCCGACAAGTCAGCGCTCGCAGCCTCCGTGTAAAGGGCGGCTATCGCCGGCGCGATGGTGAGCGTGCGGATGTGCCCTCGGGCGCCCCCCTTGCCGTCCGGCGCGCGGGGCGGGCGGCTTTTTTGCCGGCTAGCTGGAAGCGGTGGCATTGCTCCAGATAGCCACGGGTGCTCTTGGGCATCGGGACCCGAGCGCGGGCAATATGTTGCAACAGGGTGACGCCGTCGGCAATGAGTCTGCAGGCCTGTGACGCGCGTCGCGTCTGTTCCTCCGAGGCATGCCGCGGCAGCTTGGGTTCGAGCCGGCCGAGCCTCTCACCGGCGACGACAAAGGCCGGCCAAACCTCAAAGATCACGGGGTCGGTGCGAAGCGTTTCGCACTTGCGCTTGGCTGCTTCCGCGAGCTCCCGGATGCGTGGCTCGATACCGGGAAAGAGGCCGTCGCCGACGAGAGTATCCACCAGCGCATCGGCGATACGGTCGATGTCGCGCATTGTCAGCGCGATCTTCAGATAGCGGCTCTCGTAGAAGTCCTCCACCGGGATAGAGAAGGCCTTGAAGGGTTCACCCCAGAGCTCGTCCAAGCCCTCGTCACCGCTGCGGTGGCGGACCATGCGTCCGAGCTCCAAGGCCTCCAGCAGGCACTGACCACAGTCGTTCATGAGTGCATCGTCGGGAGCAATCTTCACCCCTACGGATTGCAGCTCTACGACCTTGGTGAAGATGTCGGCTGCCCGGTTGAACAGCGATCCCGCCAGCATGGCGCCCGCGACCCGTTTGCGCTCCGGGTCCATCTCGCGCTGGTACGCCCTCCGTGCTTCGTCGAGACGCAAGCCGGGGATATTTATGCCGTGCTCGACATGGTTGAACAGGCGCCGCGTCAGGGCATGGATCAGGCGCTTCTTCGCGTCCAGACTGTCTTCCGGAGGCTCATAGTACTTGATCCAGTAACCGTCATAGTAGACATGGGGCGTACCGTTGATGTCCCGGCGGCTACCATTGGGGACCTGCTCTAACATTGGGTTCTTTGGTCGCGTGTGCTGAACCTGTCGCTCCCGGCTGAATACTAACGAGGCTCTGCCTCAGACCGAGGAGACCTGTATCCCGTTACCCCTAAATCTCAAGCCTCACACGGAGACACGGAGCGCACGGAGGAGGAGACAGGAGAACGATGTTTCTCTCTCCGTGTTCTCTGTGACTCCGTGTGAGATTTGGCTATTTTGAACTGTCAGAATTTGACTCATTTGTGCAGATGCCGGTCCGT
>JAJDOL010000257.1 GCA_022340195.1 Chromatiaceae bacterium
GCCGCCGATTCCCCTGGCAGCGCTCGAGGCCGCGTGAAATGAACTGCGCGGCAAGTGTACAAGGCGCCCAAATAACCGGTTCTAACCCTCCGATTTTTGATCACGCGGCGTCGTTACAAAAGAGCCGCACCCGATGCCTAAAGCGGGACCTCCCGGTGTATCTCGCGCACCGGGAGCCTGAATGATCCGAGCTCGTGGATTTTTGGCTTTCGCCACCGCGCATTCTGGTCACCCGCTGACCCACTCCCTCGCTGCCTCCAGCTCGCTCAGCGCAAAGAGCTTAACCGGACAGGGCATCACAAATCCCAGAACCTTTACCGTGTTGTTTATCCACTCCGTGTCCGAGACCAGAGCGAACTTCTCGAACGCAAAGAAGTGGCTCAGACCGAACTTGGTGTCGTCCCACACGGCCCCTGCGGTGAATCCAGTGTTCGGGTCGAGTTGAAATAGCACACGCACTTTGTCGTGGGATTTCAGGGTCTCTTCGATGGCCGGTATCAGCACGCCTTCATAATCTTCCGCCGTTACGGTTCCGCTGGCGTTTACTGCCACCAGGTTGCCTGTCGTCGGTTGCAGAATTTGGAGCATGGATTTCCTCCTATAACGGAGCAAGCGATTCCGTTCATGATTACTGGAAAGTCGGAGAAGTGTTCGAGCCGCTCGTATCAAGTATAGCCTCGTCCGTCGGCTCCTCCCGCTTCATTTCCAACCCGCCACCCACCATCACATATCCGTTGACACAGATCCACAGAATGATCGTGGGTGTCATATATCGGACCTTTCCGATTCACCATCGCCATCCGTTCGACGGGATACCGGTGGCGCAGGCCAGCGCGGAGCTCTTGATCCGGATCTTCCGGAAAACCCGGAGATCGCGACCTTCGATATCGACTTCCTGGCCTGTTGACAGAAGTGGGCTTCAGCCATCGGTGGCCGACGGGAATGCGAGATTTTCAGATCCACCCCCAGGGCGCGTCATCGTCCCTCACCGCGAAGGCGGATCCTCGTCCAACAACCGGTGCTTGGTCCTCAGAACCAGATCGCCCAAGCTCTTGCGCAAGAGGTTATATGCCTTGCTCTGGGCACGTTGGTTGGCCGTCTTCGGCTCCCCCAGGATCTCCAGACGGGCCTGGAAATACGCTACGTCCGCCTCCAGGCTCGCCAAACGAATCTTGCGGCGCCTTCGCACGGCCGCAATCTTGTCTGCGTCCATGGGGTCGCTCATCCTTCTCAATTCCCGCGCCGGAGCCGAACGGTTCGCGTCGCGATTACATCGGTCCGCCTCGCCGTCTGCAAGCGACTGTTCAGACGATGATCCGATGCACTATTCAATGCCATAATGGGTGCATAAGATCACAAAAACGTCCGTTGCCGCCGAACATACCACCATGAGTGCCCTGATCGAGTTGTTCCGAGCCTCCACCGCGTTTTACGGAGGAAACGCAGCCTTCATCGAAGACCTCTACGAGCATTACCTGCAAGACCCCGAGAGCGTGGACCTCGCCTGGAGGGAGCGCTTCGATGCCATGCATCGGGAAGCGGCAAACGAGGTTCCCCACGGACCCGTGCGCCAGAACTTCCTGCGCCTCGCCCAAGAGAGCCGAAGCCGCGCACTTGCCCGCTCCACCGAGCGCCTGGAGCCGGCGGCGGCGGAAAAGCAGGCGGCTGTCCTACGGTTGATCAACGGCTACCGGTTCCGTGGTCATCAGGTCGCCGATCTCGACCCTTTAAAGCTGCGCGAGACGCCGGTCGTTTCGGACCTGGACCCCGAGTACCACATGCTCGAGGAGTCGGATCTGGATCAGGTCTTTCACACCGGCTCCCTCTATGCCCCGGACCGCATGCGCCTGCGCGACATAATCGCCCTGGTCAAGGAAATTTACTGCAGATCCGTGGGCTCGGAGTATATGCACATCACAAATACGAAAGAGAAACGCTGGATCCAGAAGCGTCTCGAGGGTTATCGGGCGAAACCGGAGCTCGAAGCTACCGACCGACGATGGCTGTTGACCATGCTCACCGCCGCTGAAGGCATAGAAAAGTACCTGCACGCCCGCTATGTCGGTCAAAAGCGTTTCTCGCTCGAGGGTGGAGAGGCCCTGATCCCTCTTCTGGACGAGCTCATCCAGCGCGCCGGCCGCAAGGGGATCAAGGAGATCGTGATCGGCATGGCCCACCGCGGTCGCCTCAACGTGCTCACCAATATTCTCGGCAAGCCGCCCCAGGACATCTTCGACGAGTTCGAGGGACGCACGGTCCCCGATTGGAAGGACCTCGCGGGCGACGTGAAGTACCATTTGGGCTTTTCCACCGACATCGACACCCCGGGCGGGATCGTGCATCTGGCCCTGGGATTCAATCCATCGCACCTCGAGATCATCGGCCCGGTGATCGAGGGCGCGGTGCGGGCCCGTCAGCGCCGCCGCAAGGACCGAACCGGCGATCAGGTCCTGCCACTGCTGATTCACGGCGACTCCGCCTTCGCTGGCCAGGGCGTGATCTTGGAGACGCTGAACCTGTCCCAAACGCGCAGCTTCTCCACAGGCGGCACCGTCCACGTGGTGGTCAACAACCAGATCGGCTTCACCACCAGCAATCCACTGGACACCCGCTCGACTCTCTATTGCACGGACGTGGCCAAGATGGTCCAGGCTCCTGTCTTCCACGTCAATGGCGACGACCCGGAAGCGGTCATCTTCGTCACACGCATGGCCTTGGACTTCCGCAATGAGTTTCACAAGGACGTGATCATCGACCTGATCTGCTACCGCCGTCTCGGTCACAACGAGGCGGACGAGCCGGCGGTCACGCAGCCCATGATGTACAAAAAGATCCGCGCCCGCCCCACGTCCCGGGCCGTCTATGCCGATCGCCTGGCCGACATGGGCATCGCATCCAGGGAGGAGGCTGTCGCCATGATCGAGGACTACCGTTCTTCTATCGAGCAGGGAGTCGTAGTCGCACGACCCGTCCTGTGCGGACTCGACAGCGCCTATAGGGTGGACTGGAAGTCTTGCGATAGTGCACCCTGGGACGATCCCGTCGATACCAGTGTCGCTCGGGAGAAGCTCAAAGCACTGGCAGAGCGCATGCTGGAAGTCCCCGAAGGATTCGAGCTCCACCCTCGGGTGTCCAAAATCTGGAACGAGCGCCGCAAGATGGCCAACGGTGCTCAGATGGCGGACTGGGGATTTGCAGAGAACCTCGCCTACGCAACCCTGCTCGACGCCGGTTTTCCGGTTCGCCTTTCAGGCCAGGACTGCGGTCGCGGCACCTTCTTCCACCGCCATGCGGTCATTCACGATCAGGCCACCGGCAACAGCTACACACCGCTCCAGCACCTGGGCGAGCATCAGGGCGATTTTGTGGCTATCGACTCCCTCCTCTCCGAAGAGGCCGTACTCGCCTACGAATACGGCTTCGCCACTGCCGAGCCCAAAGCCATGACCCTGTGGGAGGCTCAATTCGGCGATTTCGCAAACGGTGCCCAAGTGGTCATAGATCAGTTCATCACCTCGGCAGGTACCAAGTGGAATCTTTGCTGCTCACTGGTGATGTTGCTGCCTCACGGCATGGAGGGTCAGGGGGCCGAGCACTCCTCCGCCCGGCTCGAGCGATTTCTGCAGCTATCGGCGCAGCACAACATCCAGGTCTGTGTCCCCACGAGTCCGGCCCAGATGTTCCACCTCCTGCGGCGCCAGATGATTCGCAATTACCGCAAGCCACTGGTCGTCATGACGCCTAAGAGTCTGCTGCGGTATCGTCTGGCCACCTCGAGTCTGGACGAGCTGGCCGACGGCCGCTTCCATCCCGTGATCGACGAGATCGACAGCATCGATCCAGCGGACGTGGTGCGGGTCGTCCTGTGCAGCGGCAAGGTCTATTATGACCTGCTCGAAGCCCGTCGAGCACGCGGGCTCAGCGACATAGCCGTATTGCGCATCGAGCAGCTGTACCCCTTCCCAAAGGAGCAGCTCGTGGAGACAGTCGCACCCTACGCGACCGCGAAGCAGTTTATCTGGTGCCAGGAGGAGGCCCAGAATCAGGGGGCCTGGGACCAGGTCAAGCATCGTTTCGCTGAGATTCTTCCAGAGAACCGGCACATCTGTTATGTCGGGCGTCCGTCCTCCGCCGCGCCCGCCGTAGGACAGCGTTCCGTCCACGTTGAGCAACAGGAGCGATTGATCGACGAGGCCCTCACCGGCCGCATCAACCCGAGCATGAATCGAAGGATCCCCGTATGAGCCGCGAAGTCCGCGTTCCCGCACTACCTGAATCCGTTGCCGAAGCAACCGTGTTGACCTGGCACAAGAAGCCGGGTGAGGTCGTGCGAAGAGACGAGAACCTGGTCGATCTGGAAACCGACAAGGTCGTTTTGGAGGTCCCCGCGCCCGCCGATGGCGTGCTCGCGAGGATCGAAACGCAGGCGGGTGAGACAGTGGGGGCCGACACGCTGCTGGCGGTGGTCGAGGAAGGCGCGGCTGAAGAGGCGGAGGGTACGAACGAAAAAGCGAAAGCCACGGCGACGCCGGCAAAAAGCGCGGCCGGCGAGACCATGCTCGCCCCCGCTGCCCGGCGTCTGGTCAAGGAGCTGAATCTGGATCCGGCCGCCATTTCAGGTACAGGTAAGAACGGACGGGTGCAGAAGGCGGACGTGGTGGCATTCCTCGACGCCCAGGAGCAGGCCCAACCGCCCACAGAGCCCGATGCGACCGCGCCCGCGGTCGAACAACCGCGCCTAACGGGCGAGGCCGGACGGCCGGAACAGCGCGTCACCATGACGCGTTTGCGCGCGCGGGTCGCCGAGCGGCTGGTTCAGGCCCAGCAGACGGCGGCTATTCTAACCACCTTCAACGAGGTGGACCTGAGCGCCGTGATCGGGCTGCGTAATCGATACAAGGCCCAGTTCGAGAAGACCCATGGCGTGCGCTTGGGCTTCCTGTCCTTCTTCGTCAAGGCGTCGATCGAGGCGCTGCAGCGTTTCCCTGTCATGAACGCATCCGTGGACGGCTCGGACATCATTTACCACGGCTACTACGACATCGGCATGGCAGTGAGCTCCCCAAGGGGCTTGGTCGTTCCCATCCTGCGCAACTGCGATCAGCTCACCATGGCCGACATCGAGCGGGGTGTCGTCGAATTCGGACGCAAGGCCAAGGACGGCACGCTGAGCTTCGAAGAGCTCACAGGCGGCACTTTCTCCATCACCAACGGCGGCGTCTTCGGCTCCCTGCTTTCCACGCCCATCCTGAATCCGCCGCAGAGTGCCATCTTGGGCATGCACAAGGTCCAGGAGCGCCCCATGGTCGTGGACGGCGAGATTGTCGTCCGACCCATGATGTACCTGGCTGTGTCTTACGACCACCGCATCATCGACGGCCGCGATGCGGTGCAGTTTCTCGTCACCATCAAGGACACGTTGGAGGACCCGGCGCGGTTGTTGATGCGGATCTGACGCCTCCTACCAGCTAATCGGAGAACGGATAATTCGTTTAGGCGCGCACAACAACGGGGCAGAATCTCACGACGGCCCGGACGCGCGCCCTGGCGCACCGAACCCGTGGCGACATCAACCGCATCGAGACCGAGGTCCTTAAACCTACGGACTACCGCGCCATCATGCAAGCAGGTAGGTTGGGGCGAGGAACGAGCCCCAACGCATTCGCGCGCAAACGCTTTCGATGTTGGGATTCGCGCGCTCACGCCAACCTGAGCGAGCTCCCTCGGTAGTGATTCTGTCTTGTTGGACTTGCCGACGCCGCCCGCACGCTCAAACCCGCTGCCGCGTCGGCAGGCCGGAGATCCCACCGGCGATCAGATGCGCCGTGCGCAGCGGCTCGGGAACGTGACTGTGCACCGCCAGGCGCTTGAGCAGCAGGGCGGCGACACCGCAGGTGCAGCCAGCGCACTGAATCCATCGTTCATCGACCTTGATCGGCGGTCCCGCGCGCTCGACCAGGCGCCATTTCCGCTTGCCCCCCGGGACCGAGCCCAGCAGGGCATCGCGGACGGCGGTGAGATCCGGCTTGCGGCGGGCGACCACCACCACTGGTATCCCGAGATGCGCGTTCAAGGCGTGGATATCCACCACATTGAAGCCGGCAACGGCGATACCCTGAAGCAAGAGAAGTTGCGGATGCTTGCGGTAGCGACTTCCCTCGATGGCCGCGATTATCCGATCCCCCTTCTCCGGATCCCATTACAATGGTGCCTGATATCCCGCCCGCGAGCCCAAGGACATGCGCTTCTTCAAACGACTCCTCGTATTGCTGATCATCGGCGCCGCCGGTGCGGCCTTCTGGTGGTATTTTGGTCGCCCGGAGCCGGTGTCGGTCCGCGTCCAAACCGTGGAGTCGGGACCCGTGGAGCAGACTGTGGCGAACACCCGCGCGGGTACCGTCAAGGCCTGCAGGCGGGCCAAGCTGGCGCCCAGCATCGGCGGCCAGATCGCGGTCCTTCAAGTCCGCGAAGGGAACCGCGTCAAACCGGGCGATTTGCTGCTCGAGCTGTGGAACCTGGACCTGAAGGCCCAAGTGACGCTGATGGAGCGAGAGGCCGAGGCGGCACAGGCCCGCGCCCGTTCCGCCTGTCTGAATGCCGACAACGCCCAGCGGGAAGCGGACCGCCAGGTCAAGCTCAGCAAGCGCCGTCTGGCCTCCGAGGAGGCGGTGGACCGCGCCATCACGTCGGCGCAAGCCGGCCGCGCGGACTGCGAGGCGGCGCAGGCGTCGGCCCGGGTGCAGGCGGCACGGCTCGGCGTCGCCCAGGCCAACCTGGAGAAGACTCGCCTGACCGCTCCCTTCAGCGGGGTGGTGGCGGAGGTCTCCGGGGAGCTCAACGAATATGTCACCCCGTCGCCACCCGGCATTCCTACTCCGCCAGCGGTGGACCTGATCGACGACTCGTGTTATTTCATCTCCGCCCCCATCGACGAGGTCGACGCCTCCAAGGTACGGGTCGGTGCCGAGGCGCGGGTCTCCCTCGATGCCTTCGCCGATCGGTCCTTTCCCGGAACCGTGCGGCGGGTCGCTCCCTATGTAGTTGACATAGAGAAGCAGGCACGCACCGTCGAGGTCGAGGTGGAAATCGAAGAGGCCCCGGAGGATGCCCCTTTGCTCGCCGGATACAGTGCCGACGTGGAGGTCATCGTCGAGCGCCACGATAAGGTGTTGCGCGTCCCCACCGCCGCTGTGCGCGCCGGCGGCGGAGTCCTGGTATTGGATCCGGCGACCGGTCTGCTCGAGGCGCGGGAGATCGAGACGGGGCTGAACAACTGGGCGCAGACCGAGGTGACCGCGGGCCTCGCGGCCGGGGAGCAGGTCGTCCTTTCCCTGGACAAGGATGGGGTCGAAGACGGTGCCCTCGCTGTCGTCGAGGAGGAGAGCACAGAATGATCCTTTTGTTTGGTCATTCGTTCGGTTCGTAGCCTGGTTATTCCTCACCAATGATCCAACTCGAGGGAGTCACTCGCACCTTTCAGGTCGGCGATCAGCCGGTGCATGCCCTACGCGCCGTCGATCTCGTCTTCGACGATGGCGAATACGGCGCCATCATGGGCCCCTCGGGATCGGGCAAGAGCACCCTGCTCAACATCCTCGGCCTGTTGGACCGCCCGGACGCCGGGAGCTACAGGCTCGACGACCAGGAGACAACGCGACTGGGGGAGGAGCCGCGGGCACGGCTGCGCCGCGATCGAATCGGATTCGTGTTCCAGTCCTTTCACCTGATTCCCCGCCTGACTGCAGCGGAAAACGTGGAGCTGCCGTTGGTGCTGGCCGGTGTTGCGCCGAAGGAACGCCGTCCGCGGGTGCAGGATATCCTCGCGGCCGTCGGCCTGACCGAGCGCGGGCACCACCGGCCGGATCAGCTCTCCGGCGGCCAGCGCCAGCGCGTCGCCATCGCCCGTGCTACCATCATGCAGCCGAGACTGATTCTCGCCGACGAGCCCACGGGTAACCTGGATCGGGCATCGGGCGAAGAGGTCATGAGCACCCTCGAGGCTCTCAACGCCCGCGGTCTGACCCTGTTGGTCGTGACGCACGACCCGGCGATCGGGGACCGGGCGCAGCGGCGCATTCACATGGACGACGGCGCCGTGCTGGAGGACACGTGCGCCTAGAAGACGACCTGCGCATCGGCGTGCGCTCGCTCACCACACAGCGCGCCCGCGCCGGGCTGACCCTTCTGGCAATGGCGCTGGGCACGGCGGCGGTGGTCCTCCTGAGTGCCCTCGGCGAGGGCTCGCGACGCTACGTGGTCGACGAGCTCGCCCAGCTCGGGACCCACCTGCTGATCGTCCTGCCGGGACGTAGCGAGACCACGGGCGGCCCACCACCGCTTCTGGGTGAGACCCCGCGGGATCTCACCCTCGGCGATGCCATCGCCATCGGCGGCGCCCGGCTGGTAAAGCGCTTCGCCCCCATCGTGATCGGCTCCGCTCCCGTCTCCTTCGGCAGCCTGTCGCGGGAGGTTACCATCCTGGGCTCGACAAGCGACTTCCTGGAGGTCCGCCAGTTGGAGCTCGCACGTGGCCGCTTTCTGCCTCCCGGCGATCCGGAGCGCGGGCGACCGACGGCGGTGCTGGGGGAGGCGTTGTCGCAGGAGCTCTTCGGCCGGCAACAGGCCCTGGGGCGCTGGATACGCATCGGCGACCGGAGGTTCCGCGTGATCGGTATCCTGGCGAACGAAGGCGAGTCCCTGGGCATGGATCTCGGAGACTTTGCGGTTATCCCGGTCGCCTCCGCCCAGGCCCTTTTCGACAGTCCGGCCCTGTTCCGTATCCTGGTCCAGGCGCCGAGCCGCTCCGCTCTGCCGGAGGCAAAGGAGGCGATCCGTACCATCGTCCGCGGGCGCCACGAGGGGGAAGACGACGTCACGATCATCACCCAGGACGCCCTGCTCTCGACCTTCGACCGCATTCTCAACGCCCTGACGCTGGCAGTGACCGGGATCGCTGCCGTGAGCCTGATGGTGGCCGGGGTGCTGATCATGAACGTAATGCTGGTCGCAGTCTCCCAGCGCACGCCGGAGGTCGGGCTGCTCAAGGCCCTGGGGGCTTCCGAGCGCCAGATCCTGGGGCTGTTTCTCACCGAGGCCCTGCTCCTGGCCGGAATCGGTACCGTTACCGGGCTGTTGGTGGCATTCTGTGGCGTGTACCTTTTCAACAGTCAGGTCGAGGCGTTCCGGCTCGCGATTCCATTTTGGGCACCAATGGCAGCCGTCGCCGTCTCGCTGCTCACCGGCCTGTTCTTCGGGCTACTGCCAGCGCTGCGCGCGGCGCGCCTGGACCCCGTAGTCGCCCTGTCGGGGCGTTGAGAAAATGGCCGGTGTCCAAAGTGCCTAAAATCGATGGCATTTTCTTGGTAACGGCGCCTCACTGCGATGGCATTGGATCGCTCGTCGCGCGGTCGCGTTTCCCAACATGCACCGTTCGAGTGGTGTCCCCTGTGCGGACCTTGGATGGACGAGGCCGCCCGGGAAATCGGTCCGCGCAGCGGACCCTCCGGCGGCTGATCGTAGCAATTTTTCCGTTGAAGCACTTGGTCACATGCTGAGCCGCGACTTCGCCGCGTTCGCCCTCGGCGCCATCCGCGCCCACCGCGCCCGCAGTCTGCTGACGGTGACGGGCATCGCCATCGGCGTCGCCGCGGTGGTGCTCCTGACCGCCATCGGCGAGGGGATACACCGCTTTGTGCTGGCCGAGTTTACCCAGTTCGGCACCAACCTCATCGCGGTTGCACCTGGTAAGACCAGCACATTGGGCATGTCGGGCGCCATCATCAGCAACGTGCGACCACTGAGCCTGGAGGACGCCCGCGTCATGGAGGACATATCCGATGTACAGGCCGTCGTCCCCATGGTCCAGGGCAACGCCGCCGTCGAGAGCGGAGGCGACAGCCGCCGTACCATGGTCCTCGGGGTCGGGTCGGAGGTACCGGAGGTGTGGCAGATGCGCCCGTCGATCGGCCGTTTCCTGCCGGCGGAGGAGTCCGGTGGCGGTCGCTCCTTCGCTGTGCTTGGGGCGACGCTCAAGCGCGAGTTGTTCGGCGACACCTCTCCCTTGGGCGAGCGAATCCGCATCGGCGGCGAGCCATACCGTGTGATCGGGGTCATGAAATCCAAGGGCCAGATGCTCGGCTTCGACCTGGACGACACCGTCTTCATACCCGTGGGCCGCGCGTTGGCCATGTTCGACCGCGAGAGTCTGATGGAGATCGATCTGCTCTACGCCCCGGATGCGGACGGCGCTGCCGTGGCGGAGCGTGTCGGGGACCTGCTCGAGCGCCGCCACGGTACCGAGGATTTCACCATCACCACCCAGGACCAGATGATGGACGTGCTGGGGTCCGTGCTCGACGTCCTCACCATGGCGGTCGGTGCCCTCGGTGGGATCTCCCTCGTGGTGGGGGGCATCGGCATCCTCACCATCATGACCATCGCGGTCCGCGAGCGCCGTCGCGAAATCGGCCTGCTTCGCGCCTTGGGCGCGGCGCAGCGTCAGATCCTGGTGCTCTTCTTGTCGGAAGCCGTAACCCTGGCCTTGATCGGCGGTCTGGTGGGACTCCTGGTCGGTGCCGGCGGCGCCTGGCTGATCGGACTGGCGGTCCCTGCCCTGCCTACCCACACGGCCTGGGACTTCGTGCTGCTGGCCGAGATCACCGCCGCGCTGATCGGGCTTGCAGCCGGCGTGCTGCCAGCTCTGAGCGCCGCCCGTCTCGATCCTGTGGATGCGTTGCGCGACGAGTGATGTCAAACGCCTAAAAAAATCGCTACCCGGTAACCCAGAATGGACATAGCACATCTTCTACACAATTGGCCTCTGCATGCCCTCGTGGCGATCATCGCCGGTCTGGTCGTCCTGCTCGCGCCGCGCGTGCTCAACTACGCGATTGCGACCTATCTGCTCGTCCTCGGAACCTTGGGGCTGCTGCAGTTCATGCACGGACAGGCGATCAGACCTCAAACGGTCATTGCGATCGTTGCCGGGGTGCTGATCCTGATCAGGCCGAATATCCTCAGCTATGTCGTCGGAATCTACCTGATACTCACGGGTCTGCTGGATTCGGGGATTCTTCGCTTTTGAATCGGTCGGTCAGTCGCTGCAATCGCCCCACAGCGCATCATAAAGCCCGGTCGAGCGAACGACTGGTCGGGCGATTGCCTCGCGCAGACGGTCCTCGGTGGCAAGCAACCGAACCCGTTTCCTGGCCCGGGTGATTCCCGTATAGACCAGCTCCCTGGTCAGAACGCGGCTCTCGACCTCGGGCAGGACCAGTGCCACCTCGTCGAACTCCGAGCCTTGGCTCTTGTGGACGGTCATGGCGTAGACGGTCTCATGCCGCGGCAGGCGGGACGGGAGAATTCGCCGGACACCCTCCCCGGTTGCGAAGAATACCCGCAGTGCCCCACTGCTTGTCTGATCGGCCAGGACCAGACCGACATCACCGTTGTAGAGCCGCAAACCATGGTCGTTCGTGGTCAGCATGACCGGACGCCCGGGATAGAGCTCGCCGTCGCGGCGGATCAGTCCCTGGGTCTCCAGTACCTGTTCCATGCGTTGGTTCAGGCGCCCGACCCCTAATGGTCCCGAGCGTACAGCGCAAAGGACGCGGATGCGGTTCAGCACGGCGAGCGCCCGCTCGGGATCCGGGCTCTCGAGAAGCTCGCGATAGGTCGGCAAAATCTCGTGTGCTATCAGATCGGAGAGGACATCAGGACTCGGCGGCTGCAGCGTCACGTCCGGAAAACGAGAATCGGCCAGGATCGCGAGGCTCTCATCGACCCGGCCGGAATTCACCGCTCGGGCCAGTGCCCCGATACCGCTTCTCTCGCCGAAGCGCCAACTCTTGCGCAGCCGGACGATGTGATCGGAGATCGCCGGACCAGGGACGGCGACCGGAGTCAGCCTATCGCCTGAGACATCCGCGACCGTGGCACAAAGCGCCGGCGAGTAGGCAGGCGCCCTACCCCGCCCGCAAATGTCGCCCAGCACCATGCCCGCCTCCACCGACGCCAGCTGATCCTCGTCTCCGAGCAGAATCAGCCGGGCATGCGCCGGCAGTGCCCCGAGCAAGCGCGACATCAGGGGCAGGTCGACCATCGAGGCCTCGTCGACGACCAGAACGTCCACGTGCAACGGATTGTCCGGTCCGCGGCGCGGGTTCGCTCGACCCGGTCGAAAGCCGAGCAACCGGTGCAGGGTCGATGCCTCATCCGGAATGCGGTTTGCGATCTCCCCGGGCAGGGCCAGCTCCGCCCTGGCGGCCCGGATGGATTCCGACAGGCGCGCCGCGGCCTTGCCGGTCGGGGCGGCAAGGGCGAACCGTAGGTTTGCCCCCTTTCGCTGCTCCGCCAGCAACGCAAGGATCGAGGCTACCGTGCGCGTCTTGCCGGTACCCGGTCCGCCGGAGATAACGCACAGGGGCCGCAGTACGGCAACGGCGAGGGCAACCCGCTGCCAGTCGATCTGGCCAGTGTCGGGGAACAGGCGCCCGATTCCCGCCTTCAGCCGAGCGCGATCGACGTCGGGCGCCCAGGTGCCGGATCTGTCCGCAAGCGCATCCGCGAGCATCCGCTCCAAATGCCAGTAGCGACCGAGGTAGAGCCGTCGTCGGTCGTCCAGAATCAGCGGCGCCCGCTCTCCGGGCTTTCCGACAACCGAGCACCTACGAAGCGCGGCGACCCAGTCCGCGACAGGTGGCGCTTTGGGCCCGCCCACGAGCCCTTCCATCCGAAACAGGGAAAGCTCACCGTAGCGACCGAGATCCAGACACACATCACCCTCGCCTACCCGGTGACTCGCCAGCGCCGTGGCCAGCAACAGTTCCGGGGCCTCGCCGCCGGCCAGCGTTTCCAGGCGAAGCGCCAGCTGCAGGTCCAGGGCTCGCAGCGCGCCCAGGTCGACGGCCTGCTGTAACAGATTCCGCATCAGGGCGCCCTCGCGTCACCGCCGAAGAGCCGGTCGAGGGCCGCAATCAGCTCGAAGGACGGACGGTCGTACCAGATCCCGCAGCCCGGACCCAGCTGCGGGCGCATCCCGCGCAGGAACAAGTAGTACACACCACCGAAGTGGGTCTGGTAGTCGTAACCGGGTAGCCGCCATCCCAGGTACCTGTGCACAGCCAGGGTGTAGATCAGATATTGCAGGTTATAGCGGTGCCTGCGGATGGCATGGCGCAGGCCATCGCGCTCGTACGCCGTGAGCCCACCGCCCGACCCGTCCCCCAATCGGTTGGACTTGTAATCGACCACGAAATAGCGCCCGTCCCGGCGGAACACCAGATCGATGAAACCGCGCATGAGACCGCGCATGGGTCCGAGCTCCAGCCCCTCGGCGCTACCTGCGTGATCGGCGGACAACGCCAGAACCTCACTCAAGGCACTCGAATCCAGCCCGGCGACAGGGAAATGAAACTCGAGCTCCGGAATCCGGTCCACGGCGGCAACATCCCGCAAGCGTAAGCTCCCGGCCGGATCCAACCAGGTATCGAGCACGTTCGTCACCAGCTCCTCGACCACCGGTGCCCAGTCATCGTCCCTGTTGATCGCTGAGGCACGATTGGGATCGATCCCGCCGTAGCGGTCCAGCAGTTCCCGGACAACCTTCGTGAGCGTCTCGCCCCGGGCCGTCTGAAAGTCCATGCGCTCGAGCACCTCATGCAGAAAATGACCCACATGGGTACCGGCCGGCAGCTCGAAGAGGGGATCCGAGCTCGATCGATCCAGGGGCTCCGGGTTCCGTCGAAGCGGATCGGTTCTCGGGTCGTAATCCGGACGCTCGGAGTCATCGCCCCTGACCAACGCCGAGTAGCTGGCTACCCGCCAGCTGGCGTCGATCACGGAATCGAATGCCTTGGGCGCGAGCCGATCCCGTTCGAAATCGATCCCCATCCACCGCTCACCGATGGTCAACGGCAGATCGCGGATCTCGACGGCTCCTGGAGCCCGCCGTGCCAAGGCATCCAGGTCATCTCGGATCTCCTTTTCCGTCATTTCCTGCATACGGCTCGCCGGGATCTCGCTTTGCGGATCGCGGTGCAGCAGGTAGGCCAGCGCGGCGTCCTGGCTGCGATGGACCTTTCCCCAGCACAAAACGCAAAGTCTGGCGGCCCGCGTCACCCCGACGTAGAACAGGCGCAGCCGCTCGGCGAGCTGCTCGGTGCGTTCCAGAACGCGGTGCCGGGCCTCCTCCTCCGAGCCCAGGTCCAGGCAGGCCTGCTTGTCCTCCGGCGAATGGAAGAACGCCGGAGGATAGGGCTTGCGTTGCTTGAAATAGCTCCAGGGAAAGGGGATGAAAACCAGCGGATATTCCAGGCCCTTGCTCTTGTGTAATGTCACCACCTTGACGAGTCCTTGGTCGCTCTCCAGGCGCAGCTGCCGTGCTTCGTCACGCTCGTCGCCTGCGCGCTGGTCGGCCAGCCAGCGCAAGAGTCCGTCGGGTCCCGGGTGCTCGCCGGAGGCCACCTGCAACAGCTCCAGCAGCTGCAACAGATTGGTCAGGCGCCGCTCGCCGTCGGGCCGGCCGAGCAGCCGCGCAGGAACCCGCTCGGCCGCAAGCAGCTCCTGCATCGCAACCATGACGCCCTGATTTCGCCAACGCTCCGCGTACGACTGGAAGCGAGCCAACAGTGCTTCCCAGGCGAGCTCGTCGGTCGCAAGCCGCTCCAGCTCGGAGGCCGTACGTCCGAGCAGGCAGGTCGTTAGCGCTGCCCGCATCCGTCCCTCGTCGTGGAGGTCGGCGAGGGCCTCCAACAGAGTAGCGACCTCCTGGGCGTCCTCGGTTGCAAACACGCTGCCCTCGCTCAGGCTCACGCTGCTGATGCCGCAAACCCGCAGGGCCCGCTGGACCAGATCGCCTTCACGGTGGGTGCGAACCAGCAGGGCGATGTCTCCGGGCTCTAAGGCCCTGTCCCCGATGGTCGCCCTGCCCTCGCCGGCAAGATTCAGCAGGCCGGCGATGTATTCGGCGCAGGCCCGGGCCGCGTAACCGAGGGCCGCGTCGCTGCGGATAAAGCCGGGCGGCCTCGTGGTCTGATTCTCCTCGTCGACCTGGAGCATCCACACCTGCAGCGGTGCGGGCTCGGCACCGTCGATCCACAGCCGCATCTCATCCGCCGTCGGACTCGGCCCGACCGGATCGAAAGCAATGTAGGGCTCATAGATGAACGGCTCCCGGGCCGTGCCGAACAGGCAGTTGACGGCCTGGACTAGCCGCGACCCCGAACGCCAGTTTGTCCCGAGGCTGTACCGGCTACCCTCCCGGTCGCTGTCATCCCGCGCCCGCATATAGGTGAAGATGTCCGCACCGCGAAAGGCGTAGATGGCCTGTTTGGGATCCCCGATCAGGAATAGGCCGAGGCCCGGCTGCCCGCCGTAGACGCGACGAAAGATGCGGTACTGCTGCGGATCCGTGTCCTGGAACTCGTCGATCAGGGCCACGGGATAGCGCGCGCGCAGATTGGCGGCGAGGGTCTCTCCGGCGTCCGCGGCCAGCGCCAGGTCGAGTCGCTGCAACAGGTCGTCGAAGTACATCAGCCCCTCGGCCCTCTTGCGCCTGTCCAGCGCCTCGCGGATGAAGGATCGCGCAGAGGCAAGGAACAGGGCCTTGGCGCGGACATCGGCGAGGGACAGCAGGTCTGTGAAGCGTGCGCACTGGTCGAAGAAGGGGTGCCCGGGCGGGGTCTGACCGTCTTTGGTCCCGCTCGCCAATCCAGCGGGCGTCAGTCTGTCGAATCCGTGGGGAGGCTCACCTGGAAGCTCAGATGTGGAGGTCAGCATCTCGGCGGCCTGGATGGCTCTCGCCACGACCCGCTTGTTGTAGGACTGGCGCTTCAAGGCAGGACTGGCCTCGAGGATCGCCTTGATCTCGTCACCGCAATCCCGCCACAACAGGCGCAGCCGCTCGAAGACCTGTGCCAGCTCCCGGCGTGCATGCTCGACGCCGGCCTCATCCACCTCGGGCAACAGCCGCAGGTCGTCCATCGCCAGGGTGCGGCCCAGCTCCGCCAGCAATGCATCCGGCGTCTTCCATTGCGCACACACCCAGGCGGCTTTCTCCGCTGCGGCGCTGGCCACGCGGCTGCGCCAAAAGTCCTCGGCGGCGGTGGCGCGCAATCGGCTCTCGTCCGTGATGAATTCCACATCGAAGGGAGCGCTGCTCTCGAAGGCATTGTCCTGGAGCGTGCGCAGACAAAAGCCGTGGATCGTCTGGATTGCCGCCTCGTCCATGCGGGTAACGGCGTCCGCCAGCAAGGTCCGAGCCTGGTTTCGGTCCGGTAGAGACAACAACAGGTCGGCGAGCGTCGGATCCCGGTCGCGTCGGTCCTCGATGTCGCCCTGCAGCCACTCCCGGGCCTGGATCAGGCGCTTTCTGATACGTGCGCGCAGCTCCTCGGTGGCGGCCTCGGTGAAGGTCACCACCAGGATCCGGTCCACCTCAAGCTGTCGTTCCAGCAAGAGACGCAGATACAGGGTGGTGATGCTGTAGGTCTTGCCCGTCCCTGCGCTGGCCTCGATCAGGGCAAGGCCTCGCAACGGTACCTTCAGCGGATCCAGGATCACCCGTCGTTCTCCGCCTTCACTGTTTCCGAGTGATCGAGCATTGGTTGCAAAATACGCACGGCCGTATCCTCGAACGCGTCGTCGATGGGATCGCGGCCGCGGAAGGCGATGCGAACAGCGACATCCTCCAGCTCCGGTGCGGGATTGTAATCACCTGACAGGGCCTGGTCGAAGGTGCTCCCATACCCATTCTCCACCCAAATCAAGGCGCTCTCGGGAAAGAACGCCAAGGGTCTGCTCAAGCCTTTCCAGCGCAGTGTCAGCAGATCCGTCAGCAGCTCCGCCGGGTCCTCTACCGGCAAGAGCGTCAATGTCTGGTCCATTGCGACGTAGGTGCTTCGGGGCTCGATCCCATCCGGTTCGAGGAGATTCAGCACCAGGTGTCGGACCCAAACCCGTAGACGATCCTTTGCCTTGAGGACTCCGAAACGATAGTCGAGAAGCCCGGTCGGGCGCAGCTCGCCGAGCTGGCCCTGCAGTCGAAAGCCCGCGAGCAGCAGGTCCACCTCGATGGGCTCCAGTGCTCCGGTAAGTCGTCCTTCCAACCTTCGTACGTAAGGCACCGCCTCATCCAGCTGCTCGTCGAACAAGCGCTCGCCCGGCGCGCCGTGAGGCAGACTCCCTTCTCCCCTCGCTCGGGCGAGGATCGAGGTCCGGTTCCGACCACCAAGCAGACCCTGAAGCAAAAGCTGGCGTAGCTGGTAGCGCCCCAGGCCGTCGGCATCGAAGGGCTCCTTATCCTCCGGGATCTCGGCTTCCTCCGGCAGCCGCAATCCCAAACGCAGGGTCAGGAAATACCGCGCCGGATTGCGCAGGAAGTGGATCAGATCCTCGACATCCAGCGTCCGCAAATCCTCCTCCGGCGCTCCCAGCTCGGTATCGAAGAAGGGCGGAATCCGTGAGTCGGCCCGGGTCCGAGCCGCATCCCACCAGGTCCGTGCATAGCTGAATACGCGTCTGTCACTGCCGTCGAAATAGCTGCAGCTGAATGGCTGCAGCGGGTGGCGCAGCAACAGGTGATCGATCAGGTCGGTGCCGTCTCGGAGACGATAACCCCGGCGCAGATAGTCCGTCAGCTCGTCGATGACGACCGACGGAACCTTGACGCTATTGTCCCGCTGGTCGTTCCCGATCCAGCTCAAATACAGGACTTCGCGGGCGGAGAGCAAGGCCTCCAGGAACAGGTAGCGGTCGTCGCGGCGACGGGATCGATCGCCCCGCCGCGGGTGCTGCGCCATCAGGTCGAAGGACAAGGGCCGCTGGATGCGTGGAAAATCGGTCCCGTTCATTCCGATTAGGCACAGCACGCGGAAGGGGATGCTGCGCATGGGAACCATGTTGCAGAAGGTGACCCGACCGGTCAGAAAGCGCTGAGCACCACTGCTGCTCTCGAGCAGATCGCGGAGCAGCGCGCGCAGCGACTCCAGCGACAGGGGCCGATCGAAGCCCGCGGCCGCTGCCTGCAAAATCAGCTCGTCGAGACCGTCCCGCACGCGCTGCACCAGGGCCTCCTCGTCGTCATCGAATGCGAAGAACGCCGTCTCCAGCTCGGCGACCGTCGAGCGCCAATCGGCGAGGCTACGGGGCGAGGCAAGGCGCTTACGCCATGTACCAATAGCCTCGATGAAGGTCTGAAGAGTACCCAGATAAACGACCTCGTTGCCTTCGACGTCCTGGTACGGCAGCACGCCCGCGTAGGGGTCGGCGTCCGGGTCGGGAGGCAGGACGTAGCCGAGAAACAAGCGGTCGAGGCCGAAGGCCCAGCTGTTGGCACCCTCGACGGGAAGCCCAAAATCGGCCCGCATCGCTCCGTCCTCGCCCCAGCGCACCCCGCTCTCCCGCACCCAGGTGCGAATACGCTCCAGGCCCTCGTCGTCGAGCCCGAATCGTCGGCGTACCGCCGCGACCTCCATCAGCGACAAAAGCTCGCTGGCTTCGAAGCGGCTACGCGGCAATTCCAACAAGCGCTTCACGGCCTCCAGCACCGGCTGCTCGGCAGCTACCCGTCGATCCGCAATGGACCACGGAATGCGCATGGACGCCTCCGCCGCACCGAACACGGCTTCCACGTAGGGTGCGTAGCGGTCGATGTCCGGGGCCATGACGATGATATCCCGTGGCTCCAGGCCTTCGAGCCGATCGAACAGATCCAGCAGGCGGTCGTGCAGGACCTGAATCTCGCGCAGGGGCCCGTGAGTGCTGTGCAGTTGGATCGAGCAGTCGTCACGCGAAACGACTGTCGCCCCGTCCGCCTCGCAGGGGTCGATCAGCTCCAGCAGATCCCGCTGTACCAGCTGCAGAAGCTTGTCACCGCACGGGGGCACGAAACGATCCAGGTCCTCGCCTCCGAGCTCCAGGAGCTGATCGAGAAATACCTGACCGGCGTGGCCGAGGGACGCCAGAAGCGGGTTGCCCAGATCCAACAGTCCGGTCGGATCCGGCAGCCCGGCGCGTTGCGCCCGCGCCCGCCGACGCTCCTGTCCACGCTCGTCCACCAGGTCTGACCAATACTCACGGCAGGGGTTGAGAAAGAAAATGTGCACCGGCATGTGGCTCGCCAAGGCGCCGAGAATCCGAACATAGACGGGCGCCAAGGCGCTCAGGCCGAACAGACATACGCGCTCCGGCAGCGCGCCGGAGCCGGGTCCGCCGCGCTTCATCGCCGACTCGAGCTCGACGAGCAGCCGCGCCCGATGGGCATGGCCGTTGTCGGCGCACAGGGCGCGCCACAGAAGAGCCTGCCAGTGCTCTCCGGCCCCCTGTTCCCAGCGCAGTACCAAGTCGGGCCGGAACACCAGGTACTGATCGAACAGGTCCGCGATGCGCTCCGCCAGCTGGAACAGCTTCAAGCCCGAGCTATCGTCCGCGAGGTAGCGATCAAGGCTTACGAAGGCCGACTGGCCGAGCAGATCCGGCAGGTGCCTGCAGATCCGCCACAGCAGGGTGCCCTTGCCGAACAGAGTCGCGTCCGGCGCATCAGGCAGCCAGGCCTCGAGCACCTGCCAAAGAAAGCTCGCGGGCAGCGGAAACTCCAGGCGAGCGCTGATGCCGTTGCGCAGCGCCAACTGCTGGGCGACCCACCGGGCCATTCCCTGGTTCTGAAGCACAATGGTCTCGGGCCGAAAGGGATCGGCAAGCGGTGTCGCCGTAACGCGTGTCAGCTCCTCGACCAATGCCTCCATCCGATTGCTGTGGTAGATCTGGAGCATGATCCCTGGTTCCTGAGTGATGTAGCCCGGTTGAAGCGCAGCGGAATCCGGGAAACCAATCACAACAACCCTGGATTGCGCTGCGCTCCATTCAGGCTACGGCCGTTGCGACATATCGGGCATCGTCGGATTCGCCTCATGAGCTATGAAGGTTGGGCCGACGGAGGAGGCCAAACAATCAATGGGTTACTGAACAATCTTTGTTGGGCCTCGTACCTCGGCCCAACCTACCGGTTCAGGTTGTTTCTGAACCGTCCCTTGGGCGGTTGGATTTCCCGTCCCTCGAGCGTGCGCCGTCACGCACTATCGGCAGGGCATCCGCCCAGCGCGAGCAAGAAGCCCCCGACGGCCTTCGCTTGCGCTACCGGACGCCGTCCATCGGGCGAATGGCATGTACTCGAGAGGCGGAAGCCGAGGTTGTTGTTGCGGTAGGCGGAGCGGCAGTTGTCGGCGTCGTTGTTGAAGGCGCCGCCGCGGATGACCCGCTTGGAGCCCGTTTCCCGTCAGCCCTCGATGGGGGAGTCTAGCACCATCCGGCGGCGCACGGCGCAGGCAGAGCCCGGTGCGCTGCTGGAGGCGGCAGTGCACGAGCTCGAGGATCTGCGCCTGGAGGTGGTAGGACGAAGCGCCAGCGCGCTGTGGAATGAATACATCGATCGCTACCACTATTTGGGTTACAGGCCGCTGCCCGGGGCGCAGCTGCGTTACTTCGCCTACGCCGGGGAGCGCGTGGTGGGTCTGCTCGGTTTCGGGGCGGCGGCCTGGAAGAGCGGGCCGCGTGATGAGTGGATCGGCTGGAGTCGTGAGCAGCGCCACCGCAACCTGCACGGGATTGTCAATAATGCCCGTTTTTTGATTCCGCCCTGGATTCGCGTCGCCTCATTGGCCAGTAAGCTGTTGGCGATGGCTGCACGGGCGCTGCCGGCGCACTGGGTAGGGCGTTACGGGTATCGGCCGGTGTTGCTGGAAACCTTCGTGGAGTCGGAGCGTTTCACCGGGACCTGCTGCCGGGCGGCGAACCGGACCTGCGTGGGCCAGACGCAGGGCCGGGAATTGGAGCAGCTACGCTGCGGGGCGTGCGGCGCCTTGTTCGTGGCCCACATGCCACCCGCGGCGGGTCAGGAAACCTATGATCTGAGCCTCGAGGTGAATCTGGCCGTGGCCCATTATCACCTGGGCCTGCCGTTTAAGCGCATCGAGTCCTTCCAGCAGCTGGCGGGGATGCCGTTGCCCGACGCCACCCAATGGGAGCTGGTCGAGCAGGTCGCCGATAGTACCCATCCGCTCTACGAGTACCTCGAGCGCCTCGGCGCCCAGCAGCCGCTGGTCTACCAGGACGACACCGGCGCGCGCATCCTGTCGCTGATCGCCGAAAACCAGGCCGACCCGCCACCTGAGCGCAGGGGCACAGGGGTCAGAGCCCTTTACCTCCGTAGTGTTGCATTGTGCAGTCGCTGGAGTATCGTCGGGGAATGCCGGACTTCCGTTTCACGAGTACTTTGAACGGGAAGTTCTGCGCAAGCGGCCTTACCTGAAGAAGGAGTGGTGCATCTTCGTTGTCGAGAACCCGGTTCGGTGGGAGCCGCAAGAAGGCAATCGGTATCGATTCTGGGCGCCGATCCCTGAGCTTGGCGGGCGTTTTTTGCGAGTGGTCACGCTCGCCGACAAGACGAGGATCCACAACGCGTTCCCTGACAGAGGCTTTCGGCCATGAGGTTGAACTACTATCCCGACACCGATTCGCTCTACATCGACCTGTCGGAGCAGCCCAGTGTCGATAGCCTGGAGATATCAGAGGGCGTGGTGCTCGATTACGACGCCGCGGGCAATCTAGCCGGCATCGATATTGACAATGCGAGCGCCAAGGTCGAGCTCAGGAAGCTGATTCTCAGTCGACTCCCGGGCGAAGTGGAGACCGACGCTGCATAGACCGAAGCTGCATAGCGCAGAACGGAATAAGTCAGGCGCCAGGCTCAATTTCGGAACAGACAGCCCGCGTAGGGCGGAGCTCCGATAGGAGATTCCGTCAATTGGCCGGGAGGCGCCTCGTCCGATCCACGCGCGGACCTCAACCGGGGCGTGTCGGCGTTCTGGTGGATGGCACGATAGCGGATAGCCGCGCGGGCATCCGCCCTACGAAAGCGGAATCCCGTAACGCGCGATCGATGTCGGGGCGCGCTATGGCTCACCAGCCCGCCGAGATGCTCCCAGTCGCCCAGCGCCTGCCACAGACCCACTGCCGCGCCGGTCTAGCCGGCAGCTTCGAGAATGGTCGCCGCCCGGCGCTGCTCTTGCTCGCGCCGCCCGGCGCTGAAGCTCTCGCAGCCGAGCTTCAATAGAAACGCACGGAACAGGTCATGATATTGGTAGCCGAGTTCGGCGGTTTCCTTGCGAACGGGAAAGAAGTGGCGTCGCACCAGGGCATCGAGCAGTGCCTTCGCCCCCTCCCCCCCCGTCATTTGGTCGGCCATGGCAGCCGTTCGTAATTGTCGAACAACAGAACGAAGGGCAGGGCGAGGCGCGAGCACAGGGCTTGAAAATAACGGCGGGTAAAGGTGGCGACGTCACCCTGATATTCCGGCGTCAGCAGCGGCAATGGTGAATGATCACACTTTGGACTGTTTTCGGCATCGACAGGTCGCAGTGCCCTATCCCGAACAAGAAGACTCGATGGACCGGGAAGGGTGAAAACCGGATCTCATACTGACAGATCGAGGAAAGAGCCCCAGCTTCAGACGGATGCAACGCGTTCCGGAATATTAAGCGGAGCTCGCTCGCAGTCATCCCGATCGGCGGAATTCCCGTCGACCACGCGAACAGAATTTGGCGCGATTCCGCTCATCGAATTTCGCCGGTTCCCTGCTGCACGGTTGACTAACTCTTTGTCTGCTATTCTGTAACGAGACTATCGTCCCCACTTGGCGCGACGGTTGCTATCCTCAGATACCGTTCTCGCTCACCGCTCGTTAACAAAAACAAGATGTTGAACGTAAGAATGGTCGATTGATTGCTACCTAATAAGACTCACCATGTAGGAGGATTCCAAGTGAAAATGAACCGCAGATCCGTTCTTATCGCGACTGCAGCACTTCTGAGCTGCGCGCTCGCAATCCCCTCGGTCAGCCTCGCCGCCAAGCGCATCGTGTTCGGCGGCGGTCCTGCCGGCGGCACCTTCCAGGTCGTCGCCAACTCCATCCAAACCTACGGGCCTGTCAAGAAATCGAAAGACTACAAGGTCAAGGCTCAGTCCTCCGCCGGCTCTGTCGAAAACCTGCGTAAGGTCAACCAAGGCAAGATGCAGTTCGGCGTTGTCTACTCCGGGCACGTCTATCTCGGCCGTGAGGGAAAGCTGAAGAACGACACCAAGAAGTACGAAGACGTGCTTGCCGTCGCCTACCTCTACGGCGCACCGGCGCAGCTGGTGGCACGTAAGGACTCGGGTATCAAAAGCACCAAGGACCTGGATGGAAAGAAAGTCGGCGTCGGCAACGCCGGATCCGGTGCCTTCGCAAACTGCGAGCTCTTCTTCACCCACATGGGCGTCTGGGACAAGATCGAGCGCAACGCCATGGGCTATAACGACGCCGCCAACGCCTTCGGCAACAACCAGCTCGACGCCTTCTGGTTGTTCACCGCCTTTCCCAGCGGCGCCGTCATCATGGCCGCTCAGACCAACGATATCGAGCTGGTCGACCTGGGCAAGGACGCGACCGAGAGCGGCTTCTACGACAAGTATCCCTACTTCACCAAGCTCGAAATCCCAGCGGGTACCTACAAGGGCGTCGATGAGCCGGTACCCTCCTTCCAGGATTCCGCCCTCTGGGTCGCCAACAGCAAGGTCCCTGACGAGGTGGTCTACGACCTGCTCTCCAAGATCTACACGGAGGAAGGGCTAGCGTACATGCGCGGTCAGAAGAAGACCTTCAAGGAAATGGCGGTCGAAACCGGCGCCAACGGCATCGTCACGCCCATGCACCCGGGTGCCGAGAAGTTCTGGAAAGAGAAAGGGATTCTCTGATCTTCCAGCCAAGCACCGCATGGCGGGACCGAAAGGTCCCGCCGTTGGCACCGAGCTTGTCGCACAACCCTGTACCGCGAGTCTGTCTGGAGCATTCGCGTTACTTCGCGACGGCGGCGTGACGAGGAGGAGGAGCGTGTTCGAAAAACTCAACAAGATTGAACAAATAATATTCGACGTCCTGGCGTTGTTTCTGGTCCTTTTCTACTCCTACTCGGCGGTACTGGAGCCCGCGTCCACGGAGTACCACCGCGGCATCTACGTTCTCATCACTTACATCCTGGTGTTCATGATCTACCAGACTCCGGGGAAGCTCGGCCGGGTGGTGGATTACCTGCTGATCGCCGCCTCTGTCGTCACCATCACCTACTGGATCGCAAATTTCGAGGTCATCGCCTATCGCGCCGGGGCCGAGACCGAGTTGGACAAATGGATCGCCATGGTGGGCGTTTTGATCGGCATCGAGCTCGCTCGCCGGGTCGTCGGCAGCGTCTTCGTCGTCGTAGGCGCCATCATGCTCCTCTACGGGGTCTACGGGGAGTATGCCCCGGAGCTGATCTCCCATGCCGGCGACACCTTCCCCGACCTGTGCACCAGCATCTTCTACAAGAGCGACGGCGTGTTCGGGATCATGGCCAACGTGCTGGCCACCTACATCATCCTATTCGTGATATTCGGTGCCTTCCTCGAGGCCAGCGGCGCCCAACGCTTCTTTATCGACTTCCCACTCGCGGCGGTCGGTGACAAGATCGGCGGCCCGGCAAAGGTGTCGGTTATCGCCAGCGGGCTGTTCGGCTCCATCTCCGGCAGCGCCATCGCCAACACCGTGTCCACCGGCGCCTTCACCATCCCCATGATGAAGAAGGCCGGCTTCAAGCCCCACGTCGCCGGCGGTATCGAGCCGGCCGCCTCCATCGGCGGCATGTTCATGCCCCCCATCATGGGCGCCGGCGGCTTCATCATGGCCGAGCTCACCGGCGTCCCCTATTCCCAGATCATGCTGGTGGCCATCTTTCCGGCCCTCATGTACTTCTTCAGCGTGTTCATGATGGTCCATTACGAGGCCAAGCGGTTCGATATCCGCGGCGAGAAGTCCGAAACCAAGGCCTCGGATATCTTCAGGAAAGAGTGGATCTTCATCATGCCGCTGGTGGTGATCACCATCTTCATGCTCACCGGCTATTCGCCCGGTTATTCGGCGATCCTGGGACTTGCCACCTGTATCCTCGTCAGCCACAAGCTGATGGAGACCAAAATCGACCTGACCCTGTCCTATATGATGCTCTTCGTGCTCGCCATCGGCTGGCTGGCTGCGGGAATGAGCTGGGCGATGGGGCCGAGCGCCGGAACCTCGTTCAATGCGCTGCTCAGCGCGCCCGCCCGATGGATCACCGCGATCCTCTCGCCCATGATCGGCGAAGCAAACCTGGAAGACTTTCAGGAAGCACTCGCCGCTAACCTGCCCCTCATCTACGGCCTGATTTTTGCTGTGATCCTGCTCTTTTGGCGGCGTTCGCGAGGTGCCGATATCAAGACGGAGATGCACAGATTCGTTGTTGCCTCGCGCCAGGGCACCATATCCAGCCTCAAGATCGGCGCCACCGTCGGCGTGATCGGAATCATCATCGGCGTGCTCACCTACAGCGGCCTGGTGCTCACCTTCGCCGACATTGTCATCGAGCTCGCCGACGGCAGGCTGTGGCTGACCATTCTGCTCGTCGCCCTGGCCTCCCTGGTCCTCGGCATGGGCGTTCCCGTGACCGCCGCCTACCTCATAACGGCCGTGGTCGCGGTCCCGGCCCTGACCGAGCTGGGTGTCAACCCTATCGCGGCCCACATGATCGTCTACTGGCTGTCCCAGGACTCGAACATCACGCCACCCGTGTGCATCGCCGCCTTCGCCGGGGCGACCATCGCCGGAGCCAACATGTGGAAAACAGCCTTCACCGCCTTTAAGTTCGCCAAGTTTTTGTACCTCGGCCCATTCCTGTTCGGATATGTACCGGCCTTCTCCCTGGACGGCAGCGCCATGGACATCGTCATTGCCTTCGTCCTGATCATCTTTGGAACCTGGGCCTACTCCTGGCTGCTCAGCGGTATCTGGCTGAAGCGATTCGAGAGAAAGCCCGCCGTGGCCTGATACTCGAAAATCAAGAAACCACAGGGCGACAAGTATGACGATCAACAGCGAGCTGCCGAAGATCGGATTCGAGAAGATCCTCTATATCACCGATCTGTCCGACAGCGGCCGCATGGCCTTCCCTTACGCGGCGAGCCTCGCCCACAAGTACGGTGCGGAGCTCACGGTTTTTCACGTGGTAGAGGCCCACGACTTCGAGAAATACCTGGTGGGCTACATCAGCGAGCCCCTGTGGGAAGAGATCAGGAACCGCAACCTGAACGAGGCGCGGCAGTTGCTGATCGACCGCAAGCGTGATGACACCGCCATCAAGTCCAGTGTCGACGAGATGTTCCGCGAGTCGATGTCCAAACTGGAACATCCCTATGTCACCTACGACGTGGCCATCGACCTCGGCGACCCGGTGGAACGGATCCTGGCCAAGGCCCACAAGGGCAACTACGACCTGTTGATCATGGCCAAGCACGGGCACGGCATCTTCAAAGGCGCCCTGATGGGCGACACCTGCCTGCGCGTCGTTCACCGATGCCAAAAACCGGTTCTCATCGTCGAGGTTCCGCCCAAGGACGAGGACTGATCCCGAGCGGTCATTGTCGACGGACGCGAAAGCCCTCATGGCAGGCCACGCACTGCTGCATCACCTGCGACAAGGCACCGAATGCGGCGCCCAAGTCGCCGGTCACTTCGGCGTCGCGCGCGGTGACGGCGAAGCGGCTTGCCGCGCGGTGCATGGCGACGCCGATCGCACGCATCGGCTCGGGCATGAAGGGCGCAATGTGCGCCGCGCCATGCGCCTGCATGGCGCTCATGCCCAAGCGACCCTCCGCCGTCTCGGCCGCGGCCTCGTACTCGCCCACGGCGAGTTGCCGGGTTATGGCTTCGAGCGCCAGCAAGTGGTCGCGCATGTTCGCGAGCATGTGGTCTTGCATCGGCGGTGGCAGCTCGACCCGCTGGCGGGTGTCCTCGGCCGGCACGGTCTGGGCGGCGGCGCTTATGAGCAGGGGAACGAGTAGCGCCAGGAGCGGCCTGCGCCCAGTTGGGTAGCACCGCTTCATCCGCGCACCCACGCCCGCACCTGATCGGGGCCCGGGATACCGCCCGCATGCACCACCCTGTCGTCCAGGACCACGCCCGGCGTCGACATGACGCCGTAGCCGAGGATCTCGGCCATGTCCGTCACCTTCTCGAGCTCGATATCTACGTCGGCCTCCTTGGCCGCCTGGACGATCGCGTTGGCGGTGACCTCGCAGTTGCGGCAGCCGCTCCCGAGGACCTTGAATTTTTTCATCACATCACCTTAAGCAATCAGATTAAAGGTCCAACCCACGAGCGTGAAGGCGACAGCCAGCACGCTCGCGAACAGAGCCAGGGCCGGCCAGCGGACGACCTTGCGCAGGATCAGCATCTCCGGAAGTGACAAGGCCGCCACGCTCATCATCAGTGCCAGAGTGGTCCCCAGGGCCACGCCCTTGGTGAGCATGGCCTCGGCGACAGGGATAACACCGGTCGCGTTCGAGTAAAGAGGTACGCCGAGCAGCACGGCTCCCGGCACCGTATACCAGGCATCCCCGCCCAGATGCCGGGTCACCCAACCCTCTGGCATGAATCCGTGAAACAGGGCACCGACCCCGATACCGATCAGCACCCACTTCCAGATGCGCCCGACTATCTCCCTTACCTCGGCAACCGCATAGCGGTGCCGGGCCGACATCGAGTTGTCGCGCTCGATCGAGGCGACTTCGCCCACGCGGATCTTCCAAACGTAGTCCTCGACCCAACGCTCCGGGCGAAAGGCCTGCATGATGACACCACCGATCCAGGCGACGAGCAGACCGGCGGCCACGTACGCCGCGGCCAGCTTCCACCCCAGGATCCCCACCAAAATGACGGCCGCGACCTCATTGATCATCGGGCTTGCGATCAGGAAGGAGAAGGTCACACCGAGCGGGATCCCTGCCTCCACGAAGCCGATGAAGAGCGGCACCGACGAGCAGGAGCAGAAAGGCGTGACGGCACCCAAAGTGACCGCCATCCCGCGCGCCTGCCAGTCCGGGCGGTCGCGCACGAACGCGCGCACCCGTTCCGGAGACAGCATGGCTCGCAGCAGCCCCATCACATAGATTACGACGATCAGCAGGATGAAGATCTTCGTCGCATCCATGACGAAGAAATGGACGGCCTCGCCCAGGCGAGACGCCGGATCCAACCCCAGGAACCGGAACGCGGCCAGGTCGGCCAAGGCGTCAAACATGGGCGGCTACCCTGCGACCCTGCTCGTACCAGGCCTTGGTGCGGTTGACGATCCGCACGACCAGCAGCATCACGGGGACCTCGATCAGCACGCCGACCACGGTTGCCAGGGCCGCCCCCGACTCGAAACCATAGAGCGAAATGGCGGCGGCGACCGCCAGCTCGAAGAAATTCGAGGCCCCGATCAGCGCCGATGGACAGGCGACCTTGTGCTGCTCACCCACGATGCGGTTGAGCCAGTATGCCAGGGCGGAGTTGAAGAAGACCTGTATCAGGATGGGAACGGCGAGGAGCAGGATGATCAGTGGCTGCTCGAGGATCGCTTCGCCCTGAAAAGCAAACAGCAGAATCAGGGTCGCAAGCAACGCCAGGATCGAGGCATGCCCGAGCCTGTCCAGTGTCGTGTCCAAGCGTTGCCGACCCTGTTTGAGTAGATGCCACCGCCAAGCCTGGGCCAGAATCACCGGGAAAACGATGTAGAGCACCACCGAGGTCAGCAGCGTGTCCCAGGGCACGACAATCGACGAGAGTCCGAGCAGCAACCCGACGATCGGCGCGAACGCGAAGACCATGATGGTGTCGTTGAGCGCGACCTGCGACAGGGTGAAATAGGGATCGCCGCCTGTGAGCCGGCTCCAGACAAAGACCATGGCCGTGCAAGGCGCGGCGGCCAGCAGAATGAGTCCGGCCACGTAGCTGTCGAGCTGCTCCGCCGGCAGAAGGGGCGCAAAGAGACCGCGGATGAGGAGCCACGCCAACAGCGCCATGGTGAAGGGCTTGACCGCCCAGTTGACGAAGAGGGTGACGCCGATACCCTTCCAGTGCGCCCGCACCTGATGCAGGGCGCCGAAATCGATCTTCATCAGCATGGGAATGATCATCACCCAGATGAGCAGTCCCACCGGGATGTTGACCCGCGCGACTTCGAGCCGGCCCAGGAAACGGAACGGTGCGGGAAACCATTGACCAAGCCCGATGCCCATCAAGATGCACAGTGCCACCCACAGAGTCAACCAGCGCTCGAAGGGACTCATGGGCGCCCCGGCAGCCTGTTTGACGGAGACCTCGCATTGCACGGACATGGCGCTACACTGGCGCGGATCGCTTGAGACCAAGGGCCTCGACCACGGCCGGCACCAGCCGGGCGCGGATGTCGTCACGGATCTGGATGAAAGACTCCAAAGGCTCCCCATGCGGGTCGTGGAAAGGCAGATGGATCTGCGAGACCGGGCGGGGAAAGATGGGGCAGCTCTCCCTGGCGTTGTCGCACACGGTCACCACCAGATCGATCGGCTCGTCGATGACGGCGTCGACATCCTTCGGATAGAGCCCCTGGGTAGACAGACCGCCCTGCTGCAGAGCAGCGACGGCATTGTCCGCCACCTTGGGCTGGGGCCGGACGCCGGCGGAGAGCGCGCGGACCTGGCCGGCCAGATCGTGGTTGAGAATGACTTCGGCCATCTGGGAGCGGCAAGAGTTGCCGGTACAGAGGACCAGAACGATCAGTGGCTGGGTCGTCATGGAGATCTCCTGTAACTTACGCGCACCGTGGCGCACCAGGGCGGTTGGGCATCGCGGACAAGGTCCGCTCGTCCTTGACGAAAGGGCTTCGGTGTCCCACTCCCGCGGCCGTCGCCTGCAGGACGGCATTCACCCAGTCAGGCAGCTGCGAATGGATGCGGTAGTGGATCCATAAGCCCTCGCGCCGGTCCGACACCAGTCCCAGCTCGCGAAGCTGGGCCAGGTGTCGGGAAATGTGCGGCTGAGCTGCACCGATGGCATAGGTCAGCTCGCAGACACAGAGCTCGTGGTGCTGCATGAGCAACATCAGGCAGCGAAGGCGTGTGTCGTTCGCAAGTGCTGAAAACAGTTCGTTCGGATTTATATTCACCTGGCGCAATATATCCCAGTCCATATATTTGTCCAAGTTAATATATGTTACCCCCTGCTCTCTGGACGCCCATTTTTCCGTCGGTCGAGCTCGACGATTCGAAGCGCAGACGAAGCTGCCGGCGAGCCCACCGCGGATCGCCGAGGATCCATACCAACAATAGAAGAAAGACCAAGCATTGCCTGCCCATGAGCACGAGGGCATTGCTCACACATCCGGTCCAGTTCTTGCTAAAACCGGGTTTGTTGTAGGCCGTGACGACGCGACGAGGACCGGCAACCACGGGACGATCAAGCCGTCGCGGGTTACCGCTGCGGACCTTTGGCAGCCGGGCACGACGGGCTAGAGCGACTCGTTTTTTTGTGATAAGACCTGTTGCGCGTTTTCCTCCGAGACCGAAGCCCTCGACAAGATATTTTCCGGCTTATCGGATACCCTTGCGCAGCAACGGGCACCAGCCCAGGGCGACCTTGCCCTCGGACGGTGCGATCTTCGCGTTTTTTCGCGGCGGCACGCTGTCAACACCAACGACGACGTTGACTCGACGGTGCCCTGTGTCACAGGCAAAGTCGGTTGTCCGCCGAAACTTGGCCGCCTTGATTCCGAGGGCCTCGCTCAGCGATCCTCGAAGCGACGTCCGGACAAACCGGAAACTGAGTAGCTTATATGAGCACAGATTCGACACGCCCACGAGACGGAAAGGAAGAGGCAAGAACGGACCCCGATACGCCATCCGACGTACAACGCATCCGCGAGCACATTGTCGAGATCGTCAGCGATTCCGGAGAAGGGGCGCAGAAGGCGGGACAGACCTTCGGCACCGTCTGCGCCCGGATGGGCAACGGCGTCTGGACCGTGGAGATCATTCCCGCCGAGATCCAACCGCCGGCACGCTCCCCGGCCGGTGCCAGCGGCATCCGAATCCGGCTCGCGTCTCACTATGTCACCAACATGGGCGACGAGGCCGACACCGTGGTCGCCTTCAACGAGCAGGTTCTCTACTCGCGTATCGCAAACGGGGCCTATAAAAAAGGCACGGTCGTCCTGCTCGAGGACAAATGGCGTGACGACCCGGTCCCCGAGATCCGCACCCAGTATGCGAAGGCCGTTATGGAGTTTCGGGAGAACGGGCTCATCGTCCACGAGCTGCCGATCGAAAAGGCCTGCCTCGAGATCATGTCCAACCCCCGTCGTGGCAAGAACATGTTCGTGTTGGGTATGCTCTGCCACATCTATTCGCGGGACATCCAGAAGGCCAAGGACGAGATAGCAACCACCTTCAAGCGCAAGGACGCGGATATCATCGCGCTGAACCATCGATTGTTCGACGCAGGCCTGGCATTCGCCGCCGAGCACCTGGATGCACGATACGAGGTTTTACCCCGCCCCCAGGAGGAGACCGAAGGTAAGCGCTTTATCGTGACCAACGGCAATCAGGCCCTCGGCCTCGGCGTCATGGCCTCGGGCATGGAACTGGTATCCATGTATCCCATCACCCCTGCCACTTCCGCCTCTCACTACCTGGCCGACGTCTTTCACGAGGTCGGAGGCTTCGTGCACCAAGCCGAGGACGAGATCGCCGCTATCGGCTTTGCCATCGGGTCCTCGTTTGCCGGCAAGACGGCCTGTACCATCACCTCCGGGCCCGGGCTCGCACTCAAAACCGAGATGATCGCGCTCGCGGTCATGGCAGAGATCCCACTGGTGCTGGCCGTGGTGCAGCGCGGCGGTCCGTCCACCGGCCTACCCACGAAAGTCGAGCAGGGAGATCTGCTGGCCGCCCTGTTCGGGGAGCCCGGGGACGCGCCAAAGGTTATCATCGCCGCTGCCACTATCCAGGAGTGCTTGCACTTCGTGATCATGGCCAGGCGGCTGGCGGAGGCCTTCCGCACCCCCGTGATCCTGCTGAGCGACTCCAACCTGGCCACCGGCGTACAACCCTACCCGCGTCCCCAGCCGACACCCGACTGGCTTGCGCCACCCATCGATCAGTCGGAATGGGACCAATCCGTGCCGCCGTACGACTGGGACCCGGAAACCGGACTCTCCCCGCGCCCCATCCCCGGCATGCCGGGCGGTCAGTACATACTCACCGGGCTGGCCCACACCGACTTCAGCAAGGTGGCCTACGACTCGGATTCCAATCAGCTGGGCTGCAACATGCGCAGCCGCAAGCTGGCGGCGCTGGCGAGCACCCTGAAGCCACCGACCGTGCACGGCGACGCGGAAGGCGACCTATTGCTGGTCGGTTGGGGCTCCACCATGGGCGCCATCGAGGAGGCGGTAGACCGGGCTCGCGCCCAGGGACACAAGGTCTCTTCCCTGCACCTGCGCTTCCTCTCCCCCTTGGAGCCGGGCCTCAAGGCGATCTTTGTCCGCTTCGGCAAGGTCATGACGATCGAGATCAACTACAGCGACGATCCCCACGCCCCGCTGATCACCGACGAGACCCGGCGCTATGCCCAGCTCGCCTGGCTGCTGCGGGCTCAAACCCTGATAGACATCGACTGCTGGTCGGTGGTCTACGGCCACCCACTGCAACCGGGAATGATCCACAACGTGATTCTCAAACACCTGGCGGCCTCGAACAAATCCGGGAACAAACCCGGCGACGAGGGAGGAGAAGCCTGATGCTCGGACTCAAAGCAGACTGGTCGCTCGAAGTCTTCGAACGCTACTTCACGATCGGCGACTACGCCGGCGGCGAGGCACGCTGGTGTCCCGGTTGCGGGGACCACGGCGTACTTACCGCCGCTCAGCGGGTGCTGCGCGACGAGCAACAGAAGCCGGAGCTGTCGGTGTGTGTGTCCGGCATCGGCTGCTCCAGCCGCATGCCCCACTACCTCGGCACCTACGGATTTCACGGGCTGCACGGTCGCGCCCTGCCCCTGGCCTGCGGCATCAAGTCTCGGAGGCCGGATCTCGACGTATGGGTCGCCACCGGCGACGGCGACTGCTTCTCCATTGGAACCGCCCACTGGATTCACGCCCTGCGCTACAACATGAACATGACACTGATGGTGTTCGACAATGCCATCTATGGCCTGACCAAGGCCCAGACCTCGCCCACCAGCCCCATCGGGCTCAAAACCAGCACCCACCCCTTCGGCGCCATCATCAACCCACACAACCCCCTGACCGTCACCCTGGGAATCACCAATGTATCCTTCGTGGCTCAGGTCGTGGACTGGAACCCGCCCCTGCTGTACGAGACCCTCAAGGCCGCCTACCAGCATCGCGGAACGGGCTTTGTGCGTATCATTCAACGCTGTCCCGTGTATGCCGAGAAGGTCTCCAAGGAGCTTCAGGCCGACCCTTCCAGGTTCCTGCTTCTGGAGCACGAGAAAGGCATACCGGTCGATCCGAGCGTGCAGCGTCAGTTTCCTCAACGCACCGAGCACGATCCCAGCGACTTGACACGAGCCTTTCAACTCGCCACAGACCAGTCGAAGATTCCCGTGGGACTGATCTATCACAATCCGGTCGCCCCCTGCTATGAGGACCTGTCGAGCCAGGGCTCCGAGATGACGCCCCAGGAGAGGCTCGAACGCTTCGAAGCAGTTTTGGACCGAAGCACGATCTGAGCGCCATGTCGATCAATCCAGGCTCCACCACGGAGCAGCGAACCCAGATCCCCGGGCCCGGACCCGAAAACATCCCGACTCTCCCGACGGCGGTGAAGGACGCCAAGGCGACGCGGGAGCTGATGTTCACCCTGCGTCACTTCCATCTCGGTGCCCCGGCGGCAAAGGATCAGCTCGAGGCCGCGCCCGACGACGCACTCCCAGCCCTGCTCGACCCCTTCCGAGATACATCCAAGCTGCGATACGACTATCCTTTGTTCCTGTTTCCGCCCGGGGCCGGCGACGGGCACCAGGACGCGGACGACCTGGAGCAACCCCTGGCGGAATGGTTCGCCCGAGTCGTACAGGAATTTGCGCCCGCTCCCGATTCCGCGCGCATACTAAAGGACCACCTGCACTGGCTCGAGTACCACCTGCGCGGAACCTTGCGGCAGCGCGAAGGACCCGCCCCGGCAAAGCCGGTGCTGCGTGGTGCCGGAGTGGATCTGCAACGCCACCTGGACCTGGACCCGGCGAACCGCGATCGCCTGCAGGAGGATCTCGATCAGCTTCAGGCCGCCGCCGGCGACGGACAGATCATGGGCTACGGTCGCTACCCGGCCTTGCACCTGCTGATCCACGCCGTTCGCAGCCGGGTAATTCCGCGCTTGACCCGATTCCAGGTCCAGGTGGACGAATGCATCCGCGGCCTGCGATCGCTGATCGACGTCGAGTGGGGTAAATCGGACGAGGCCATCGAGCCTCGGCAGGCCCGCGACAGCGTCGGGCCCGAGGGCGAGCGCTTCAATCCCGCTGCCCTTTCGGCGGTGATGGACCACTCGAAGGGTACGCAACAAATGCCCGCCGAAAGGCGCGAGCGCATCGAGCGTGTGCTTGAAATCCTGGTTGCGTGGCACCCGGACCCTGTGTTGGTCCGTTTCGTCCATCTGGGCAGCGTCGCCGGCCATTGGCTGTCTGAAAGCTATGACACCAAGGACGTAACGGACGATGACCCTTGTGCCCGAGCCACCGTGCTGTTCGACCACGAGGCCGAAAAGCTCGCCGGTATCTTTGCCGCGGTGCGCATCGCCCAGCTCGAGATCCAGGGCATATACGATCCGGCGATCCACGACCCCTGGTTCGACAACTTCCACTGGGAGGCATTCTCCCAGGAAGAGCTTCTGCTCGTACCCAGCGTCATCGCCCTGGACGATGCGGATCGGGTCGCCGGTAGGGGGCTTCACTCCTTCTCACGGCTGCTGAGCTCGGGCCGCCCGGTGCAGATCATGGTTCGCATCCAAGCCCACAACAACCCGGGCGCACAGCCGGACGAGAATCCATTTCAGGCCTTCCGCACGGAGCTCGGCTATCTCGGAATCAGCCACCGGCAGGCCGTGGTTACCCAGTCGTCCGCCGCCCGCCACCATCATCTGATGCGCTGTTTCCTGGCCGCCCTGGATGCCACCCATACGAGCTTGAACCTCATCACAACCGGCCTGCGCCCCGAGAGCCGACTGGTTCGCCTCAACGCCTGGCTGGTGGCCGGCGCTGGTATCGAGGGACGCGCCCACCCGTTTTTTCGCATCAATCCGGCGGCCGGTGACTTTGCCGCAGCGCGCATGGACTTCAGCGAGAATCCGGAGGAAACCCGCGACTGGCCGGTGCACCCCTTCCGTTACCGGGACGAAAACGCCAACCTGATCGAGACAGAGCAGGCATTCACCTTCGCCGACTACTGCCTTCTGATCGAACGACTTCGCGATCACTTCCGAATAATCCCGCCCGGGTGCGACTCGACGGCGCTGGTTCCGGTGTCCGACTATCTGGCGCGGCCGCAAGAGGAGGCCGATCGGCTGTTACCCTTCATCTGGGCGGTCGACGGCAACAACCTTCTTCACCGACTCGTGATCTCGCGGGAGCTGATACTTGCCTGCCGAGACCGGTTAAACTTCTGGCGCTCGCTGCAGGAGCTGGCGGGGGTACGCAATCGATATGTGGAGATGGCGATCGAGAGAACCCGAACCGAAGAGCGGCAACAGGCTGCGGTAGAGCACGGGCGCCTGCAGGCCGAGCACGCCGTGGAGCTGGAGAAGGTACGAGAATCGGCGGCTCGTGAGGCCATGCAACGGCTGACGGACGTGCTGCTGGGGATGGACCTGACCGGCGGTGCCGGCGCAAGCGCTCCGGCGCCCGAGCCCATCCCCCGACCGGTCGCAGAGGAACCGCCACGCCCTGTGGACGACATGGCGAAGGTCGCGGCGGCGATCGAGCCCGAGCCATCCCTGAGCTTCGACGAGCCCTGGATCGATACGACCTTGTGTACCAGCTGCAACGATTGCACCAATCTCAACCCATTGCTCTTCGTCTACAACGAGGACAAGCAGGCCCTGCTCGGGGACCTCGGCGCCGGCACCTACGCACAGATCGTGGAGGCCGCCGAGCTCTGTCCTGCCAACTGCATCCACCCGGGCAAGCCTTGGGACCCCGACGAGCCGGGGCTCGGGGAGCTGATCGAGCGAGCCGTGCCCTTCAATCAATAGCGATGAACAGCTATCTGGTTGCACCGGCTATCATGGCCGGGTTGGGATTTTTCTTTGCGGTCATCCTGGCGGTCGCCTACCGTTTTCTGAAGGTCCAGGAAGACCCACGGATCGAGGGTACCTTGGACCTGTTGCCCGGCTCCAACTGCGGCGCCTGCGGCCAGCCCGGCTGCCACGCCTTTGCCGAGAAGCTCGTCCTGCGCGAGGAGTCGCCGAGTCGCTGCACCGTGGCGAGCGTCGACACGATCGATGCCGTCGCCGAGCTGCTGGAGGTGGACCCGGGCGAACAGGAGAAACGCGTGGCCCGGCTGCACTGTGCAGGCGGTCAGGGCCAGGCCTATCAGATCGCCGAATACCAGGGCTTCGAAAGCTGCAGTGCCGCAGCCGTCGTCTCCGGCGGCGGCAAGGGCTGCTCCTGGGGCTGTCTGGGGCTGGGAGATTGCCAAGTCGCTTGTACCTTCGACGCCATCGCCATCAACGACAACGGTCTGCCCGTTGCGGAACCGGACAAGTGCACGGCCTGCGGCGATTGCGTCGATGCCTGCCCGCGAGACCTCTTCGAGCTGGTGCCGCTGAATCAGCATCTGTTCGTCCAGTGCAAGTCGCCATTGGCCGGCGACTTGGCCCTTGGTCTCTGCACCGTCGCCTGCGACGCCTGCGGACGCTGCGTAGCCGATGCGGCGCCCGGGTTGATCCGCATGGAGGACAATCTGCCCCTGGTCGACTACTCCGGGGGTGGTCCGGCGCTGCCGCGGGCGGTGCACCGCTGCCCAACCGGAGCAATCCGCTGGATAGACGGCAAACAATTCAAGGACCAGTCCAGGTAAGCCTGAATTCCGATGCATATGCCTAAACCATGCGGCGCGCCCGGCTACGTATCGGTACCCTACCGATTCGAAAGATCCGGTGCTTGCTGCTTTGTATTCGAGACCTGACGTCTAACGCCTTCTTCTCATGCCCAGCTTCGCCAACAGCGCCTTGCGGCTTTTACGCCGCCTCCTCGGTGCGCCTACCCGCGCAACCGGTCCCTATGCCGGCGAGCTGACTGCCCTCGACGGCAACACCGCGGTGGCGGTAACGGAGGCGGCCATCGGCGAGTCTGCGGGACTCGGGGCAACCTTTCCCGCAGCAACGGCAGACCTGGCCTGGCGTACCGAGCAGCGCCGTCACGGCGGCAACCTTCTGGGCGGAGCACTGGGCAGCCAGGTAACGGAGGGTCCCCGGGGGGCCATGGCCACGGCGCTCGGTCTGTCGATGGGCGGGACCCGTGCCACCGCCTTTCTCTCCTCCCCTGACTTGGCCACGGCCCTGGACCTGCTCGGCATCGCCGCCGGCCGCCGGTTGCCGCTCGTGATTCACCTCGTCAACCGTGCCCTTGCCGGACATGCCGTGGCAACAGGCAGCGGTCATGAGGCCTGCCATCTGGCGGCCGATTCCGGTGCCTTTCTGCTGTTCGCGGCCAACGTTCAGGAAGCGGTGGATCTCACCATGATCGCCCGCCGGGTCGCCGAGGAAACACTGACACCGGCACTCGTCATCATGGACGGGGATCAGACAGCCCTTGCCATGCAAGAGGTTCGGCTTCCCCCCGCCGAGCTGGTCTCCCGCTTTCTTGGCAGGCCGGGTGATTCGATTCCCGCGCCCACCGCGGCCCAGCGGCTTCTGCTCGGCGACCGGCGCCGCCGGGTTCCGCGCTGGCACGACCCGGACCACCCGGTACTCCTTGGAGCCCTGCAGACTCCCGCGATTTGGGGTCTGGGAGCGGCGGCTTCCGACACCTACTTCGACAACCAGGTTCGTTCCAGCCTGGAGCAAGCCGTCGCCGATTATCGCCACGAGACGGGAAGGCAGTACGAACCGGTGTCCGCCTTCCGCGTCGAGGGAGCCCGAATTCTCCTGCTTGCCCAGGGCGCCGCGGTCGAGACGGCCCAGGTGGTCGCCGAGCATCTGCGCAAGACGGAGCGGTTACGCGTCGGAGTACTGGGCATCCGCTGCCTGCGCCCCTTTCCCGGCCCGGCGATCCTGGAGCACCTGGGCTCGGCCAGGCACCTGCTCGTACTCGAACGCCTGAGTACGCCCCTGGCGGAGGATCCCCCTCTGCTGCGGGAGCTGCGTGCCGCCATCGACCGGAGCGCGGACAACGACAGCTTCGGCACCGATACGCATCCAGACTACCCAGCGCTGAACGCCAAGGATCGACCACGCCTGCACTCGGTGATTTTCGGCCTCGGTAGCCTGCCCCTGAATGGGGCAGACCTGATTCGCCTGTGTCGCGAGGCTGGCAACCTCGAGCGAGGCCGAATCTATCTGGGAATGGAATTCACCCCCCGGACCAGCGACTACCCCAAACGCCAGGTCCTGCTGGACCGCCTGCGGCGCGAGTACCCGGACATCGAAGGCCTGGGCCTGCGCAGCCTGGACCCCACACCGGACCTGCGCCCCACCGGGTCGCTCACGCTCGCGATCCATCGCCGTTCCGGGCGCTGGGGCGAGGGGCTCGCGACCGAGACCGCCGGATTCCTGCGCCGGCTCGCCGGCGAGCACCTGCGCAGCCACCCCACCCTGTTCTCTCAACCCCTGGGGTCTTATTGCATCGACCGCTTCACCCTGAGCGGGCAGGAGCTGCGCGATCCGGGGACATCCATGCCGATCGATCTAGCCCTATTGGTCGTGGATCCCGGCGGTATCCGGATCGATCCCCTCGCGGACCTGCGGCCGAACGGCGCCCTGCTGCTGCAGGGGCCGGAGCGTGACGCCGTCCTCTGGCAAACTCTGTCCCCCCGGTTACAGCGGACTCTTCGCACATCCGACATCGCCCTTTATGCCGTCCCGCCAGCCGACTCGCCCTCCGAAGATCTGATGCTTGGCGCCGTCTGCGGCCTACTTCTGGACATGGGTAAGCTCGATATCGGCGCCCGACGCCTCGTCTCGACCAGAGCGGAGCAACTCTCGAAGGCGGGCGATCCGGATCAGGAGGCACGCATTCAAAGCTTTCGGACCGGCCTGGACCTTGTCCGGCGGGTCGAATACCGGCGGTTGCCGGCATCGAGGATAGCCATGAGGCGGGAGCAGCAAGCCCCAGCGTCGGTACGCCGGCTCGGTAACATCGACGACGTCTACGACAGCCTGCCGCGGTTCTGGGATCAGGTGGGGGTCTTGTTTCAGGACGGCGCCGTCGAGCAGCTCGCACCGGACCCCTACATGGCAATCGGGGCCGTGCCGCCGCTGCTCTCCGCCTTCCGCGACCTGAGCCCGCTGCGCGAATCCCTGCCCCGGCTCGATCCTGACCGATGCACCGGTTGCGGGCGCTGCTGGTACCACTGCCCGGACGGCGCCTGGGGCGCCGTCGCCGCCGCGCCGATCGAGGTACTCAATCGGTGCATTCCAGCCGCCGAGGCCGGCGCCCTGCGCCCCCTTTCCGGTAAGCTCGCGGAGAGGATCAGCCAGATCTGCCGTGCCGGCGAGACCACGACCGCCAGTTTCGGGAGCCTGGTAAGCGAGGCCTATGCCTGGCTTCAAGACAAAATACCCATGCCCGAGGATCGCAAGGGGGCTATCGACACCGCAGCCAAAAGGTTGGCGGACTCTCTGGGAAGTCTACCGGCCGCCGTCACAAAGCCCTTCTTCACAGTGCCCGACGGCCAGTCGCCGGGGGACGGTGCTCTGCTGTTCCTCGCGCTCAATCCGAACGACTGCAAGGGCTGCGGTATTTGTGTGCGCTCCTGTGCCGCAGACGCCCTGGAAACGGTGTCCCAGACCCCCGATGTATTGGAGCAGACCAATCGGATATGGGATACCTGGGAGAAGCTTCCCGAAACCTCCAGCGAAATCATCCACCGGACCGCCGCCAATCCAGATGTCGGCCCGTTGCCGGCGGCCCTGCTTGCACGCCCCGTGGCCCACGCCCTGGCCGGCGGAGACGGGGCAGAAGCCGGCTCCGGCGAGCGCCTCGCCCTGCGTCTGGCTTTGGGCCTGGCAGAGTCCCGACACGGGTTGCGCCGGTTGGAGCTCGTCCAGGAGGTCAAGGATACGCACAAGGAGATCACAGCCCTTATCCGCTCCGTTCTCTCCGATGCCCTACCGGCGGACGACCTCGACGCCCTGGCCCGCAGCTTGGAGACCGTGAGCACCAGGCACGCGGACCTGGGCTCCTTCCTGGGGCAAGCGGAGGGTGCCATTGCGAGCGCCGTGGACGCCGCCCGCTTGCGACGGCTGGTGGAGCTGGCCCAGGGACTCGGTGAGTTGGCTTGGCGTCTTGAACAGGGCCGTCAGGGTTTGGGCCGTGCCGGTCTGGGTCTGGTGCTCTCCCCCGGGGAAGCAGCGAGTTGGTCCGGGGCCTTCCCACACAACGCCTTCCAGGTCCCGGTTACCCTGGATGCCTCCGGAGACGGAGCCCGGCTCGCAGCCGGACTCCTGGAGAGCCAGCTGCGGCAGGCCATCGAGGGCTTTGTCCTGTTGCGCAGAGCCCGCCTGGAGATCGATAAGCCCATGGACGCCGTCCGGCTATGGTCCGGTCTGTCCGTGGTGACCTGGCACGATCTGACTCCGAAGGAAAGAGAGCGCTGTCCGGTCATGCTCCTGGTGGGCAGCAGCCGCGTGTTGGCAGGCGCCGGCCTGTCCCAAATCGCCTCCCTGTTGAGCGGCGATCTGCCTCTGAAGATCCTGGTATTGGCAGACCTCGACATGGGCCTTTCCAGCCGCTCCGTCCTGGAATCCGCCCCGGCCGCCACACCGGATGCCGTTACGGATCTGGGGCTCCTGGCCCTGGCCAGGCGGGACGCCTGTATCGCCCAGACCTCCCTCGGCGCGCCGACCCATTTCCTGGAGAGCCTGACGACCGGACTCGACTTCGATGGTCCCGCCCTATTCCACGTCCACGCCCCGAGCCCCCAACGACACGGGTTCCCGACCGACCGCACCCTGGAGCAGGCGCGCTTGGCCGTGGCATCCCGGACCTTCCCGCTGTTTCGCTACGACCCCAAGGGCGAAGGGGTATTCGGGACGCGGATCGATCTCGAATCCAACCCGGAGCCGCTATCCACCTGGACGGGACAGACGGACGAATGGGCCATGACACCTGTCCACTGGGCGCTCGGCGAGGGGCGTTTTCGCGATTGGCTCGAGCCGCTGGCCGAGGACGCCCCGGAACCCCTGTCCTTGGACGCCTACCTGGAGCTGGCCGAGCGGGAGCGCCGAGGCCGAACGCCCTATGTTTCGCAGGAACGGCCACAACGCGAGCCCGCTCGCTATCGGGTCGCCCCAGAGCTGGTCGAGGTCTGCCGGGAACGCCGCGACGCTTGGCGTCTGCTGCAGGAGCTCGGTGGTCTGGTGACCCCCTTTACCGAGCGCGTGCGACGCGAGATCGAGGAAAGAGTGGCGGCCGACCACCGGGCCGAGCTCGACACCCAGGCGGCCGAGTACGAGCAAAGGCTCGCCGCGCTTCGTGAAGAGCTGCAGCAGGAATTGCGTGGCGACATACGCGAGCGCCTGATGTCTTTGGCGGGATACCGCCACCAGGCTGGAGCCGGGCAGCAGCGATGAAGGCACTGTCGACTCTCTTCCGCCGCAGCTTCGCCCACGGGGTTCACCCGAACGAGCACAAAACCCTGACAGCGGACTTGCCGACCCAGCGCATGCCCTTCGTGAGCCGTTATGTGCTGCCTCTGAACCAGCACCTGGGCGCACCGGCCAAGCCGGTGGTGACCCCCGGGCAACGGGTGCACCGTGGCGAACGCATCGCCGAGCCCGCTGCTTTCGTTTCCACCAGCCTGCACAGCCCCGTCACCGGTTGGGTGCGGGCCATCGGCCGGCGCCGCTATCCGGGTGGGACGTTCAGCCAGTCCATCGAGATCGAGGCCGATCCCTACGCCACCCAGCGCCTGGACGTGGAACGCCCGCGGAGTTGGCGCACGCTGTCTCTGGACGACTTCGTCTCGGTGCTGCAGGACTCGGGAATCGTCGGCCTGGGCGGGGCCTCCCTGCCCGCACACGTCAAGTACTCGCTGCGCGAAGGGGTCAAGATCAAGTATCTGATCGCCAATGGCGCGGAATGCGAGCCCTACCTCACCAACGACCATCGGGTGATGGTGGAGCGAACGGACGCCCTGCTGCACGGCATCGAGATCCTCCAGAGCAAGCTGGGAGCGGAAGAGACCATCATCGGCATCGAGCTCAACAAGCCGGACGCCATCGAGATACTGAACCGGCGTATCCGACCGGGCCGGCCGATTCGCGTCGTCCCCCTGCGCGTCAAGTACCCCCAGGGCGACTCCAAGATGATGATCAAGTCCCTGCTCGACATCGAGGTCCCGGCGGGCCTGCATGCGGCGGACCTCGGCATCATCATGAACAACGTCAGCACCATCGCCGCCATTGCGGACTGGTTCGGCACGGGAATGCCCTACATCGACCGCATGGTGACCGTCTCGGGCCCGGGCATCGAGCGCCCGTCCAATCTGGTGGTACCACTCGGCACCCCGGTGCGGGAGGTATTGCGCTTCTGCGGCGGCTCGAGCGACGACACCCGGGAGGTGATCATGGGCGGACCCATGATGGGCACCCCGATCGCCAGCCTGGACGCACCCGTCATCAAGAGCAGCTCCGGGATCCTGGCCTTTACGGCGACCGAGACGGCGCGGCCGAAGGAGTACCCCTGCATCCGCTGCGGGCGTTGCGTGGAGGCCTGCCCCTATTTCCTCAACCCCTCCCGGCTGGCGCGTCTGGCAAAGGCCAGGATGTACGAGGAGATGAAGCGGATCCAAGTCATGGAGTGCGTCGAGTGCGGCTCTTGCACCTACTCCTGCCCCTCTGCCATACCCATCGTGCAGCTGATCCGCACGGCCAAGAGCAATATCCGCAGTCACAAGCGAGGTTGAGTTGAAGCCGAAGGATCCGAGACTGCTGGTCCAGCCGGCGCCCCTGCTCAAGCAGCCATTGACCACGTCCATGGCCATGGCCGACGTGGCACTCGCCCTTACGCCAGCCACCCTGGCCGGTATTTGGTTCTTCGGGCTGGGCGCGCTGCTGGTCGTGGCCACGAGCATCGCCGGTGCCATGCTGACCGAAAGGGTCTTCTCCCCCACCGAGGTGCGCCGGGCTCGGATGCTCGACGGAAGCGGTTTGGTCACCGGACTCCTGCTGGGCCTCAGCCTGCCTCCCGGACTGCCCCTATGGATGGCCTTCCTCGGCGGGGCGACAAGCATCGGCCTCGGCAAGCTCATTTGGGGTGGTCTGGGGTACAACCTGTTCAATCCCGCGTTGGTTGGAAGGGCCTTCCTGCTCGCCACATTCCCCGTGGCCATGACCACCTGGAACGCCCAGACCGGACCCGCGAGCTTCTTCGATGTGCAAACATCGATCCTCGCCGCGCCCTTTCTGCAGGCCACCTACGACGGCATTAGCGCGGCGACACCACTGGGGCTGATGAAGTTCGAGAGCCAATCTACACCACTCTGGGATCTGGCGATCGGCAAAACCAACGGCTGCATCGGCGAGACCAGCGGCCTGCTGCTGGTCCTCGGCGGGATCTTCCTGTTGCTTCGCCGGGACCTCGACTGGCGGATTCCCGCCAGCATCCTGCTCTCGGTGGCGGCCTTCTCGCTGGCGCTGTTCCTCGTCGACCCGGACCGCTTTCCCAACCCCCTGTTCTCCCTGTTATCCGGCGGACTGCTGCTGGGGGCCATCTACATGGCCACGGATCCGGTCACCTCACCCATCACACCGAACGGGGCCTGGATCTTCGGGGTTGGCGTGGGGCTCCTCGTGGTCCTGATCCGGGTATTCGGCGGCTTCCCGGAGGGCGTCATGTACGCCATCCTGCTGATGAACGCCGCAACACCCCTTATCGACCGCTATACCCAACCCCGGGTCTTCGGCAAGGGGACCAAGACCCAATGAGCGGCGAGAACCAATCGATTCTAAAGCCCGATGAGCCAGGCTCCGCCCGGTTGATCGCGACCCTGGGCTTTGCGGGACTGCTCTCCGGGCTCATCATCGTCACCGTATTCGAGACCACCTTGCCCACTATCACTGCCTACAAGTCCAAGGTGTTGCGAGAGGCGGTGCTCGAGGTGCTGCCCGGGACCTCCGACATGCAACGCCTTGTCTATCGGGACGGAAACCTGATCGTCAAGGAAGAGGAAGAAAAGGACGAGGCGGCCCTGTTCGGCGGTTATGATGACAAGGGTCGGCTCCTGGGCTACGCCATCCCCAGCGCGGGCCCCGGCTTTCAGGACACGATCCGTCTCATCTACGGCTATCTGCCGGCCGAGCGTCTGGTGGTTGGCATGGAAATTCTGGAGAGCCGCGAGACCCCGGGCCTCGGGGACAAGATCTACAAGGACACCGCCTTCGTCGCCAACTTCCGTACTCTGGCCGTCGATCCGGAGATAGTGACGGTCAAGAAAGGCACCAAGTCGGCACCCAACGAGGTCAACGCCATCACGGGCGCGACCATCTCCTCCAAGGCGGTGGTGCGGATCATCAACGAAGGGAACGCGCGCTGGCTCGAGCGCCTGCCGGGGCCGGACGCGGCGCCGCCGTTCAAGGATACGAGCCCAACCACGCCGGACAAGGCGAAGGAGGAGCCATGAAGCCAAGAAGTCGGCAATCCTCCGCCGACGTTGGAGAGCGGCTTTATTTCCGAACCTCCGGCATCGACAACGTCAACGAGGTGATCCATGCCTAAAGCGCAGGCGGACGCCTACCAGGAATTCATCAAGGGCCTGTGGCGGGACAACCCGGTGTTCGTCCAGGTGCTGGGCATGTGCCCCATGCTGGCGGTCACCAACTCCGCGATCAACGCCCTGGCCATGGGGGGCGCCACCCTCTTCGTGCTGGTGGCCTCCAGCTTCCTGGTCTCTTCCCTCAAACGGTGGATACCCAGACAGGTGCGCATCTCCACCTACGTCATCATCATCGCCACCTTCGTGACGGCCACCGACTACACGCTGGAGGCCCTGGCGCCCGAAGTTCACAAGCAGTTGGGCGCCTTTATCCCGCTGATCGTGGTC
>JAJDOL010000264.1 GCA_022340195.1 Chromatiaceae bacterium
GCTCAGCGTTCACCGGTACGTACATTGCCAATGGCAATTATACCGCTGACGAGGCGCGCAAACGCATCCAGGCCGGTTTGTGTGACTTGGTAAGTTTTGGTCGCCCCTTTATCTCCAACCCGGACTTACCAAAGCGATTGCGCCTCGGCGCGCCTCTGAACGAATATGATCCAAATACTTTTTACGGTGGCGATGAACATGGATATACGGATTATCCTGTGCTCAGGTGAAGCAGTTGGCGGCCCGGGCGCCGAAGTCGCAGATCAACCTGACATGTTTCCATGGGTATTCGCCTGCAACAGTCGCTACCGGGGGTGGGCTTGTTGGACTAAATGAAAGCCCACGGGCAACGACCGCTGACAGAACATAACTGCCGTTCGTTGTTTTCCAGAGAATGGCGGCAGTTGGCCGACTGCTGACTGTCAGGCGACTCGCGATCCCCTGCGACAGCCCAAGGCCCGGACCCGACCCTTTGCGGAATTTTTTCTTGCCGGTTGATCGGTGTCACGAAATCGTCAACGTTTATAACGAAAGAGAAAGGCTCAGGCGTTTTTTGAGCAGTCCGTTCGACGGAAGTAAGGCCCTTATCGCTTGCGGTTACTCATCCCGCTTTACGCTGGCCTGAGCCTTCTCGGAGTCCTGCTCCGTTTGCGTCTCCACTGGCTTCTCGTAATCGCCCAATACGCTTTTCAACGGGCACATCGAGACTGCCGGACATTTCTTGCAGCCAGCTACGATGGCGATCGGGCATATAGTCATCTCATTTTCCCCTTCATTCGGTGTCTGGCGCGGAAACCCTTTCGATGCGTTCTACGGAACGGCGGTCAGGAGTATGTGCTGTGTTCGACGTTAGCCCGCGTCTCGCTCAGTAACGAGCATAACTCATCCGTGGTCCCTTGGAATCCTGGTCGGTGAAGGCGTCTGCGTCGATTGGTATGACATGGTCTGTTTCCCCTGCATTGTTGAGGAAACAGAAGGTTGCCGTACCGCCGCCGCGAGGACGCTTCTCGCCCCAAAGGAGACATCAAGGATGCCATGATAGCCATCCGTTTTGCTAACCACGGTCGTGGAATGAGCTTCCCATACCCTCGTTTCGCCGGCGAGTTAGCTCTGGGTTTTTGAGAAATTTCCAGGCAGGAACGACAAACCGTTGGCATATTACTCTTGAAGCGAGGCAATGTATTCAACTAGCGCAAGGATTCGAGTACGAATGATCTGTTCCGCATACCATCGGCCAATAAATGGATCATGTATCTTTAGCGATTCGGCAGCGTATCGATTACCCCAGATCGGCATCTCCCGAGTACCATGACCAGGTACCTCTTTTCGACCGTCGATCAACTCATAAACCCGTTCAAAAGGAAATACGCCGTCGTTATTTCTCCTGAGCATCGTTAATGACGGTACACCCTTTTTCAACGATTCCGCGAAAGGTCCATCCCCCTTCCCGGTAACACCGTGGCAGACAGCGCAATCAGCTTCGTATTTCGCTTCGCCGAGAGATACAGCTTGAGCGGGCCGCATCCCCGATAAGCTTAAAAAAAAGAATGCAATCGTTGATAAAACAACAACGCGTTGCATGTCTCAGTCCTCCCAATAACTCCAAGCGAGATCAAGTGGTAGGGATTTGTTTTCAGACGCGAATCGGATTTGACCGCCCAGCGCACCGCTTGATTCCGAATTTGGGCCGTTTTTCGCCTCCTCGCAGTTTCCATGAGGATTTCGGATCCGTACTCTCGTCTGGTAAGAGGATACGCGATCCAGCGCATATGCTCGACCTACAGAGGCGACGATCGAGCCTTACCCTGACAGCGAGTGGGCAAAAACCTGGGGGACGCACGGTCTCCTGCACTTATCGCATTGTTTCGATCGGCAATTAGCTTGGTTCTGTCGAGTCGTTCTGCTCGCCGAGAGAAGGACTCCAGAACGGTCCAATCCTCAACGGTCAGTTCATTGCGTAGGGTCAAGGTTAGGTCCTTGCCGCCCATGCTTTCCTGGTCTCTTTGCGGTTGGCTTCAAACGTTGATGTAAAGATTGCAAGTTTATCCAATGACCTGCGGGCCTGCGACACCGCCAAAGATCAAGCGGCAAGGTCCGGTAATGGGCGAACCCGTTCACGGCAATGGATAGCAGCTCAAGCGCCAGAAGCCACGGAGGACGTCCCTGAGCCGATCGGATCGTGTCCGGAGCAAGGCCATGTCCGCAGGTTGTCAGCGACGGCCTTCGCCGCTCTATGCAGCCGGATCCGCGCCGTGTGCCGTACCGCAGAGCTGCCGAAGGCGATTGAGTCCGTCGCCACGCCTTTGGTGTCTGCGACAAGACAGTCTGGTGAGAAAACCAACAATCGCGCCCGGGTGGTGTCAGTGCGCTGCGTTAAGCCGCAAGCGTCTGGCAATGCCAAAAGCCGTTCAGACCTAGCCTTGGATACGTGATTGGGTTGGAAAAGTCGATGGCATGGTATCGGAGCGACAGCCCGTCGCCGTCGCCGCGTTGCTCGAACCGTTCTCCGGTCTTGATCCAGTTGCGAATTTGCAAGTCGCTCAGAGTACCCCCACCGTCCCCCGGGGCGTGCGACTCTGTGCACCGACAATCAACGATGTGATACAAAAAAATCACAGTTTCAGCGGCCTTCATTATTCGCGCTATAGTTTGAGGCGGACTGAAGTGTCACTCGATATTCTGCACCTGCTCGCGCATCTGCTCTATAAGGACCTTCATCTCCACGGCGACGCGGGTTACTTCGACATCGGAGGACTTGGACCCGAGGGTGTTCGCCTCGCGGTTAAGCTCCTGCATCAGGAAGTCCAAGCGACGGCCTACGGGCCCGTTACCGCTCAGCACCGACCGAACTTCGTCGACGTGCGCCTCCATACGGTCCATCTCTTCATCGACGTCCAGACGCTGGGCAAGCAACGCGAGCTCCTGCTCCAGGCGGTTCGGATCGAGCTCGGCGCGCACATCCTCGAGCCGGTCGAGGATGCGCTTGCGCACGTCCGCCATGACCTGGGGCATTCGCTCTCTAACACGCGACGCACAGAGGGCAAGTCTGCCACAGCGCTCCTGAATGAGCTCGGCAAGACGCCCCCCTTCGCGCTCTCGGGTCGCAACCAGGGATCCCAGAGCCTCGTCCAGCAGGGCCAGAGACCGCTTCATGACCGGGCCCAGGTCCAGCTGTTGCTCCTGCAGCACGCCCGGCCAACGCAAGAGATCGAATGGGGGGGGCTCTACCTTCTGCCCTGTGATACGCCCCACCTCGCTCGCGACGGCCAACAGCTGCAGCAAATAATGCTGATTGACACGCAGGTTACCTCCCATCCCCGGGACCGGCGAGTGGCGCAGGGTGCAATCGAGCTTCCCCCGCCCGAGCCGTGCGGCGACGCGCTCCCGCACAGCGGGCTCCAGCGCCCGGAGATCCTCCGGAAGGCGCACGAACGACTCCAGATAACGATGGTTGACCGAGCGCAGCTCCCAAGTCAGCTCGCCTTCGTCGCCGGTCGAGGATTCACGGGCGAAGGCGGTCATGCTCTTTGTCACAGGAATCTCCGGGAAACTGGTATGGCACTTGAAACAGGAGCCCGCCCGCAGCGCGGGAAAAATCCCGCAACGGCGGGACGCATCGAAGACTTGGCGTTATCATAACGGATGGCGAAGATAAAAGAGTACAGCCCAAGACCCAAGCCGATTTCAGTCCCCCAATATTCTACCCTGCCGTTATCGACAGCTGGTCTTCGAGGTGCGGCAACGACCCCATGCCCAGGGTGTGTAATCGTTACCGCACCGCAGAAGAAAAACAAGCATGATGCGACACTTATCAAACAGAAGGCGCCCCGATCGCCGACTGCGAACAGACACCCGTTGACACATGGCACGTTCGCGCAACACCCTTCCTGCGGGAACCACGATCGCAAACTATCGCATCGGTCGCGCCATTGGCAAAGGGGGCTTCAGCCTGATTTACCTCGCCGTAGACGAGGAGACAGGCGACGAGGTCGTCGTCAAGGAGTTCATGCCCAAGAAGCTGGTTCGCCGCACTAGGTCCTTGCGGCTCACTCCCTCCGAGGAGGAGCACACCGAACGGGTTATGCGCGGTCGCAAGCTCTTCTGCCAGGAAGCCAGGGCCCTGGCTTCGTTGCACCATCCGAACATAGTCCGGGTCCGCGGATTCTTTCTCGCCAACAATACGGCATACCTGGTGATGCAATACGAGCGAGGAAAGAACCTCGGCGGCTACGTCAACGAACGCAAGGGAGGACTGAGCACAAGCTTTGTCTTTCAGGTCTTTCTCCCTGTCCTGGACGCACTTTCGCTGATGCATTCCCGGTCCATCCTGCACCTGGACGTCAAACCGGGAAACATCCACCTGCGCCACGGCAACGACCCGCTTCTGCTCGATTTCGGGGCCGTGCACCTTCTGTCACACGGACGCGCGCCCGGTGGTCAGGTAATCACCGCAGGCTACTCTCCGCTCGAGCAATACTATCGGGGCGGACAAATCGGACCCTGGACGGATGTCTACGCCGTGGGTGCGAGTATACGCACCTGCATCGAGGGTAAAACGCCACCGCCGGCGGTGGATCGTCATAACCGAGATACCTTGGTGCCATCCAAGCGCAAGTTCCGGGATCGCTACCCTCTGTTTCTACTGGAGGCCGTCGACTGGGCGATGGAAATGGAGCCGACGCGTCGGCCCCAGAACGCAAGCGACCTGCTGGGCGCCCTCGAGCAGTTCTCCGACGAGCTACCCAGGTCCCGCACCCAAGAATCGCGACCGACCACCATCCCGTTCGAAGACGGGCACGCGGGCTCGAATCAGCGCGACGGATTTGACGCAGGGCAACCGGATGCAGAAGATGTCTCCAACTAAGGTATCTACAGCGAGTACTCGATGCGACCTTCCCTGCGCCAAGCGGACCAACTGCGCCCGCTTCGTTTTACCCGTGATTTCACCCGTCACGCCGAGGGCTCCGTCCTGGCGGAATACGGCGACACCCGCGTATTGTGTACTGCCAGCGTGGAGGAGCGGGTCCCGGGTTTTCTAAGAGGAAGCGGCAGCGGCTGGATCACCGCCGAATACGGCATGCTGCCACGCTCCACCGGAGAACGAACTGCGCGCGAGGCAGTCCGTGGAAAGCAGGGCGGCAGGACGCTGGAGATCCAGCGTCTGATCGGCCGCTCCATGCGCGCCGCGGCCGACCTCCGAATCCTGGGCGAGCGCACCATCACCCTTGACTGCGACGTCATTCAGGCCGACGGCGGAACCCGTACCGCAGCCATCAGCGGTGCCTGGATAGCGCTGCACGACGCTTTGCGCGGTCTGGTGCAGCGGGGAATCCTGCACAGCGATCCGCTTACCACACAGATTGCCGCCGTCTCCGTGGGCATCTATCAGGGAGAGCCGGTACTCGACCTTGACTATGCTGAGGACAGCAGCGCCGAAACAGACATGAACCTGGTCATGGACGAGCACGGGCGCTTCGTCGAGATCCAGGGCACGGCTGAGGGCAAGACGTTCTCGCGTGCCGAGATGGGGGCCTTGCTGGACCATGCCGAGTCGGGCATTCGGGAGATCCTGGCAGCACAGCGTGCCGCTCTGACCCAACAAGCGTCCTAATTGGAACTCAGCGGAACAGGCGGATTCATGAGCGGAGCACGCAGGGGCGAGTCCATCGTCCTCGCCAGCAACAACATCGGAAAGGTTCGGGAAATCAACGAGCTGCTCAAAACCGAGCGGATTCGGGTCCTCCCTCAGGGCGAGCTTGGTGTCCCGGAGACGGAGGAAACAGGCCTAACCTTCGTTGAGAACGCTATAATCAAGGCTCGCGGCGCGGCTCGCCACAGCGGTTTGGCGGCGATCGCGGACGACTCGGGGATCGAGGTCGATGCGCTGAACGGGGCGCCCGGGATCTACTCCGCCCGCTTCGCTGGTGTCGGTGCGTCCGATAGCGAGAACCTGGAGAAGCTTCTCGAAGCGCTTCGGGGCGTTCCCCAGGACGAGCGAACTGCCCGCTTCCAGTGCCTAATGGTCTACCTACGCCACAGCGAGGATCCCACCCCCCTCATCTGCCAGGGCACTTGGGAGGGACGCATTCTGCTCACCCCCCGGGGCGAAAACGGCTTCGGTTACGATCCAGTGTTCTATGTTCCGGGCGAGGACTGCAGCGCAGCGGAGCTCCCTGCCGCCACCAAGAATCGGCTCAGTCACCGTGGGCAGGCGCTACGGGCACTGGTGCGTTGCCTAGGAGGCGCGGATTGATAGGGGTCCGCACCGATTCTTCGGGCGTCGCCGAGCGCCTCGTTCTGGTGCGCGAGCGAATCCGCGCAGCGGAGGAGCGTTTCGGGCGCGAGCCGGGCAGCGTCGCGCTCCTCGCCGTGAGCAAAAAGCATGGGACTGAAAAAATACGTGCCGCCTTTGCCGCTGGCCAGAGGGCCTTCGGCGAGAGCTACGCCCAGGAAGCCGTCGAGAAGATGGACGCACTCGGATCCCTGGAGGCCCAATGGCACTTCATCGGCCGGATTCAGAGCAATAAGACGCGCCAGATTGCCGAGCGCTTCGACTGGGTGCACAGCCTGTGCAACCTCAAGCATGCCCGGCGCTTGAGCGAACAGCGCCCGACAACGCTTCCCCCGTTGGCGGCCTGTGTTCAAGTCAATCTCGACGAGGAGACCGGCAAAGCCGGACTGGCCCCGGCACAGATCGCCGAGTTCATAGCCGCTTGCGCCGGACTCCCGCGCCTGAAGCTGGTTGGGCTTATGACACTGCCCGCCCAAGCCGAGGACGCGGAGGCCCAACGGCGTCCCTTTCGAGCCTTACGCCTGATTCGGGACCGCCTCGCCTCGACTGTGCTGCCGCTTCGGGTGCTATCGATGGGCATGTCGGCTGACCTGGAGGCGGCAATCGCCGAAGGTGCCACCATGGTGCGGGTTGGAACGGCCGTTTTCGGATCCCGGCACTGAGCTCATGGTGCAATCCGGTGGTCCGCTTTGATCATGGAAACAGAGTTGGGTACCGCTCGTGCGAATGACCCGTATGGTCGCACTAGTAGATGGTTTGTCGACCTCGGAATGCGCTCTCCAATCGCAAGCGTGCGCGCCCGATTCGATTTCGGCGAAACCCATTGGACCGATTCGGGTGAATCGTGCGAATGACCAAATAAGAGGACTACAGAGGCTGACGAGTAAGCAGATGCCGAAAGAAATTATCGCTTTTATCGGTGGCGGCAACATGGCCGCCAGCCTCATCGCCGGACTGATAGCCGACGGGCACAATTCCCAGGGGCTGATCGTAAGTGATCCGGACGAGGCCAAGCTGGACGCGCTGGTCGCGCGCTTCGGTGTGCGGACCACAGGGGATAATGTGGAGGCTTTACGCAGTGCCGACCTCGTGGTTTTGTGCGTCAAACCGCAAGTTGCGGGCCAGGTCTGCCGGGAGCTGTCCCCGGCCGTGGAACAGCCGAAGCCGCTGTTTGTCTCCGTGATGGCCGGGATCCGCGAGCAAAGCATCCAGGAATGGCTCGGCGAGGGAACTCCCCTAGTGCGAGCCATGCCTAACACACCGGCAATGATCCAATCCGGTGCCATCGTTTTGCACGCCACGCCGGAGACCTCACCTTCTCAGCGAGACCGGGCCGAGACGGTGCTGCGAGCTGGCGGCCTAACCCGATGGGTGGACCAGGAGGAACTGATGGACGCGGTTACCGCCATCTCCGGGAGTGGCCCTGCTTATTTCTTCCTGCTGATGGAAGTTCTCGAGCAGGTCGGTGCCGAGCTTGGACTGGAACCGGAGAACGCGCGGCTGCTCACAATACAGACTGCCCTTGGCGCCGCCCGCATGGCTATGGAAAGCGACGACTCTCCACGCGAGCTGCGCGAGCGAGTGACCTCCCCGGGCGGTACCACGGAACGCGCCCTGGAAGTCTTGGAGTCTGGTGGAATCCGGGCGCTGGTGAGCCGGGCGGTCAGCGCCGCTCGCGACCGCTCCGAAGAGCTGTCACGCATGCTTACGGCATCGCGATGACCAACTCCTATTTCACCAGTCCCATTGTATTCCTCGTCCAGACCCTGCTCGGTCTCTTCACGGCTGTGGTCTTGCTGCGGTTCCTGCTGCAGTTGGTGCGGGCGGATTTTTACAATCCCGTTTCCCAGTTCGTGGTCAAGGTCACGACGCCCGTCCTGCGACCCCTTCGTCAGCTGATCCCCGGATACGCCGGTGTGGATCTGGCGGCTTTGGTGCTGGCGTGGTTGATCAAAAGCATCGAGCTTGCCATCGTAGCGCTGATCGTGGCCCCACAGGTCAATTCCCTCGGCGCGCCGGCCTGGGCACTGCCGGAGCTGTTGAGCCTCACGATCAACATATTCATTTTCACCGTCCTGATTCGAGTTGTTCTGAGCTGGCTCAATCCCGACCCCTATCACCCCGTGGCGGGTTTGCTCGACAGCTTGACAGACCCGGTAATGCGTCCGGCGCGCCGGTTACTGCCACCGGTCGGGGGGCTCGACCTCTCGCCCGTGCTGGTGATGATCGCCCTCGTTCTATTGAAGATGCTGTTGATCCCGCCGCTGAACCTGATCACCGGCAATCCTTTCTGAGGACATGCGGGACGACGACACCTGGTATCGCTGGCGGGATGGCGTATTGATTCTCAATGTACGTGTTCAGCCGCGGGCGAAGACGGATGCGCTGATCGGTCCCGAGGGCGGACACCTCAGGGTACGGATCGCCGCACCTCCTATCGAGGGCAAGGCGAATGAACGCCTGCGGCGCTTTCTGGCCGGTGAGTTCGGCGTACCTCAATCCCGCGTGGAATTGGTGGCGGGCGGTCAGGCACGCCTCAAGCGGATACGCATTCAGGCCCCCCGCAGACTGCCGGACCTCATCGAGCCGGCATGAGGGTTCAATCCGTTTCATCTTTCTTTTTTGAGACCCGAATCAAAGTTCGCGTCGATTGACCAAGCCCCGGCATGTATTCAGGAGACCCGCGTCGCTTATACTATCCAGAGGGGAAATTTTATTTCAGCTGATCAGGGGCTTAGGAAAAGCTACTTATGCAAACCTCCATCATCCAGGAACGCCTGACGGCTTACCGTCAGTGGAAGGTTCATGTATCGCGGGCCTTATCGGAGCTGGAGAGCTGGCTCGAGTCCGAAGGACAAGCCACTCCCCTATACCGCGAGCGCATCCGCCACATCCTCGATGCGCTTGACACCGACCGCCTGACCATCGCCTTTGTGGCCGAGTTCTCCCGCGGCAAAACCGAGCTCATCAACGCCATTTTCTTTTCCGACTACGGGCGCCGCCTGCTCCCCTCCGACGCCGGGCGCACAACCATGTGTCCCACCGAGCTGCTTTGGGACCAGAAACACGACGAGCCTTACCTGCGACTGCTTCCCATCGAAACCCGCGCCCAGGACGTCCCCGTCGCCGAGCTCAAAAAAGATCACAAACATTGGGTGCATTATCCGTTGCAGATGCAGGATCCGGAGCAGATGACATCCACCCTGAAGGAAATGCTGCGGACAAAGCAGGTATCCATGGTGGAGGCGACCCGTCTGGGCCTGTCAGCCTTCCAACTGACACCCACGGCCCGGTCATCTGTCGACCGAGTGGAGATCCCCAAGTGGCGCCATGCCATCATCAACCTACCTCACCCTCTTCTCAAGCAGGGACTCGTAATACTTGACACACCGGGTCTCAAGGAGCTCGGGAGTGAGCCCGAGCTTACCCTGAGCATGCTTCCTGCGGCGCAGGCGATCCTGTTCGTGGTGGCAGCAGATACGGGCGTGACGCGCGGCGATCTTGAGATGTGGCAGCACCACCTCAAAGGTTTCCAAACCGGTCGAGAAAAAGGCATCATCGTCGCCCTGAACAAGATCGACCTCCTGTGGAACGAGCTCCAGGAGGTGCGGAAGAACGACAGCACTGTCGCCAAACAAAGGTTGCGCACGGCTAGAACCCTGGGAATCAGTGATGCGGTCGTTTTTCCCATCTCGGCACAGCAGGCATTGCTCGCCAGGATCCAGGGCGACAGCGCCCTGCTTGAAAAAAGCGCGCTGTTCGCGCTGGAGTCACACCTCTCCAGCAAGATGCTGCAAACGAAGCGACAGACCCTGGTGGACACGCTGGAAGCCGAGGTGGGGCATCTGGTGGAACGCAACCGTGCGCGTATCTCGACCCGCATAGGCCACACCAAGGCGCACCTTGACGAGCTCGAGCAATTGCGCAAAAAGAGCAGTGACGTAGTCAGCCATTTGTTGGCGAAGACACGAGAGGAGCAGGACAAATACCTCCGAGGTGTCCAGCAGTTCCAGACCAGCCGTGAAGAGCTGCTCGTAGAGACCCGCCTCAGCCGCGAGATTCTAGATCCGGAAGCCATGGTATCGGTGATCGCCAACGCCCGCCGTGATATGGTGCGCAGCTGGACCACCCACGGGCTTGCGATCGCGATGAAGGGATTGTTCGACGAGCTGCGACGGGCCATGCAGACCCTGTCCAGCGAGAGCGAACGAATTCGCAAGATGGTGCGCCTGACCTATCAGCGATTCGAAGACGATTTCGGATTTAGCATAGCGCCACCCAAGGTATTCGTACCCATGAAGTTCCGGGTGGAAATCGAGGTGCTCCATCAAGAGGCCGAGGCATTTCGCAAGAGCCCTGCCATGGTACTGACCGAGCAGAGCACCGTCATCAAGCGCTTCCAGCAGCAATTGGTCGGCCGAGCCCTGCTACTGTTCGATCAGTTGCGCGTCGCCTTTGAATCCTGGAACCGCGACACCATGGAACCTCTGGCGGAGCAGATTCAGGAGCACAAGCTCATGATGGAGAAGCGGCTGGAGAATCTACAACGGATAGGTCGCTCCAAGGACTCTCTGCAAACGCGTATCGACGATCTGCAGAGGCTGCACGTCGAGCTCGCGCAACAGCTCACAGCCTTGCGCAACATCCACAACGCCCTTCACTACAACCCGCTGGTGGACGAGGAGCGTAGTCGCAAGCCACAATTGGTCGCCGGCAAGGTCTGAGTAGGATCGGCCGATTGGGATTCCGGCATCGGTGAGCCAAAAGGCTCGCCTACCCGGCTACCTTTGGTGTAGCCTCACACTACCTGGCAACAAGCGACGGACACATGACGACGGAGGTATCCCCAATGAAACCCGTGAGCTACTTTTTCCCGATTTTCGCCTTCACTCTTCTGGTCTCGCTATCCGCACTCGCCGAGAACAGCACGACGGCCGGTGGCTTCACTATCCACTACAATGCCTTCACCACCTCGACTCTCACTCCCGAGGTAGCCAAGGTTTACGATATACGGCGAAGCAAGACCCGGGGCATGCTCAATGTCAGCCTTATCAAGGAAAGGGAAGGGACAACGGGAGCATCGGTAGCGGGTAGTGTCGACGTTGAGATGGTTGCCTTGACCGGTCAGAGGGTGCCTCTGGCCATGCGCGAGATCAAAGAACAGAACGCCATCTACTATGTCGGCGAGTTTCCGGTGCAAAACGAGGAGAAGGTCAGCTTCGTCATCAAGGCAACGCCAGACGGAACCAAAGAAACCTTTGTCGTGAATATGGAGCAGCAGTTCTTTACGGATTGATGAAGAAATGGAATTGAGATCACGCGAAAAAGAATCAATAGACGAAAAGCTGCCAAAGGGCATAGATTCCGAAGCCCATAACGAGGACCCCGGCAACCTGCCTGACCTTGACATTGCCAGCAAGGCGCGCCGCTGCGCCAGCGAGCATCCCCATAGCCAAAAGGTTTGGCAGAGTACCTAGTCCAAAGGCAAGCATGAGTAGGGCACCTTGGGAAGCGCTACCTGCCGATACCGACCAGGTTAGCACGCTGTAGACTAGGCCGCAGGGAATCCAGGCCCATATGAAGCCCAGCCCCATCGCCTGGAAGGGGCTGCGGATGGGCAACAGGCGCCGACCCAGGGGCTCGAGCCGCCGCCAGAGCCTCTCCCCCAGCCGTTCGACCGAAGCGAGGCCACGCCACCAAGCGCCGAGATAGAGGCCCAGCAGGATCATGAAAACGGCAGCCGACAGGTAGAGCGTGCGCTGGACATACTGGAGCGGTATGACCTCGACGATGAGGGTTCCCAACGCTCCCATGAGGGAGCCCGCCAGCGTATAGCCGGCGATACGCCCACTGTTGTAGGCCAGTTGGTAAGGAATAATGCGGGCAAGACCGCCGCGCACCTCCACCGGCAATCCGGCGGTCAGCGTACCCACGATGCCTCCGCACATACCGATACAGTGCGCCCCACCGAGCAGGCCCACAACGAACGCGGCTGCCAGCGAGCCCGTCACCATTGTCCTAGAAACTGCCGATAGCGCAGATCAACACGGATCCTTACTGTGTTTCGAAATCATCCTATCCGCTCCTCGGCCTCCTGTCGTCTCTGCGGATCACTGGCAAGCTCGGGGCCAGACACCGCCGGCGACTTGACTCGCATCAGCGCCAACACCAGAAAGATGGCCGGGAGGCCGAGCATTGACGCATAGGTAAAGAAGAAGACATAGTCGGTAGCGTCCACGATATCGCCGGAGAAGCCGCCGAGAAACTTCGCGGGGAGCAGCATAAGGGAGCTGAACAAGGCGTATTGGGTAGCGGTATAGGCTCGGTTGGCAAGGCTGGATAGGTAAGCGATGAACACGGATCCTGCGAACCCGCCACTCAGATTGTCGGCGGATATCACCAGCGCCAACAGAGCGATGTCGGCCGACTGGGTTGCCAACCAGGCGAAGATCAGGTTGGTCGCGGCCACCACTACTGCCGCGGCGAGCAGCATGCGCATGATACCCAAGCGGGCCACCAGGACTCCACCCAACACCGCTCCCGCCATGGTCATGATCAGGCCGAAGACCTTGGTAACACCAGCGATCTCGTCCTTGCTGTAACCCATATCGATGTAGAAGGGATTGGCCATTACTCCCATGGTTATATCGGACAGGCGAAAGACCCCGATGAAGGCCAGGATGAGCAGCGCCAACTTACCGTTGCGGGCGAAAAATTCGGTGAAAGGGCAAACCACGGCGCCGATAAACCAGGCGCCGATCTGACGCCAGCGAACCGATAGGTGAGCAGAATTCTCGATGAAGCGTACGACCCGCTCCTCCCGCCGCCAAGTATCCCGATCCACCTTGTGGACGGGCTCCGGGACCAGCAGCACAGTGAGCACTCCGAGCCCCATACATACGGCCATGATGGCGTAAGAGCGAGACCAGGACAGATACTCGGCGAAGTAGAGTGCGCCGGCCCCAGCCATGATCATGCCGATGCGATAACCCATTTGGTAGGTCGCCGCCATCGCGCCTTGCAGATCTGCTTCCACCGATTCGATGCGCCAAGCGTCGATGGCGATATCCTGGGTAGCTGATGAAAAGGCTACTAGTAGAGCGGCTGCCACCAGAAGCCCCAGCGCCTGCTTTGGATCGTTTGTGGCCATGAGCAGTAGACCCACAATGATGCCCGCCTGCGCCAGTAGCATCCAGCCGCGGCGTTGCCCTAGGGTGCGGCTGAGTAGTGGGACCGGAAACCGATCCACAAGCGGCGCCCAAACAAACTTCAGAGCGTACAGGATCGCCACCCAGGAGACATGGCCTATGGTGCTGCGGTCGATTTCCGCCTCGCGCAACCAAGCAGAAAGGGTCCCAAACACGAGCAACAAAGGCAGACCCGCGGAGAAACCGAGGAACAGCATCGCAAGGACGCGGGGATTGCGGTACACCGCCATCGCGTCCCACCATGAGCGGCCGGTACTCTCTGTTCCCTCCATCGTTCCCCCGCGAAGAGCCTGCTGAATCGTTAGCGAGGATGTATGATATCAGGGTTGCTGCACGACCAATCCGGAAGACGACTGATGCTGGACTATCAACGGGAGCTCCTTGGCTTTGCCCTCGCTACCGGAGTCCTGAAATTCGGCGAGTTTAGGCTCAAATCCGGCCGTATAAGCCTCTATTTTTTCAATGCCGGCCTGTTCAACAGCGGCCGCAGTCTGGCCCAGCTCGGCCGTTTCTACGCCAGCGCCATCGTCGCCGCAGGCGTATCCTTCGATGTTCTCTACGGTCCCGCCTACAAGGGCATTGTGCTGGCCGCGGCGACTAGCATCGCCCTGGCTGACCACAACGACAGGGACGTACCCTATGCCTTCAACCGCAAGGAAGCGAAAGCCCATGGCGAAGGCGGAGACATCGTGGGCAGCCCGCTCTATGGCGACGTGTTGATCATCGACGATGTGATCACCGCCGGGACGTCAGTAGGGGAGTCGGTGGACATCATAGCGACCCATGACGCCCGTCCAGCCGGTGTGATAATCGCCCTCGACCGCCAGGAGCGCGGGCGGAACGAGCGCTCCGCCGTTGACGAAGTCCCCGAGCGTTACCAGATACCCGTATTGAGCATCGTCACCCTCGATCACCTTCTCGAGTACCTGCAGTCGGATCCCGATACCGCCGATTCGCTCCCGGCCCTCGAAGACTACCAGGCAAACTATGGCGCGTAAGTACAACCCAGGTAACGAGCTGCCGAAGGACTGCACGCGCATTGATCGGACAAAATTCAGGTGAGCTTCCACCCAGTGCATCACTGCGGCTCATTCATTGCCGTCTTTACTATGGGTTCACTGATATGTATAGATCCATCGCGCTTTTGATCGCTCTTCTCCTGCTCTCAGTGCTGGCCTCGAGCAGCGACGCCGGCTTGTACCGTTGGGTTGACGAGGAGGGAGAGGTCCACTACTCCGACTCTGTACCTCCCGAGCGCGTAAAATCCGAGCACACGGAGCTCAACAAGGCTGGTGTCCGAGTCAAGATTGTTCCCCACGCCAAGACGCCGGAGGAAGCGCAAAAGGAGCTGGAGCTGCAGCGAATGCGCGCGCAGCAGAGGCAGTTGTTGGAGGAGCAGCACACAGCTGACCGCGTGCTCCTGAAGACATTCCGCACAGAAGACGATCTCACCATGGCACGCGACGGCAAGATCGCCGCTGTCGATGTCATGATCGAGGTCGCCAGGGGCAACATTTCGCGCCAGCAGACGCGACACGCGGAACTGCTTGCCAAAGCGGCAAACCTGGAGCGCGCGGGCAATCCTGTTCCGCCACACCTGAGCGACGCCATTGCCAAGGCCGAGCGGGCGATACGTGACACTTACGCCGGCATCGTCGACCGAGAGGAGCAGAAACGCGATATCCGCGCTCGTTCGGACCGGGATTTGAAACGGTTCCGGGAGCTCCGAAACTTGCCGGCATCCAACGCCCCGGTTCCGAAGCGGGAAACGCGTCCGATTCTCCATAATATCGTGACCTGCCCGAACCCGGAGGAATGCGACCGCCTGTGGAAGAAAGCTACGGACTTCGTCCGCCAGCACTCCACTACGAGTGTCCAGGCGAGCAGCTCCGTTATCTTCATCACCGCTCCGCCGATGAAAGAGCAGGACATCAGCCTGATCCTATCGCGCATAAGCCACAACGACGGTCAGAGCGCGTCCCTGTTTCTCGACCTGCAATGCAAGCGCTCCGTGCGAGGCAAGGAGTTCTGCCGGGGCCCGAAGACGCAGGGCATTATCAAGGAATTTCGACCGGCTCTTACCGGCGAGGATAACCCCAGGCCCTGATCCCGAGCCCACGCGGGTCTCTGCTCGAAGAAAATGTCCCTGCAAGCGACGTAGATGGCGACGGCAAGGGCAAGCCACACCACAAATTGGCCCAATCCCAATGGAGGGATGGCGACCACGAGTGGTCAGCTCGCTTGCCACGCGTACGCCCGCGCCAGGAACGAGCCCCATGCACTCGAGTTGCCGCCACATTATTTCAACGATTGTCTTGCACTCCTGATGCAATTCTGACCTCCAGTGGGCGAGCTTGTCGGCAATTCGCATACCAGGTTATACTTCAGAATCCTGTACATGATGGAGGCGGTTTCCGTCCGCGTGGAACCGCCTCTTGTTTTTTTGGGAAGCGGTTTTCGCGCATGAGCGAGCCCCTGATGGCCACTTACAACCGGCTTCCGGTCACCTTCACCCGCGGGGAAGGTGTCTGGCTCTGGGATACCGCCGGCAAACGCTATCTCGACGCCCTGTCGGGCATTGCGGTATGCGGGTTAGGACACGCCCATCCGGCCGTGCAGGAAACCCTGTGCGAGCAAGCCGGAAACCTCATCCACACCTCGAACCTTTACCGAATCGGCGCCCAGGAGACCCTGGGAGAGACGCTGATCACGCTCTCTGGCATGGACAAGGCGTTCTTCTGCAACTCCGGCGCGGAGGCCAACGAAGCTGCCATCAAGATCGCCCGCCTCTATGCGCACAACCAGGGGATAAAGGATCCCGCCATCCTGGTGACCGAGTCGAGCTTTCACGGACGTACCCTGGCCACGCTGAGCGCCACCGGAAGCCGCAAGGTACAGGCAGGATTCGAGCCTTTGGTGCAGGGTTTCGTCCGTGTCCCGTATGACGACCTGGAAGCTGTGGAAACGGCGGCCGCCAACCGACCCAATATCACGGCCATCCTGCTGGAGCCGATCCAGGGCGAAGGTGGAATCAATATTCCTGCCCGCGACTATCTCAACAGGCTGCGTGAGCTGTGCGACCGTCGCGGCTGGCTGTTCATGCTGGACGAAATTCAAACGGGCATGGGCCGCACGGGACACTTGTTCTCCTTTCAGGGCAACGGCATCCAGCCGGATGTCGTCACCTTGGCCAAAGGCCTCGGCAACGGTTTCCCGATCGGCGCCTGCCTCGCTCGGGGCGAGGCCGCACGGGTTTTGGGACCGGGCACCCACGGAACGACGTTTGGCGGCAGTCCGCTGGCCTGTCGGGTCGCTCAAACCGTGATCGAAACCCTGCAGCACAAGCGGCTGGCGGATCACGCCTCCCGGATGGGTGACTTTTTGCTCGCCGGTTTCCAGCAGACGCTGGGCGGAATCGAAGGTGTAGCCGAGGTCCGCGGTCGTGGTCTCATGATCGGCATCGAGCTCGATCGGCCAAGTGGGGACCTGGTCCCGCAAGCGCTCGAAGCGGGGCTGCTCATCAATGTGACCGCCGAGCGCGTCGTACGCCTGCTGCCGCCCCTGATTATCGAGCGAGCGGAGGCGGATCTGTTGCTCCGGGAGCTATCTTTACTGATCAAGCGTTTTCTGCAAGCACCCGCCGACTCGACCACACCGGAAAGCTGACGAACATGGATTCCGCCGGCAAGCCGTTACGGCACTTTCTCACCTTGTTGGATCTCTCCCCGGATGAGGCCCGCGCCCTGCTCGAGCGGGCGACCGAGCTCAAGCGACTGATTCGCTCAGGCAAGATGCACGAGTCCCTGAAGAACCGGACTCTGGGCATGATATTCGAGAAGTCATCGACCAGGACCCGTGTCTCCTTCGAGGTCGGCATGTACCAGCTCGGCGGTCATGCGCTCTTTCTGTCGCCGCGAGACACCCAGCTCGGCCGCGGTGAGCCGATCGAAGACAGCGCTCGCGTGCTGTCCCGCATGGTCGACGCGGTTATGATCCGCACCTTCGAGCAAGAGAAGCTGGAGCTTTTCGCCCGCAACTGCCAGGTACCGGTGATCAACGGTCTCACAGATCGTTTCCATCCCTGCCAACTTCTCGCGGACATGCTGACCTTCCAGGAACATCGAGGTGACATCCGCGGGCGAACCGTGGCCTGGATCGGCGATGGTAACAATATGTGCCATTCCTACCTCAACGCGTCCCGCTTGTTCGACTTCGAGCTACGCATCGCCTGTCCCGATAATTTCCGACCGGATCTGGAAATCCTCGCTGGGGCGGCAGACCGTTGCACGCTCCTGCAGGACGCGACAAGGGCGGTGAAAAACGCCGATCTTGTCGTCACCGATGTCTGGGCAAGTATGGGGCAGGAACAGGAGCAGAAGGAACGCGTCCGGGCGTTTTCCACCTTCCAGGTCGATGAGGCCCTGATGGCGCATGCAGCCCGCGACGCCCTGTTCATGCATTGTCTTCCAGCCCATCGGGGTGAAGAAGTCAGCGCTGCTGTCATCAACGGGCCGCACTCGGTCGTGTGGGACGAGGCGGAAAACCGGCTGCACGCCCAAAAAGCCCTGCTGGAGTTTTTGCTCTCGGGCTGAATGAACCGGCGCGAATCCGACGTAGGCGTTCGGCGTTCCTCTCCCATCATCAGAGGTCTTTCGTGACTCGTCTTCTCCTGTTGCTGCTTTGCCTCTGCGGCATCGGTCAAAGCTTGGCCGAATCACGATATGTAACTGATCAATCACAGATCATGCTACGCAAAGGCGAGAGCACAAGGCATAAGATCGTCCGCAGCTTGCCGAGCGGCATGGCAGTGGAGGAACTGAGCACCAACGAAACAACCGGTTATTCGCGGGTTCGAACCGAGGATGGAACCACCGGCTACGTACTGACCCACCAACTTCAGGACGAACCGGTGGCCCGCGACCGACTAGCCGCAATGGAGGCCCGTCTGGCCGAGCTTCAACAAGCACCAGACCAACTGGCCGTCAAGCTCACTGAGATCCAATCGGCATACGATAAGCTACAGATAGATCATGACGCACTGGAAGGAGAAAAGGAGCGGCTGGAACAGGAGCTCGCGTCGATCAAACACGCCTCCGCGAACGTAGTGCGCATCACGCAGGAGCGCTCGGAGCTGCGCAAGCAGGTCGCGGATTTGGCACGGCATGCAGCCGATTTGCAGCAGGAGAACCGAGACATCAAGAACGAGACGACCCAGCGCTGGTTCCTGATCGGGGCGGGCGTGGTTACCGGAGGAGTTCTCATCGGGCTCATCCTACCCCATCTGCGTTTCCGACGCCGCAAAAGCTCTTGGGGGTCGCTGTAGCCGCGGTCAGTACTCGCTGTGCCTCGAGACGACGGGGCGTTCCAACGCCGTCATCCCGGGTTGGCCCCCCGGGATCCGGTCGTCCAGGAATGGCGAACAACCGCACCAATTACGCGAATCAGACGGAAACAACGTACTAGTCGACTTGCGCGCGTTCGCCGATGTATTCGTTGCTTCGTGTCACTGAAGCTGCGAGAGGTCCCGGACCGCTCCTCGCGCCGCGCTTGTCGTAAGCGCGGCATAGGCCCGCAATGCGGTGGTCAGCGGTCTCTCCCGATCCTTCGGCTGCCAAGCCTTGTCGCCTCTGGCTTCCATGTTCCGGCGTCGCGCCGCGAGATCCTCGGCCGAGACCTGGAGGTGGATCCTGCGATGAGGGATGTCGATCTCGATACGATCGCCCTCTTGCACCAAACCGATGGTTCCACCTTCCGCTGCCTCCGGCGATACATGACCGATGGACAGTCCCGAGGTACCCCCCGAAAAGCGGCCGTCCGTGACGAGTGCGCACGCCTTGCCCAAACCCTTCGACTTCAGATAGCTCGTGGGGTACAGCATCTCCTGCATTCCAGGGCCGCCCTTGGGACCCTCGTAACGGATGATCACCAGGTCGCCGGCCTTGACCTCGTCCGCGAGGATTGCCTCCACGGCCGCCTCCTGGCTTTCATAGATTCTGGCCGGACCACTGAAGGTGAGGTTCGACGCATCGACGCCCGCGGTTTTGACGATGCAGCCCTGCTCGGCCAGGTTCCCGTATAGAACGGCCAGCCCACCGTCGCGGCTGTAAGCGTGCGCCAGATCCCTGATACAGCCGTTCGCACGATCCAAATCGAGATCGGGCCAGCGGTTGTCCTGGCTGAAGGCGACCTGCGTAGGACGGCCACCTGGGGCTGCAAGGTACCTGGTACGCGCCTTTTCCTCCTTGGTTTGCACCAGGTCCCATTCGTCCAGTGCTGCGCCCAACGAGCTGCTGAAGACGGTCGGCAATTCGCGGTGGATCAGCCCGGCGCGATCGAGCTCGGCCAGGATGCCGATGACGCCTCCGGCCCGGTGGACGTCCTCCATGTGGTACGCCTGGGTGGCCGGGGCCACCTTGCACAGATTCGGAACCTTTCGGCTCAAGCGGTCGATGTCCGCCATGGTGAAATCCACCTCTGCCTCATGTGCGGCGGCAAGCAAATGGAGCACCGTATTGGTGGAACCACCCATGGCAATGTCCAGGCTCATGGCATTCTCGAAGGCATCGAAGCTCGCGATGGAGCGCGGCAACACGGTCGAATCGTCATCATCGTAATAGCGCCTCGCGAGCGCCACGACCAGACGTCCAGCCTCGACGAACAGCTCTCGGCGATCGGCGTGGGTCGCCAGCAGGGACCCGTTTCCCGGAAGGCTCAAACCAAGCGCCTCCGTCAGGCAGTTCATCGAGTTGGCCGTGAACATTCCCGAGCAGGACCCGCAAGTGGGGCAGGCGGAGCGCTCGTACTGCGCCACGTCGGCATCCCCCTCGTTGGGGTTAGCTGCGACAACCATGGCGTCGACCAGATCCAGGTGAAGCTCACTGCCGCCGCGGACCAGCTTACCGGCCTCCATAGGACCACCCGATACGAAAACGGTGGGAACATTCAGGCGCAAGGCGGCCATCAGCATTCCCGGGGTGATCTTGTCGCAGTTCGAGATGCAGACCAGGGCATCGGCGCAGTGCGCATTGACCATGTATTCCACGCAATCGGCGATAATGTCCCGTGACGGCAGCGAGTAGAGCATGCCGCCATGTCCCATAGCGATGCCGTCGTCCACGGCAATGGTATTGAATTCCTTGGCGACACCACCGGCGCTCTCGATCTCCCGTGCTACCAGTTGGCCGAGATCCTTGAGGTGGACGTGACCCGGCACGAACTGGGTAAAGGAGTTTGCGATCGCCACAATGGGTTTTTCAAAATCCTCGTCCTTCATCCCGGTGGCACGCCACAGGGCGCGGGCACCGGCCATGTTGCGACCTTCAGTAGTTGTTCGCGAGCGGTAACGGGGCATTTAGATCTCCAAGAAAAACCAGATCGGGGAAAAAACGCTCTTCGGACTGCAGCACCCTCGAGACGCAATTGTACAGAATCCGAACGGAAGGATTTCGCCCCGGTTGTCCCCGATGCGCCTTTCGCTCGATGGTGCTGGCACCTTGCCCGCACAGGGGCGCGCGGTGCTCCAAGGGCAGGCCTCCAAGAATGTCGTTCCATCCGGAAAACCGGTAGCCATATGTGGATTACAATGTTTCCCTGCCCCGCTAGCTAGTTGTACATCCGGAGCGCTTCATGGTCCGCCGTATTCTACTCGTTTCCCTCGCCGCCCTCTTTGCGCTCTGCATCGCCGTGGCAGCCTACCTTGTCTGGGCGGCGAAGCGGTCGGAGCCGGTCTACTCGGGTACAGTCGAGGCCGCGGGTTTGAACAACCCGGTCAAGGTGCGGTTCGGGCCACACGCCGTCCCCACAATCGAGGCGGAAACCCTTCAGGACCTGCTGTTCGCACAGGGCTTTCTAACCGCCGCCGAACGTATGTGGCAGATGGATCTGATGCGCCGCCTCGCAACCGGACGTCTGGCGGAGGTACTCGGCGTGGAGGCCCTGGCGACCGATCGCATGTTTCGTACCCTCGGGCTCGGGCAAGCCGCACGGGAATCCTTTTCCGCCCTGAGGGACTCCGAACGCGACCTGCTTGAATCCTATACCGCTGGGGTAAACGCCTACCGAAAACACGCGGCGAACCGCTTGCCTGTCGAATATCTGATTGCGCGTTTCGAACCCTCCCCCTGGGCTGCCGAGGACAGTCTTGCAATCGGCGAGTACATGTCCTGGTTGCTTTCCTTCAACGCCCGCGAGGAGCTGATCTTCATGCGCATGGCGGCCAAGCTGGGACCGGAGCGGGCCCGCGAGCTCTTCCCAACGGACGAGGGAATACTTGCCCCGGAGCCGGCCGCCGAGGTCTTCGCGTCCTCGGACGCGCCTGTTGAGCGCCTCGGCGAATTGCTGGCCATGCCTGCTGTCTGGGGCCTGCCCGTTCCGGGGGCGGCCAGCAACGCCTGGGCGGTTAACGGTAAGCGCACCGAGGACGGGGTGGCCCTGCTTGCCAACGACCCCCACCTGGCACCGTCCCTGCCCGGACTCTGGTATGAGCTGGAGATGCTCGCACCTGACTATCACGTAGCCGGCGCTTCCCTTCCGGGCGTTCCTCTCGTCCTGATCGGACACAACGACGATCTGGCCTGGGGGTTCACAACGGCCATGGCGGATACCCAGGACATATTCGTCGAACGGTTAACAGAGGACGGTGGTTCCGTTGCCACACCTCGCGGCGGGACCGAGCAGATTCAAACCCGCACCGAGGAGATAAACGTCAGGGGTAAATCCGACCCCATACGGATCGAAATCCGCAGTACCGCTCACGGACCCATCATCAACGATATCCTCGGAGAAACCACAGGCACACGCATGGACTTCGCGCAGGTAGGCACCAAACACCTGCTCGCCCTACGCACCAATCTGGATGTCCCCGAGCGCTCCATCGAGGCCTTCTACAAGCTGAACACAGCACGCTCCCTGAGTGAGGGGCGCGCCGCTATCGCAGACCTCAAACACAGCGCTCAAAACCTGATGCTGGCCCACCGCGACGGCGGAATCGCCTGGCAGATCAGCGGCGCCATTCCCGTGCGCGGAGAGGGCCACGGGGCCTTTCCGTCCCCCGGCTGGGAACCCGGATATGGCTGGCAAGGCTACTACCCATCGGGACAGAATCCCGGCATCACCAACCCACCGGGTTACGCGCTGGTGACCGCAAACAATCGGACCGTCCCGATCGATCATCCCATACATCTAACTCACTCTTGGATGGCTCCCTTTCGCTCCGAGCGTATCGAGGAGATGCTCAATACGAGACGCTATCCGTTGAACGCCCAAGACATGGCAAGAATGCAGCTCGACCGTATCAGCATCCAGGCCAGGCGCTTCAAGAAGGCCCTGGGAAGCGTGGCCGCCCAGCTGCGAGAGCTGGACCCAAAGGCACGCAAGATAGCCGACGAATATCTCATGACGTGGGACGGAAGCTTTGAGCCAGACAGCCGGCCAGCGGCCCTGTTCGCCTTGCTCCAACCCGCTCTTTACGAGCACCTGTTCGGAGATGAGCTTGGGGAAGACCTGCCGCTGCTCATGTCCATTGCCATCGTGAGCTACAATGCCCTGGAGGAGGCACTGTATACCGGGCGCTCCAGCTTCTGGGATGATGTGCGCACCCCGGAGAGGGAGGAGGCCGCGCATATCTGGGCACGCGCCCTGCGCAGCGCAAAGAGCGAGCTCGACAACCGTTTGCCCGAGCTCGGCAGACAACGGCTGGACCGCATCCGGTACCTCTACTTTCCCCACGCCTTCGATCGCATTCCCCTGCTGGGCTCTTTGTTCGGTATCGGCCCGATCGCCGTCGGCGGCGATACGCATACACTGAACACCATGAAAACCTACCCCACGGATCCCGGGCGAGGACGGTTCGTCCCATCCATGCGCGTTATCTTCACGCCGTCTGACTGGTCCCTGACCCGCGGCACTCTCAACCTTGGTCAGTCGGGGCATCGCCTCTCGCCCTACCTCGCGGACCAACTGAATGACTGGCTAGGCGGTCGCTTGCACACGTGGCCCTGGAACGGGCCCGAGCCGGGGAGCGAAATCGGGATGCTGGTGCTTAATCCAACCGCCGTGCCGTAAGCCGGAAGACCGAAACGGAAACGAACCTGATTTCCCCCAAAGGCTCGGCCAGTTTGGCGAGTGCCCCAGCTCAACGACCATGTTGCGGGCGCTTTGGCACGCTGACTCGCGCGGGGAAGAACACCAAGATTGCGTAACATTTGGCGACTCCTTTTCAACCTCCCCCTTTACCCGTCGGGAATAATTCCGGAGAATCCGCAGTAGTCTCAAAAAAACGCTACATCCGCAGCTCGCAGTTCCGTACGCGGTCAAATCCATGAAGGGCTTATCCCGCATCGAAGCGGAGCGAGCCCCAAACACCCAGAGAAGCGATCGTGCCTACAGCGCTGACCTTCGAGCATCCGTTGAACGAACGGGTCCGCACCTTCCTGCGCCTCGAGCACTTGTTCGGGAAGGTTACCCATTTCGTCTCTCACGAGGACCCGTGGACGTCACGGGCCGCGGTCGAGGGGATCCTGGACATCCTTGCCGTCACCGCGCGGGCGGACATCAAGACCGAGCTGTTGAAGGAGTTGGACCGAAACAGAGGTACCTTGAACCGCATCCGGCGTCAGCCGGGAGTGGATCAGGAGACCCTGGGACAGATACTCGACGACTTGCAGCAATCAGCAACCGATCTTCACAACCTGAGCGGGCAGATCGGACACTCCTTGCGCCAGGACGATTTCCTCAAAAGCATCGCCAAGCGAAGCAGCATACCCGGTGGCACCTGCAGCTTCGATCTACCTCAATATCACTACTGGCTAGAACAGGCACCGGAAGCACGCCAGCAGCGTCTGAGCGAATGGATGCGGGGATTGCAGCCGGTAAGCGATGCCATCACCCTGGCGCTCACTTTGGCACGCACCAGTGCGGCGCCGCGTGAAGTGACGGCTGCCGGCGGTTTCTTCCAGGAAGCCCTGAGCGTCAAGGCCCCAGCCCAACTCGTTCGCGTCAACCTGAACGGCAGCGCGCACCTTTTTCCCGAGATCAGTGGCCACAAGAACCGTTTCAGCATCCGCTTCATGGACACCAGCGAATCAGGACGGCCTGTTCCGTGGCGGGAGGACACCGCCTTTACCCTAACCTGCTGCGTATTCTGATACGACGCCGACGGAAGCGCGGCCAGGATTCCCCACGAGTCACCACACCGGAGAACCGACAAAGCGCCATGGCCAAGACCGTCGCCTGCCCAAGCTGCGGGAAGCCCGTTCCCTGGAAGAAGGAATCCGAGTGGCGGCCCTTTTGCAGTGAACGTTGCCGATTGATCGACCTCGGCGAGTGGTTCGATGAGCGCCACCGCATTCCCGAACCCGCCGAAAACGGTTTTGAATCACCTGCGCCCACGGAAGGCGAGGGCTATCATTAAGTCCAACCAGGAGCAGCGCTTTCCAGGAGCGCAGGCAACCGGCCCAGCGGCTTCGAGCAATTCGACTCCCCGTTACCTGCTATCCTTAACTTATAAAGTGGAACGTCGGCACCCACCAAGAGTCAAGGCAATCCCCGAAAAATCTCATACCATCTTGCTTGTCTTTTCGTCCGTCTTCTGCGTTACGACAACAGTTACAGAGTTCGGCTATGCGCCTGTTGTCGCGCCTTGAAGCCGAACAAAAATCCGGCGCAATCCGGTATGAGATTTCCCGTCAATCTTTTGAGGACATACCATGCAGTGGTTGAAACACGCAACACTGAGCTGCCTGATCGCCTTGTGGCTCGTTCACGGCGTCTTCGTATCGGCGCAGCAACAAACCCAGCAGGCGGTCCATCAAGGACAAGGATTGCCCGGACATGGCCTGTTCCCACCGGACCAGATTGAGCAGCTTGTCGCACCTATCGCCCTGTATCCGGACGCCCTTCTTGCCCAGATTCTGATGGCCGCTACCTACCCTCTGGACATAGTCCAAGCGGCCCGCTGGCGACGCGCTAAAGGAGACCTGAGGGGCGAGGCCTTGGAGAAAGCCGTCGAGGAGCAGGCCTGGGATCCGAGCGTCAAATCCCTGGTCTTCTTCCCGAGTGTGCTCGAATTCATGAACGATAACCTGGACTGGACCCAGGATCTTGGTGACGCGATGCTCGCCCAGAAGGATGAGCTCATGGACGCGGTGCAGCGTTTGCGCAGACAGGCCCAAGACGCCGGGGCACTGCAGACTACCGCACAGCAACGGGTGGAAACCGAGGG
>JAJDOL010000003.1 GCA_022340195.1 Chromatiaceae bacterium
TGACGCTCCAGGTCCCCGACCCTCGAGAACATCGTAAGCGTGGCAAAGATCCCCAGCAATCCAACGAGGGCGACGGGCACGTAGCTCTGCCCATGGTGCCGTTTGAAGGTTCGAGAAAGGAACATGTCGGGGCGGAAGCCGGATACGTCCTCAGGCCGATTCACCGGCGCTGTAGCCAGTGCCCCGGTTGTGTCGTCGTTCTTCGACGCCGGTCTATGCAATGCCCGGAATCCTCGAGCCGACTATGACTACCCGCGAGGCACAGGAGAATCCAGGCAATGTCAGGTTTCCCCAAGGACAGATATATCCGGCGGAAAGCGCTCGACAATCCGCTGCACAACAGCGTCGATCGCCTGCGCGACGGTCTCGTTGAGGTCCCAGTTGGCGATGACCGGGACGCCGACTTTTTCCGCCTGATCGACCATGAATCCTTGCAGCTCCCAGATTCCCTCCAGAGCTTGGCGCTGATGACGTGCGTCCCTGTCGGGCTGCTCGCGGCTGCGCCGTTTCAGCTGCGCATCGAGCCTCCCGATGGTCGTGACCGCCAACGTCAGTGGAACCACCACGGCCTTGTCGTCGATGGCGGACAGATCCAAACGTATCGGCAGGACGTGAACTCCGTCCACGATCAGATCGACACGCTCCGTTACCGCACGCTGAATTGTTGCCTCCAGGGCGACCTTGACTGTGTCGAACTGAGCCAGAAAACCAGAAACGACGGGGTTGTTCCGCATCGTCTGACCGGGCACCGGCTCGATCTCAGGCAGGCCTTGCCAGGCGTCGAAGCTGGAAAATCCCAGGGTAGGCGCGACATGCGGCATCAAATAGCAGCGGATAATCTCACGCATCATGTCGGTCGACTGGGTGCGCACAATATCGAAGATGTAGGCCAGGCGAGAGGCAACGGTACTCTTTCCCGAACCGGTAGTGCCACCGATCAGCACGATGAGCGGTTCACCGCTGTCGTTGAAACGGCATCGAGACAGAAAGCGGTCCGCCGCATCGACGCTGCAAGTAGCCCGCAAGGTATCGAAGACCACCCGTCGCAAACCCAGGCGGTCGATGCCACTTTCCCCGCGCTGGCGCACGGATTCCTGCACCAAGCGCGCTCGATCCAGAGCCTCCTCGCGCTGAATGCCGCAGCCCTCCAAGTGGCGACTGAGCACGTCTACGGAGAACGGTTCGTCTCGCCCGGACTTGTTTACCAGTACGGGTCGGTCCTGCTCGATTCCGATCTCATAGGTACGCCGCCGTTCCCTGTCGAAACGGCGCTCGAGCTCATCCGCTACGAGCTTGCGCAGATGCGCCGTGTCCCAGGTGCGGGTACTCGCATCGAGCCGTTCCCGAACGCACTGGGCGATGTCGTAAGCATCGGCGAACGACAGCCCAATCGCGACCAGTGACTGTACCAGTACACCGCGTAGGAAGGGCACTTCCTGCCCGGTTGCGGAGTCGATGACGAACAGTTTTTTTGCCACGGTTGCGGGTATCGATTAAAGCTGCGCGCAGACCTCACTTTTGGTTCGCGACGCCCTGCTATAGTCAGACCTTCGGCGATATCCCGGAGAACCGGTGCCGCCGAATCGTCATGATTGTCGGGAGACGCGCGCGAGACCGACGATCGTTCCTTCGTCCCGACAGGAGACGGCATGGGCGGCAACGGGCTTTTTTCCCTGAAATGTTACGAGTAGATTACCATTCCACCGCGTCCAACGCGCGAATTCCAAAGTAAAATGGTCCGAGATCTGCTTCTACTGAACGTACGCGCGACCTCTCAGCTACGGTCGAAAAGGAGAGTCCTTCTTGAAATTCACCGTCGATAAGTTCCGCGCCTGGGAGAACAAGTGCGTCACCCTGCTCGGCATGTCCGGCGTAGGGAAGACCTACCTCTCCGTCCTGCTGCGACGCCACGACTGGTTCCATTACTCGGGCGACTACCGCATAGGTACGCGCTATCTGGACGAGCACATTCTCGACCTGATCAAGCGCCAAGCCATGTTGGTTCCCTTCCTCAGGGATCTGCTGCGGCGCGATTGGATATTCGTGCGCAACAACATCAAGGTGGACGACCTGGGGCCCGTGCTGAGCTTCGTCGGCAAGCTCGGGAATCCCGAGCGCGGTGGACTCCCGCTCGGTGAGTTCAACCGCCGCCAGGCTCTGTACCGGGATGCCGAGATCCGAGCCATGATGGACCTGCCCAAGTTTGTCCGGAAAGCGCAGGAGATCTACGGTTACAGCAACCTGGTAAACGACGTGGGCGGCAGCCTGTGCGAGCTCGACGAGCCCGCTGTAATCGACCTGCTCGCCCACCACAGCCTGATTCTCTACATCCAGGTACCGGTCCAGGACGAAACAAAGCTGATCGCCCGTGCCCAGGCGGATCCCAAGCCGCTCTATTATCGGCCGGAGTTTCTCCGGGCCGCGGTCGAGGATTACTTGGACCTGAGGCGCTTGACATTCGTGGCCGAGATAGACCCGGACGACTTCACACGCTGGGTATTTCCCCGGCTCTTTCATGCGCGGGTTCCCAGATACGAGGCCATTGCCCGACCCCACGGCTATACCGTCAGCTCCACCGAAGTGGCGCAAGTGCGGGATGAACGCGACTTTCTGGGCCTGATCGAGCAGGCTATCGCGCGCAAACAAGACTGATCCTTCAGGAATTCCATGCCCATCGTAGCCCACACAGATCTTCCAACCTTCGACAGCCTGCGCACGGAGGGTCAGACCATCCTGAGTCCGGACCGAGCGCTCCAGCAGGACATCCGTGAGCTGCACATCGGGCTCTTGAACATGATGCCGGACGCCGCCCTGGCGGCAACGGAACGCCAGTTTCTGCGCCTCATCAACGAGAGCAATCAGATCGCCCAGTTCTACGTCCACCCTTTTACGCTCGAGGAGCTGGAACGTTCTCCCGCGGCCCAGGAGCACATTGATCGTTATTACGAGCGTTTTGATCGCATCCGGTCGGAGGGGCTGGACGCGCTCATCATTACCGGCGCCAATGTGAGCCATCCGAATCTGGCGGACGAGCCCTTCTGGAAGCCATTGATCGAGGTCATCGATTGGGCGCTCGGGAATGTCACCTCGACCCTGTGCTCCTGTCTCGCCACCCACGCCGTGCTGCAGTTCCGTTATGGCCAGCGCCGCATTCCCTTGCCCGGCAAGCGCTGGGGGGTCTATCCCCACCGCGTCGTCGACAAGCGCCACCCGCTGGTCAATGACGTCAACACCCTGTTCGACGTCCCCCATTCACGCTTCAATCAAGTCAACCGCGAGCAGTTCGATGCGGCCGGACTGCACGTGCTGGCGGAGAGCGACCAAGCCGGCGTCCATCTCGCCGTGAGCGAGGACGGCTTCCGAATCGTTTTTTTTCAAGGACACCCGGAATACGACACTATCTCCCTGCTCAAGGAGTACAAGCGCGAGGTCAACCGCTTCGCGGCGGCGCATAGGGACGACTATCCGCCCTTTCCCGAGAACTACATAGGCTGCAGAGACCGCGCCATTCTCGACGAGCATCGGGATCAGATCCTGGCTGCACGGGAGAGCGGTCGTGAGCTGCCCGTTTTTCCGGAGTCCCACATAGTCCCCGGACTCGACAACACCTGGCATGACACGGCCGAGGGAGTTGTGGGGAACTGGATGGGTAAGATCTACCAGCTGACGAACAGCGACCGCCGGCTTCCCTTCATGGACGAGGTGGATCCCCAAAACCCACTCGGACTGGGGTGGTAGCCATGTCTGCAACCAGTATCAGGACCCTGGACGTACCTTGCTGGACTTCGACCTAAAGGAACCGGAGCAACCGCTCGACAGGGGCTTTCTGTCGGATCGAGATGGGGTGACTCGCCAGGCTTCAATCGATGACCGCGGTTAGCGGACTGCGCGCCGGCGGGACCAGATCGGGACGGCGATCGCTCAGCCAGACCCTCAGGATCGAGTCCTGCACCGGCCACCGGCCCTCGAGGCGGTTGGTCGGCTCCTCGCCAGCGAATGCCAGGTAGCTGTACTTGCCGTAGTGGGGCAGCTTGCGGGTGAGGCCTGTTAGAGCCTGGGCAGTCGGGGATGCAACCCATCCGATTGGTTGTGCGCGGCGTTTGCGCACGATCGCCAAACTGTAGTCTCCGCCTGGGTAATCTCCATCCGGGAGGCGCAGAAGACGTGGCTCCGCGTCCAAACTGAAAGCGGTCTGACCGGCCACAAGATCGTCGAGGAAGCGGTTGCTCCAGCCCAGAAGCCAAACAGGTCGGTCGTTCGGCAGCTTTTCCAGCTTCGAGTCCATTGCAATCTCCCACCCGGGCGAGCCTTTGCGCCAAGCCTCGGCCATCCGGCGATATCCCGCGGCCAGCTCGGCGGGCGCATGCGCCGGAAGCAGGATGAGACCAGTCTGAGAGCCGAACAGGGCGCTCAACCCGATGGGCGACTCCCCTGGCACCAGTGCCCGGAAGAGATCGAATTGGGGGTCAGCGTCCACCCTGATTGCAGCGGTGGGCAGCGCGAGCTCGAAATCGGAGCTGCGGTCGTTGAGCGACACCTGGTGCTCGAGGACGCCGCCGTCCTCCAGATAGACGACCAGTGGGACCAGCAGCGGGAAGGGATCCGCTTTCTGGGTTTGCATCACACGACCGCGAAGCAGGTAACCTTTCGCCGTCTTTTCGATGTGCACATCCGACAGAGCGATTTCGGGTACGCCCGTGCGCTCCGTCCAGTTTCGGAAAAAGTCGTGGAGCTCGCGTCCGCTCTCGGCTTCGAAGGCGTTTCGCAGGTCATCGAAGCCCGCGACTCGGAACAGGTGCTCGCGATAGAAGCGGCGCAGTGCCGCAACGAATGTTTCGTCCCCAATAGCCCGCCGCAGCATGTGCAGCATCATCAGGGTCTTGCCGTAGCCGATTGCCTGCGAAGCGGAGCCATGACGGCCACGAAAGTCGCGCAGTGGGAAGTCGTTCGCCTCACGGACGTAGTCCGCATAGGCGCGCAGACTATCGCGCCGGTAGGCGGAACCGCGCCCACGCTGCTCAGCGAGAAGGTGGTCTGCGAGGTAAGCGGTCAAGCCCTCGCTCCAGTTACCCGTTCCATAGTCGACGTAGACGCCGTTACCCCACCAGTTATGCAACACCTCGTGTGGGTAGGATGTGTCCAGGATGAAGGGGAGACGGATCACCCGCGGACCCAACAAGGTAAAGGAAGGCATACCCAGGCCTGTCTCCCAGAAGTTCTCCACCAGGGCAAACTTGGCATAGGGATAGGGACCGATCAGCGCGCTATAGAGATCGAGGTAACGATCGGTCGCCGCGAGATAGCCCTGGGCCAGCTCCGGGTCCGCTCGGCGCAGGTAAACCTGGGCCTCCCCGTTCGCGGTGGCCTTCGCGTAGCGCTCGAAGGGGGCGGCGATCAAATAGATGTCGTCCTGGGGCTGATCCTCGCGCCAGGTGACACGGACGCCGCCGTCGGTCGCCGACACCACCGGACCCGCCCCCTGGGAGACGGCTAGCCAACCACTCGGCAACTGGACCCGAAGATCGAAGCGCTGCAGCGCTTCCGGATCTCGCGGGTACCAGCCGCTGACTCCATCGAGCACCACACCCTCTTCGGATATGATGCCTTGCGAGCTCTGTCGCACCCGCCCCATGCCCTCATGGAGGTCATCGAGCCGATGACGGATGTGGCCGGCGTAGCTCAGTGTGATCGGCGCCGCTCCCTCCCCCACCAGTCGAAAACGCTCCAGGTGATCCTGGCCACCAATGCGCATCAGCTTTGCGGTCCCCGCAAGGATCTGCGGATCCAAGCCCCGGTGCAGAAAGAACTCCCAGGATGCGAGACCCTCGGGTAGGCTGATCCGGTCACTCGCCGCGATGGTCCCGTGCTCCGGATCGATATGGACGTCCAGCGCGTGCCCCACCAGGACCGGCGGCTCGGCACCGGCGCCCGCGGCAGGGGCCGCGAGCAGCAGCAACGCAACACGAAGGAACTCGAACACCTTGAACATGGTCGTATCTCGGAATCTGCACCGCCCCTAGGCGTCCCAGCGACGCTGGATTCATAATGCGGCGCATTCCTACCCTTTTCCAGCGAGATGCGTCCGAATGCCATGCCTTACTTCCCTCGCCAAGCTCTCATGACCGCCACGCTGCTGATGAACCTGCCGGTCCTGGCAGGCACCGATCAGCCACTGGCGAAAGCCTCGGTCGATCCGGAGGTCCCGGACACCTCGACCGCGGTTGTCGACCTGAAGACCCTAACCAACATGGATCAACTGCTCGAAAAGCTCACGTCGAAGCGCGTGATCTTCGTCGGCGAGTCACACGACCGTTACGAAGACCACCTCAATCAGCTCGCGGTCATCGAGGGTCTTCACAACAGGGGACAGGACCTCGCGATCGGAATGGAGTTTTTCCAGCAGCCCTTCCAGAAACACCTGGACGCCTATGTGGCCGGTGAGATCTCGGAAAAGGAGCTGTTACGCCGCAGCGAATATTTCGAGCGCTGGCGCTTCGATTATCGGCTGTATCGACCTATCCTGCAGTTCGCCCGCGCACATCGCATTCCCCTGCTTGCCCTGAACCTGGAGAAGGAGATCACGCGGAAGGTGGGGGACGGCGGCATCGCCTCCCTCTCGGAGGAAGAGCAGTCGCGGATACCGACCCGGATCGACCGCGATGACAAGGACTACCGGCAAAGGATTAAGGCGGTGTTCGACCACCATCCGATGGAACAGGACACGAGCTTCGAGCATTTCCTGGAGGTGCAGCTCTTGTGGGACGAGGGCATGGCCGAGCGGGCCGCTCGCTACCTACAGAAGCAACCGGAAAAGACGCTGATTGTCCTGGCGGGGAGCGGACACCTGGAATACGGTCAGGGCATACCCAAACGTCTACTGCGGCGTCTACCGGTCGAGTCCGCCATCCTGCTCAACGGGCGCGAGCGCGGGCTCGACCCCGAGATCGCGGACTATCTGCTCTACCCGCAACCGGTTGACCTGCCGGCATCCGGGCTGCTGGGCGTGCTGCTGGACCCGGAATCCAAAGGAGAGGGAATCGCCGTGCAAGACTTCGCCGAGACCAGCGGAGCCAAGGATGCGGGCATGGAGAAGGGCGATCGTATCGTCAAGGTCGGAGAAGAAAGCATCGACTCCTATAGCGACATCCGAATTGCACTCCTCGGCAACCGTCCGGGCGAGAAGATCCCGATCGAGGTCCTTCGCGAGCAGCTCATGGGGTCGGACAAGCGTCTGACAATCGATGTGGAGCTCCATTGACGACGACAACAACACTTCGGATCAAATAGTGACGCCGCCGACACCGCAGTACTGCAGCAATCAGCGGCAAACGAATGGCGCCCGTCGCCGCAGCTGCAACCGGGTTTGGAGTCGTCTGGGCTAGCTGATCGGTGTCTGCAATCAGTTGTTTTGGATCACAATCCGCGGAAATTTCGCGGCGTAATCCTTTGCCTGCAACGATAGCTTGGCGGCGGTCTTGCGCGCGATTTCCTTGTATATGTCGCTGATGCGCGAGTCCGGCTGAGCCACCACCGTGGGCTTACCGCTATCCGTTTCCTCCCGGATGTCGATGTCGAGCGGGAGAGAGCCTAAGAGCTGTACGCCGAACTGCTCGGCCATAGCCTTACCGCCACCCTCGCCGAAGATGTGCTCCTCATGCCCACATTTGGAGCAAATGTGGATGCTCATGTTCTCGACGATACCCAACACCGGCACCTCGACCTTCTGAAACATCTTGAGGCCCTTGCGCGCATCCAGCAAGGCGATGTCCTGAGGGGTGGTGACTATGATCGCCCCGGAGACCGGCACCTTCTGCGCCAGAGTGAGCTGGGTATCGCCCGTTCCCGGCGGCAGGTCGATAACCAGATAATCCAGCTCGCTCCAGTTGGTGTCGTTCAGCAGCTGCTCCAGGGCCTGGGTCACCATGGGCCCGCGCCAGATCATCGGCGTCTCCTCATCGATCAGGAAACCGATCGACATGGCCTGAAGGTGATAGCTGTTCATGGGCTCCAGGGTGCTTCCGTCCTTGGACTCGGGCTTGCCGGTGATACCCAGCATGCGCGGCTGCGAGGGTCCGTAGATGTCCGCGTCCAGTAACCCGACCTTGGCTCCCTCGGCGGACAGAGCAAGCGCCAGGTTCACAGCCGTTGTGGACTTGCCGACGCCGCCCTTGCCCGAGGCGACGGCGATGATGTTCTTGACGTTGTCGATGGGTTTCAGCGCCTTCTGAACCGAATGCGCCGCTACGGACCAGGTGACATCGACCTCGGCCGCGCCGACGCCATCCAACCCTTCGACCGCCTCTCTGACTTTGGCGCCGATCTCTGCCGCCACGCTCTTGACAGGGAACCCCAGTACGACCGCAACCTTGACACGATCGCCCTCGATCTCGACGCTCTTGACGCAGCCAGCGCTGACCAAATCCTTCTCCAAATGGGGCTCCACATAGCCCTTGATCGCCGCTTCGACTTGCTCTTTGGTTACTGTTGACATGACTTGCTCCGTTTCTTCAGGCACCAAACCCCGCTGGTCCGCCCGATGTTTCTTTAAGTGAAGTTGGATGAATTTCCGGCCGCGCACTCGGTCCGACTTGTCGCAGATCACCCCGGAAGAGTTGGTCTTTGCGCCAGGATTTCAAGACCGCCACAGCCGACAAGACCCTAATACGGATTGTCGCAAGCACGCAGAGGATGCCATCCAAGAGTCCGCCTCTCGACGCGACTTCACTCCGATCGAGCGCAACAGAGCCCTTCGTGAGATACTTTTCGATTCTCTGTCCGACGTTGCGGATCTCGGTATTGAAACCGCCCACACCATGAGCAAGAAGCGAGACATCCTGGTTACCAGCGCGCTGCCCTATGCCAACGGCCCCATCCATATCGGCCACCTGGTGGAGTACATACAGACGGACATCTGGGCCAGATTTCAGAAGATGCGTGGGCATCGCTGCTTCTACGTGTGCGCCGACGACGCGCACGGCACACCCATCATGCTGCGTGCCCGGCAGGACGGCATCGCGCCCGAGGAGCTGATCGCCCGAGTGGCCGAGGAGCACAAGGCCGACTTTGCGGATTTCCGGGTCGGTTTCGACAACTACCACTCGACACATTCGCCGGAAAACCGCCATTACGCCTGCCTGATCTACGAACGCAATCGCGACAAGGGCCACATCGCCAACCGGACCATTACCCAGGCCTACGATCCGGTGGAGCGGATGTTCCTGCCGGACCGTTTCATAAAGGGCGAGTGCCCCAAGTGCGGCGCCCCCGACCAGTACGGCGACAACTGCGAGGTCTGCGGCGCCAGCTACTCCCCGGCCGAGCTCCAGAATCCTTACTCCGCCGTCTCCGGTGCCAAGCCCGAAGAACGCGAGTCCGAGCACTACTTCTTCCGGCTGGAGGACTTCGAGACCATGCTCGAGGAGTGGACCGGCGGCGGCAGCCTCCAGAGAGAGGTCGCCAACAAGCTCGGCGAGTGGTTCGAGGCGGGCCTCAAGGAGTGGGATATCTCCCGCGACGCCCCTTATTTCGGATTCGAGATTCCCGATCACCCGGGCAAGTTCTTCTACGTCTGGCTCGACGCCCCCATCGGCTACATGGCCAGCTTTCAAAACCTCTGCGATCGGACCGATGGTCTGGAGTTCGACGATTTCTGGTCCCCATCCTCGAGCACCGAGGTCTATCACTTCATCGGCAAGGACATCATTTATTTTCATGCCCTGTTCTGGCCGGCCATGCTCCACGGGGCGGACTTCCGTACACCGACGGCGGTGTTTGCGCACGGCTTTCTAACGGTTGATGGGCAGAAGATGTCCAAGTCCCGCGGCACCTTCATCAAGGCCCGCACCTACCTGGATCACCTCAATCCGGAATACCTGCGCTACTACTTCGCCGCCAAGCTGGGGCCCGGCGTCGAGGACATCGATCTAAACCTGGAGGATTTCGCCCAGCGGGTCAACTCCGACCTGGTGGGCAAGGTGGTCAACATCGCCAGCCGTTGCGCCGGCTTCGTCAAGAAGCGCTTCGGCGGCAGACTGTCGGTCAATCTCCCAGAGCCGGCACTTTTCGCCGAGTTCGTGGGCGCCGGCAACTCGATTGCAGAGGCCTACGAACGACGCGAGCTCAGCCGTGCCGCCCGGGAGATCATGGCTCTGGCAGACCGAGCCAATCAGTACATCGATGAGAAGGCCCCCTGGGTCGTCGCCAAGGAGGACGGCCGCGACCAGGAGCTACAGGACATCTGCTCGGTGGGCCTGAACCTGTTTCGGGTCCTGATCGGTTATCTGAGTCCAATCCTGCCCGGCACCGCGGAGGCTGCGGAGGCCTTTCTGCGGATCGCCCCCTTGACCTGGGACGCGCTGTCAGAGCCCCTGTTGAACCACGAAATCGCCAAGTTCAAGCCCCTGATGACGCGAGTGGATCCGAAGCAGATCCAGGCCATGCTGGAGGCGTCGAAAGAGGATCTCGCCAGCGAGGATGCAAAGAAGACCAATCCCCACGAAACCGGGAGCGAGGGCCACCTGGTCAAGGACCCGATCGCCGATACCATCGAATTCGGTGATTTCGCCAAGATAGACCTACGGGTCGCCCGCATCGCGGCCGCAGATCAGGTCGAAGGCGCGGACAAGCTGCTGCGGCTCACCTTGGATCTGGGCGGAGCGACCCGCAACGTCTTCGCAGGGATCAGCAAGGCCTATGATCCCAAGGACCTGGTGGGCCGGCACACCATCATGGTCGCCAACCTGGCGCCGCGCAAAATGCGGTTCGGCCTCTCCGAAGGCATGGTCCTGGCCGCAGGTCCCGGCGGCAAGGACATCTTCATCCTGAGTCCCGATGAGGGGGCGGAGCCTGGGATGAAAGTGCGCTGAGTGCCGACTTGCGCGGCGGCCTTGGCCTGGGCTGACAAGGCCACTGACGAACGTTGGCATTTCGCCGTGGCCATAGGTCTTCGGCGGCGGAATTCAGCATCAAGAAAAGACGAAGCGATCGACACTGAACTCTGAGCTACGCAGTGGGCAAAGGGCGAGAACCTAGGAGCACCTTTATGTCACGATGTACGCTGGGTTGGAGATATGGAGTCCGACCCAGGAGACAATGCAGTCATGGAGTTGGCGGCAACGGAGGGAAGGGTCCTCGTTACTCGTGACAAAGATTTCGGAGAATTGGCGATCGTCTTCGGAATGCCTCACTGCGGCATCGTCCGTCTTGTTCGGAAACCGGCTCGGCAACAGGGTCACTGTTGCCGGACAATACTCGACCTTTGCGCCAAAATTCGGGCCACTGTAGCAGGGATTGTGAATATCCTCGCGGATGTGAACGCACTCACGCCCGAGCAACATCGGGGCGCAAATTTTTAGGAACTACTTCGCTCAATCGCGAAGCAGCATTTCGACTGACGCGCCGATTTGGATGCTCGCTTCGACGAGCCCTGTGGGAACACCGTCCTCAACCCTGATAATCGTCAACCGCGCGAAGGGCAACCTTGCGTTAAGATATGTGGTCGGCCGCGCTGGCTGATCGATGCCGCCGAACCGCCCCGACAACAGATTCCCGCATCAAGCCCCCGTTGTATCTGCGTCGCCCGCAACTATATGATGGTGAATGGCTTTCCACAGCGGGAGCGGAATTCACGCCCGGCTGGAGCTCTCGTGGCATACGGATTCGCAGTTGTATGAAAGAGTACGCCCTCATCCTGATCGGCACGGTGTTGGTCAACAACTTCGTGCTGGTGAAGTTCCTCGGACTCTGCCCCTTCATGGGCGTTTCCAAGAAGTTGGAGACCGCGACCGGGATGGGCTTGGCGACCACCTTCGTGCTGACCCTGTCGTCGATCACGGCCTGGCTGGTCAACGAGTACATGCTGGTGCCGCTCGGGATCGAGTACCTGCGCACCATCGCCTTCATCCTTGTCATCGCCGCCGTGGTCCAGTTCACAGAGACGGTGATGCACAAGACCAGCCCATTGCTCTATCAGGTTCTCGGCATCTTTCTCCCACTGATTACGACCAACTGCGCCGTGCTCGGCGTCGCGCTGCTCAATCTTCAGGAACAGAGGACCTTCGTCGAGTCGGCCCTTTATGGCTTCGGCGCCGCTCTCGGCTTCTCGCTTGTGCTCACCCTGTTTGCCGGCATCCGCGAGCGCGTGGACGTGGCGGACGTGCCCGAGCCATTCCAAGGTAGCGCAATCGCCTTGATCACGGCCGGTCTCATGTCCCTGGCCTTTATGGGCTTTGCCGGTCTCGTAACCTCTTGATGGGAACGCGTGTGTGCTGATTGCCGTTGCCACCTTCGCCCTGCTCGCCACCTCCTTCGGACTGCTGCTGGGCTACTCGGCGATTCGTTTTCGCGTCGAGGGCGATCCAGTCGCCGACCAGGTCGACGCCATATTGCCCCAAACCCAGTGCGGCCAGTGCGGATATGCGGGTTGCCGCCCTTACGCCGAGGCCGTGGCAAGGGACGAGGCGGAGATCAACAAGTGCGTGCCCGGAGGTGAAACGGTCGTCCTGACACTCGCGGACCTGCTCGGCAAGGATCCACTGCCGCTCGAGGCCGGGGAGGAAAAACCCAAGGCCGTCGCCGTGATCGACGAGAAGGAATGTATCGGCTGCACCCTGTGCATCCAGGCCTGCCCCGTAGACGCCATCCTCGGCGCCGCGAAACAGATGCATACGGTCATCACGGACGAATGCACCGGTTGCGAGCTGTGCGTTCCGCCCTGTCCGGTAGAGTGCATCCGGATGATGCCGATCGAGGAGGACCCGGGTTCTTGGAAATGGCCCTACCCCGCCCCGGCGCCCGGTCATCGGGCGCAACCGACAGTAGCCTGACGAGTAAGGATCGAAAACGTTGGAGCAGCCCCAGTCCAACCGGAACCAGCGGCGCTTGTGGCAATTCCACGGCGGCATCCACATAGCCGACGAGAAGGGTCTGTCGACTGAACGATCGGTAACCGAGGCGCCTTTACCTTCGCGCTTGACGATTCCGCTGCAGCAGCACATCGGTGCTCCCGCGAAGCCCCTGGTGCGTGTCGGCGACTGGGTTCTCAAAGGCCAGCGGATCGCCGAGCCCCAAGGCTACGTGAGCGCTCCGGTTCACGCCTCGAGCTCCGGAACCGTCATCGCCATCGAGGAACGACCGGTTCCTCACCCGTCCGGACTCGGTGGCACCTGCGTCGTCATCAGGACCAATGGACTCGATGAGTGGGCCAAGCTACCCCGGCCCCTCGACGACTATTCGCACCTGGATCCCGCCGTGCTGCGCGAGCGCATCCGCTGGGCCGGCATCGTGGGACTGGGAGGCGCCGCCTTCCCGACGAGCGTCAAGCTCAATCCGGGATTGCACCAACCGATACAGACTCTCATCGTCAACGGTGCCGAGTGCGAGCCCTACATCAGCTGCGATGACATGCTGATGCGAGCGTGCTCCGAGCGCATCGTTCAGGGAACGAGCATTGTCATGCACATGCTGGGCGCACGCGAGTGCCTGATCGGCATCGAGAACAATAAACCCGAGGCCATCGAGGCCATGCAGCGGGCGGTGGCCCAGAGCGACCTCGAGGAATCCACCCGGATCTGCACCATCCCCACCCTCTACCCGAGCGGCGGCGAAAAGCAGCTCATCTACATTCTGACGGGCAAGGAGGTGCCGACCGATGGCATTCCCGCCCAGATAGGTGTGCTGTGCCAGAATGTGGCCACCCTTGCGGCAGTCGCAGATGCGGTGATCGAGGGCAAGCCACTGATCTCGCGCTATGTCACATTGAGCGGGCGCGGTATCAAGGAGCCCCGAAACCTCGAGGTTCTCATCGGCACCCCAGTCGGAAACCTGATCCAAACGGCCGGTGGATTCGACGGGGAGGTCAGTAAGCTGATTCTGGGCGGCCCGATGATGGGATTCGCACTGGATTCGGAGCAGGTACCCGTCACCAAAGCAGCCAACTGCATCCTCGCCCTGACCAGGGAGGAGGCACCGGACCCTGGACCGGCGCAGCCCTGTATCCGCTGCGGCAAATGCGCCGAGGTCTGCCCCGCCAGTCTCCTGCCGCAACAGATGTATTGGTATGCCCGGTGCAAAGACATCGAGAAGGTTCAGGATTACAACCTGTTCGATTGCATCGAGTGCGGCTGCTGCGCCCAGGTTTGCCCGTCCCATATACCTCTGGTGCAGTACTATCGATACGCCAAGACGGAGAGCTGGGCGCGGGAGCAGGAGAAGCGAGCGGCCGAGCACGCTCGCGCCCGCCACGAGGCCAGAACGGCCCGCCTCGAGCGCCTCGAGCGGGAACGCAAGGAAAAGCTGCGGCGCAAGAAGGAGGCCCTGACCTCACGACCGACCGCCGGCAAGGCCGAGTCCGGACAACCGGGTACCGCACCAGTCCAGGACCCGAAGATGGCGGCTATCGAGGCGGCCAGAAAGCGTGTTGCCGCCAAAAAGGCGGCACGGGCCGAGCAGGGCATCAGTCCGAAGAACACGCAAGAGCTGACACCTTCTCAACAGCGACAGATCGACTTGGCCGAGCAGCGGCGCCAGGCCGCTTTAGCCGCCGCAACCGACGCCGACGGCGAGGAGTGACGACAATTATGGCGGGAGCCGTCCTGTCCTCTCCCTTCGGTGTCCTTCCCAACCGGGTCGACCAGGTCATGCTCCAGGTCGTCCTGGCCCTGATACCCGGAACCGTCGCCGTGATCTGGTTCTTCGGCTGGGGGGTTGCCATCAACATGGTCCTCGCCAGCCTGTTCGCATTAGCGACCGAGGCCTCGGCGCTCTGGCTGCGCGGACGCCCTGCGCTGCCGGCACTGCGTGACCTGAGTGCCCTGGTCACGGCTCTTCTCTTTGCGCTCGCGGTGCCCCCCACGCTGCCCTGGTGGCTCACCCTGCTGGGCATGGTGTTCGCGATCGGCGTGGCAAAACAGCTCTTCGGCGGTCTGGGCTATAACCCGTTCAACCCGGCTATGGCTGGTTATGTCTTCCTGCTCATCTCCTATCCGCTGGCCATGACGAGCTGGCTCCCGCCTCAGATGCTGGCAGAGCACAGCCTTGGCTTTGCCGATTCGGTACGGTTGATCTTCACGGGTCTGCCGCCTGAAGGCCTCGACTGGGACGCCATCACCATGGCAACGCCTCTGGACCAGATGCGTACCCAGCTCGACCAAAACAGGATGATCGAGGAGATACGTACCAGCCCCCTGTGGGGGGATTTCGGCGGCCGTGGCTGGGAGTGGGTCGGCAACTGGTTCCTGCTCGGGGGTCTGTTTCTGCTCTGGCGACGAGTCATCAGTTGGCACATTCCGGTTTCCATGCTGCTGGGCCTACTGTTCACCGCCGGTTTCTTCTGGTCCCTCGATCCCCAAACCCATCCGTTCCCCGCCTTCCACATGTTCAGCGGCGGGGCCATTCTTGGCGCCTTCTTCATCGCCACCGACCCGGTAACCTCCTGCGCCACCCCCAAGGGTCAGCTCATCTTCGGGGCCTCGGTAGGCGTGCTGGTCTTCATCATCCGCTCCTGGGGCGGCTACCCGGACGCCGTGGCCTTTTCCGTATTGCTGATGAACATCGCCGCCCCCACCATCGATTACTATACCCAACCTCGCGTGTTCGGCCACGGCAAGAGCTCCGAATGAGCAAGGCCCCCGTATTGCTTGCCGGCTTCATCCTCGGTGCCTTTGCTGTGGGCGGCGTCAGCTTGGTGGCCATGACCCAAGCCCTGACGAGCGAACGCATTGCGGCCAACGAGCGCGCGGCCACACTGCGCAACGTGGCGGCAATCATTCCCACCGAACGTATGGACAATGATCCGCTGCAAGACATGATCCGGGTCAGCGACCCTGATCTGTTGGGGTCCGAGAGCACACGCGTCTTCCGGATCCGCAGCGGCGGTGAGCCGCTGGCGTTGGTATTGGATCCGGTTGTCCCGGACGGTTACGCGGGGCCCATCAAGCTGCTTGTATCCGTCCTCGTCGACGGAAGCCTGGGGGGCGTGCGCGTGATCGCACACCGCGAGACACCCGGACTCGGCGACAAGATCGAGACTGCAAAGTCCGACTGGGTGCTGGGTTTCGCCGGCAAGTCATTGGGTAATCCGCCACCGGAGCAATGGTCGGTGAAGCGTGACGGTGGAGCGTTCGACCAGTTCGCCGGTGCCACGATCACACCGAGGGCCGTCGTCAGAGCGGTAAAGAACACCTTGCGCTTCGTCGAGCGAAATAGTGAAACGCTGTACGGCAAGCCTGCAACGCCGGTGAAACCACCGGACCAGGGGGACTCCTGATGCGCGACAATTCTTATTGGAAGATTGCCATCGATGGCCTCTGGAACAACAACCAGGCCCTGGTGGCGCTCCTGGGTCTGTGCCCATTGCTGGCCACCACGACAACGGCCACCAACGGACTCGGCATGGGTATGGCGACGACCGCGGTACTGGTGCTGTCGAACGTGACCATTTCGCTGATTCGAAACCTGGTGCGCCCGGAGGTACGTCTCCCGGTGTTTGTCCTGGTAATCGCCTCCTTCGTCACCGCGGTCGAGCTCGGAATGCAGGCCTATTTCTACGAGCTTTACAAGGTACTGGGGCTATTCATCCCGCTGATCGTCACCAATTGCGCCATTATCGGCCGTGCCGAGGCGTTTGCCTCCAAGAATCCAATCGATCGCGCGCTGGTCGACGGGTTGAGCATGGGCGTCGGTTTCACGCTTGTGCTCATGACCCTCGGGGGGCTGCGTGAGCTGATCGGTCAGGGCACGCTGTTTCACCAGGCACACCTGATGTTCGGCGAGGCGGTGAAGGGAATGAGCCTGAGCCTGGGTACCGACTTTCACGGGGCCTTGCTCGCCATCCTGCCCCCGGGGGCCTTCATCGGACTCGGGCTGCTGATCGCCGTGAAGAACATCATCGACAAGCGCCTGCGGCAGCACCAGGCCGCGCGAGACGCGGCTGTTTCTAGCAGCGGCGAACCACAGCCGGCGGGCTGAGACGAGACACAGTACATCCGTTGTTCGCGATACTTCTCCGTGGGCGTACCAGACGTAGTCAGGATCGCGCATCCTCCGTCGCAATCGCATAGCGCTCGACGATCACTTTCAATTCTTGCGGATTTACCGGCTTGCCCAGGAAGTCATCCATTCCCGCCTCCAAACACTTGCTCTTGACGTCCTCCGCCGCATTTGCGGTCAAAGCGATGATAGGTAACCGCTCGCCAGGTTCCTCGCCCGCCCGCAAGGCCCGAGTTAATTCAATCCCGTCCAGCTTCGGCATTCGCAGGTCGAAGAGCGCCATCGCAAAGGGCTCGGCCCGGGCGTGGCTCAAGGCCTGCTCTCCATCCGTGACCAGAGTCACCTCGCAGCCTTGCTTCGCAAGAAGTGCAGTTACAACCTTTCCTGCGATCCCGTTATCTTCGGCCAAAAGGACGCGCGTGCCGCGCGCAGGTGCCTCTTGCGACGACACCTCGCCAGCCTCCCGCGCGTCTGATCGAGGACCTTCCTCGCCCAGCACTTGCCTCACGTGGCTGATCAGATCATCGGCCAGGAAGGGTTTGTTCAGACAGTTTCCACAGGTCGATGCTTGATCGACGCGGCGAGCGCCGTATGTGAGCAGCAGGTAAGGCACATCCGTTCCGAGCACGCGACCGAATAGATCCAGCAGCGCACGAAGATCCTGACGATCGGGCGAGTCGGCAACGATGAGGAGGTCCAAATCCCGGGTCTGGCCGGCCATACGACTAAGGTTGGCAATGTCGAGGACAGGTTGACATTCCATACCCGCGGTACCGAGAATCTCGATGATCAGCTCCCTGCTCGTCGCGTTGGTTTCGAATACCAGTGCGCGCCGACCGTCGAGCCGTTGCTCATCCTTCGCCTCCGCCGACCTGACATCCTGCTGCAGCGGAAGTCGTACCCAAAACCGGCTGCCCTTTCCGACCTCGCTATCGACGCCGATACACCCCCCCATCAGGCGCGTGAGGTCACGGGCGATGGTTGTACCGAGCCCGGTTCCACCATAGCGCCGGGTCGTAGACGCGTCCGCTTGGCGAAAGCCTTCGAAGATCTCCTCCAGCTTGTCGGCGGGTATGCCCACGCCTGTGTCCACGACCTCCAAAAGCAGGTGAGGGCGGGGCATCTGATCATCCGGCGGACATGAGCGCGCACTCAACCGAACCTCACCTCGGTCCGTGAACTTGATGGCATTGCCGATCAGGTTGAACAGAATTTGGCGCACGCGAAGCTGATCGCCAATCACCTTGTCGGGAATCGCCCGATCAACCCGCAGAATCAACTCCAGCCCTTTGGCGAGCGCCTGGGTTTCCAGCGCGGCACTCACCTCCAGCATGCTGCCGCGCAGATCGAAGGCGACGGATTCCAGTTGGAGCTTCTGGGCATCGATCTTGGACAGATCCAGCACATCGCCAATCAGTGCTCGCAACACCTCCGCAGAGCTGCCGATGGTGTCGGCGTACTCGCGTTGCTCCGCATTGAGCTTGGTCGACTGCAACAGATTGGTCATGCCGATGACGCCGGTCAAAGGCGTGCGCAGCTCATGGGTCATTACCGCCAGGAAATCCCCCTTCGCCTTATTTGCCAACTCGGCCTCGCGCCGAGCCAGCTGCAGCCTGCGCAGGAGGGAGGCTTGGTACATCGGGAGCACAACCAGAAGCAGTAGAAAGAATACCGCCTCGAAAGGATAGGTTCGCCAAGCGTCCAGGACGATGAGCGTCAGGGTGCAGGCCAGCAGGCTCAGTATGGAGGCAAAAATGAGATGGCCACGGCCGTATCTGGTGCCCGCGTAGATGAAGATCCAAATGTAAATGAGATAGAAGGGATTGATTTTCCCCGTCAGATAGATGGCCAGACTGACCGCCGTGATGTCCAGGACAAGGCCCAGGTATTGACGCGCCGTCCAATCCGGACGTATCAGCACACTGATCAGCATGCCGGTGAAGAACAGAAAATAGGCCCCGAACAGGGGAAAGAAATAGACGAAATCGATCTGGTAGTAACCAGTGTACGCGGCACTGCCGACGTAAAGGACGCTGAATATCCAGATTCCCATCCTCACAAGGGCGGATTGGAACTCTCGGTTGGCGCGCAAGGCCGGATCCAACTTGATCATGGTCCTGAATGCTTTCGTTTTTACCCGGGAATCGCCTTGGGTTCTGGGCGCTCTCTTTCGTGTTATATTAGGCGATACTTCAATACTTCTGCCGCGGAAATTTTCGATAAAGGAATCAGATGGGGCCCTGGAATCTGACGCGGAGCTGCAACGCTCGCGCCTGGATATCCGGGGCGTACGGCATCGCATACCCATTCCCGTGATACCCGAGGCATAACCGCGAATCCCCTCGTCCCGGTGTCGGATCTGCACAGCTTCGCCCCGGCGGTACTAAACAGAGAGAACAGGAGACATCCATGTCCACGCAACACCCTATCATCGCCGTAACCGGCTCTTCAGGCGCAGGCACCACAACCGTCAAGCGCGCCTTGGAGCACATTTTTTACCGTGACGGCTACAACGCAGCTGTAATAGAGGGCGACAGCTTCCATCGTTACGACCGCGCCGAGATGAAGGTCGCGATGGCCGAGGCGAGCAAAGAGCACCGCAACCTGAGCCATTTCGGAGCCGACGCGAACCGCTTCGACCTTCTCGAGGAGCTTTTCAGGAGCTACAGCGAGACGGGCGGTGGCAAAAAAAGGTACTACATCCACAGCGACGAGGAAGCGGCCGAGCTCAACGCCCGTCTCGGTACCAATCTCGATCCCGGTCAGTTTACGCCATGGGAGGATATCCCGGACGGTACGGACCTGCTCTTTTACGAAGGTCTGCATGGAATGGTCGTGACCGAAGAGCACGACGTCGCCCAGCATGTGGATCTCGGCGTCGGGGTGGTTCCCATCGTCAACCTGGAATGGATTCAGAAGATCCACCGCGACAATCTCGAGCGCGGGTACTCCGCCGAGGCGATCGTAGACACCATCATGCGCCGCATGCCGGACTACATCACAACCATCGTGCCCCAGTTCACTCTGACCGACATCAATTTCCAACGCGTGTCGACGGTGGACACCTCCAATCCCTTCATCGCGCGCGATATCCCGACACCGGACGAAAGCTTCGTCATCATCCGCTTCCAGGATCCGAAGAAGTTCGACATCGACTTTCCCTATTTGCTGTCGATGATCCACGACTCCATCATGACCCGCCGCAACAGCATGATAGTGCCCGGCGGCAAGATGGGGTACGCCATGGAGATCATCCTCGCTCCCATAATCGAGCGCATGATGGAGCAGTGCTGCCGCTGAGCGTCCATCCGCCCGGCAGCCCCGCTGCCGGGCACAATGCGGCCGCAAATCGAGCGCGGTCGCGGCTGATCTTCAAGCCTACGCTAAGCGCCTCTGGCCATCGCACCTCGAGCCCCGGGCCGGCAACACCGCGTTCATCTTGTAGAGCGGTTCGCTCATGCCTAAACTGCAATCAAAGGTCGGACCGACTTGGAGACCGAGATCAGTTCAGGAGGGTCGATTTCGTTCCGAGAAAAGGTGTTATTAAGGGTGCTTTTCACGTGATCGCCGTCGAGTCCCTGCCGCGAATGTCGGTCGACGAGTATCTGACGTTCGAGCAGCAAAGCGAAATCCGCCACGAGCTCGTCGACGGCTACCTGCATGCCATGACCGGAGCCAGCGATCGGCATGAGGAGATCGTAGCGAATCTACTGGCAGCCCTGCACGGCCATCTACGCGGCGGTGGTTGCCGGGTGTACGGAAGTAACCTCAAGGTACGAGTCGGCGACGACTTCTTTTACCCGGACCTTTTCGTACGCTGCGCGTCCGAGCGTGGAGATCCGTTTTTCAAGACCGATCCGACGCTCGTGATCGAGGTGCTGTCTCCCGGAACCCAGAGATACGACAGAGGCGACAAGCGGCTTGCCTACCAAAGCCTCGCGACATTGCAGGAACTTGTACTGGTCGCCCAGGATACGCCTTATGTCGAGATTCATCGACGCAAGGCTAACGGATGGGCGCGCGAGATCCTA
>JAJDOL010000005.1 GCA_022340195.1 Chromatiaceae bacterium
AACCAATCTGGCGTGATGATCCGTCACTGCTGAAATGGCTCCAATCACTATAGCCGTTATGTGGCCACAATCCAGGGCACCTCCCCTGGACGCAAGCCCTCGCCGTAACCGCGCCACATAATCCAACTGGCCACATTACGTGGACAACGGGGCCAATTATCGCTCGCAGCACCTGGCCCTGGTCTGTGCCAAGCCAGGTATCGCCCTGATTCATGCCCGCCTGTACCGTCCCCAAGGAAAAGGGAAGATCGAGCGCTGCTTCAAGACCGTGCGGGCACAACTGTTGACCCGCCTGACAGCAGCGGACAGCGCCGGCATCGAGGCCCTGAATCGCCGCCTGTGGGCCTGGGTGGAGGGGGAGTATCACCAACCCCCCATCGCGGATTGAGCGGTGTGACACCGCTGGAGCAATGGGCACAGACGGGTGCGTCGGTGCAGTTCCCCGAGCCGGGTCTGGATCTGGACGATCTATTTCTCTTCGAGGCCCAACGCAAGGTGCAAAAGGATCGAACCGTGAGCCTCAACGGGGTGCTCTACGAGGTCGATGCCGCCCTGGTCGGTGAGAAGACCACCTTGCGCTTCGATCCGGGTGCCGCGCCCGAGCGCCCGGCGCCAACGAGCACCTCGCGCGCCTGCGCCAGGCATTGCGGGGACAAGGACAACAACCGCCCGATCGAGGCATCGGCGTAGAAGCTCAAGCCCCGGACATCGGCCACCGTGACCAGAAACAGGTACAGCGCCAAGGCCTCGGGATCGCAGTGGGCAATATGGTGACTACGCACCAGGCGTTGATCCACCAATGGCGTAGTATCGAACTGCGCCTGATCCGCCTCGGCAAAGGCAGTTGGGAGATGCTCCAGGGAACCACATAACACGCGCACATAATCGCCGTGGTGAAGATTGGATGCCAGGGCCGCCTGCGCGGGCTGGTCTTCAGGATCGCGCCCGAGATGGACGCGCCCCAATCGGCGACGCAGCTTTTGTTTGTCGGTTCCGAAGTAGTGCTCCGAGAGATTGTTGGTGCGCTCCACCACGGCGATGATCTTGCCGTCTTCGTCATGCTTGGCGGGGTGGCCGAACAGGTGGTCGGCATAGCGATCGCGGTACTTGAGAAGGACAGCCTCCGCGCAGGATGACCCATTGCTGTCTGTCAGGCGTTTTCGCAGCTGTTCGCGGTAGGCCGTGGTCGTCTTTTCGATATCGCCCAATCGCGCCCTCTCCAACTCCGGGAGCTCCCGGGTCGGGAGATAGCGCAGGTCCCCGCGGGGGAGCGCCGCATCGGTGAGGCGCAAGACATCGCGCAGCTCGCAGAAGGCCTGCCAACCGCGCTCCAGTTTGGATACCGCCCAGGCCAGGCGGGGTAACTCTTCGAAGCGGGCAAGGACCTTGGCGAGCTGCTTGAGCACGCGTCGCTCGACATGCGAGCGAGGTAAGGGTAGCCAGCGTTCGGCCCGTTGCGACACCGTTTGGCAGCGCTGGTAGAACTCCAGATGTGGTAGCGAAAAGGGGTAGGGAAGATCCTTTCGGCCCTCGCCTTCCAGCACCCAATAGAGCAGGGCGAACAGGTCCTCGCGTAAGCGTCCGTGTCCATACTTTTAAGTTTGCGATAAGCCCAATAAGAACAACCGGTTGCGCACACAAAAGATCTTGTAACACAAGCCCTGTTAAAGGCTGCGATTTCTCATGTGCTTCAACCGGTTGCACCAAGGAGTCCGCTTGTAACGCAGAGGTATTCTGTGCGCCGGGGCGGTGCCAGTAGCCTGGATGGGCCGTCCTCCATGCGTGCACCCGCTCGACATTCGCTGCTCCGCGGAAGTAATCGCGGTTCCGCGGTTTGCTCAGCCAGAGGTGCTGACTGGCCGTCTTGCTTGCCTTGCGGCACGCTGGCTTGGAGCAGTAGCGCTGATGGTGCCGATTACTTGGGTCCGGACGGAATAAATCCCAGCAGTGCCGACACTTACGTTGTCTGTGCTGTGTCATCGGCGTGTTCTCTGGTCTACGCCAATGATTGGGAATTACGCCGTACCTCAACCAAGAAAACGGCCTTGGTAGACGTTGAGGGAACAAGACAGAAGAACGGAAGAAGAGGATGGAAAGAGACAGGCGGGAAGAAGAAACCGAAGAAGATTCACTACACGTTCAAACCGCTAGTCCCCCTACATATTCAGAACGGCGCTGACACCGCCAGGGCTGCATCGGGGAAATGCGATATGTTGCGGAAACCGAGCCACAAATCGGCATCCGGCAAGCTGCGAGCCAGTTCGAGCGCGACTCCTTCTGCTCCTCCTCGACAAAGAAGATGGTCGTAAAGAACGATCCCCCGACCTTCCCTGGTCGTTCGGTCTTTGATCACCTTTCGCCTTCGCATGACGTCAGCTGCTACTGCTTATCGGGCCGAAGGCAACAGCTGCTTGTGGTCTGCGATAGAAGCAGAATAATCAAGACGCTCGGAGACCTTTGCGTCCGAGGGTCGCTACCTTCTGCCGGATTGTAACAATCAATCCGGTCTGGAATTGTTATCGTTTTCTTTCAGGCCGGCGCGGGTCCGGCGAAGCAAGATCCTGCCATCGAGGTACCGGGTCGGCCATCGCGCAAATCAGCTCGCCACCGTGTCTCGATAGGCATCAAGGGTCAGCTCTACCGTGCGCTGCCACCGGAAGCGGCGTGAACGCTTCAATCCCAAATGGACCAGCTCGTTGCAAAACCCACGGTTCGTCAGTAGTCGTTCCAATCCAACCGCAATTGCGTGATCGTCTTGGGGATCGACCAGCAATGCCGCCGCGCCCGCTACTTCTGCCATGGCAGCGCAGTCGGAGGTAAGAACGGGGATTCCGCTGGCCATGGCTTCAACGAAAGGGAGTCCGAATCCCTCGTACAACGACGGCAGCGCAAGGCAGGAGGCTCCGGCAAACAAACTAGGCAGTATTGCCTCGTCGACATACCCGAGGCGCTTCAATACGCCCTTTCTCTGGAGACGCTCCAGCTCGGTTGCCCGCGGAGTCTTTTCCCAACCAGCCGCCCCTGCGAGTACGAGCGGAAATCGGCGTTGCAACCGCATGGGCAACCGCGAGAAGGCACGAGTCAGTCTCGTGAGATTCTTTCGCGGCTCCAGTGTTGCCACGGAGAGAACGTATCGACCCGGTGTCAACCCGAGGGGAACCAGTTGCCGAACGAGTTTGCCCGGGGGGCAGGGCGCGAAGCGCCTGTCTAGCCCGAGCGCGGTTACGCGAATCCGCTCTGTCGGGATACCCAGAATTTCCTTCCGCTCCCGGGCGACATACTCCGAAACAGCAATGACCAAGCTTGCTTGCTGCAAGGAATCAGGCATGCCTTTTTCCAACCAGCGCCGGGTCGGTGGTGCAATGAAATCCGGGTAATGAATCCATCCCAGATCATGCACTGTTGCCAGAGTGGGACCGTCGAACGGGCGCAGAACGAAATTGGGTTCGTGATAAACGATGGGACCCGTAAGGCGGGAGAGCTTGCGTTTGAAGCGCAAGGCGTGAAATTTCCCTCGCAAGGATACATAACCCGGCGTCGCGGTGATCAGTCGTCTCCAACTCGACGCCTGATGCCGATGTGGCGGTGGCGAGGCCTTTTCTTCGCTTCCGGGATCGATCCAACGCAGATTGGCGAATGCGTGCACGTCACTGATAGCGGTGTGCGCACGCATGCCGAGATAGATCTCCCGGGCGTAGTTCCCAACCCCTGTTCGCGGTCCGTGTAATGCCTCTGCACCGAACACGAGCCGGAGCCCGCCGTCAAGTCGCGATTTATGGGCCGATCGAGCCGAGGTAGCGCTTTGCACGAGGATTCGTACCCGACGAAGAGAATCAGGTTGGCGATGATACTGAATCCGGATTGCATCGCGGGCAACAACGCGCTTGCGCGCATGTTCGAATTCATGGGCGCCATCCCGACGCGGGACTGGCCAGATGCGTCATTAGTTATTCAGATGGAAGCGCGCCGATCGTCAAAATGGTGATCAGCACGCTTGTGCTGCGCAAAAACGTTTGGACGGCCGACCGATCTTTCCCAACAAAGCCCGTCGTCCCGGCGACAGAGGCGACCGCCTTGACAAGGGTCCATCCAAACCGAATACTCCTACCCAACCGGTTGTAATTTCTATTTTTTTGTCCTTGTATCATCGTCGCAGTGCACTAAGGGTGATTGTCTGGTCCCGCTGTGCCCCCCGAGAAGGGGGTAGTGCAGCCACTTGCGATGTTGCTGGCGTAGGTGCCGCTGGCGCCGCCAGAGTAGTTGACACCGACGCCGAACCTGGTCACAGAATTGCCAATCACGCCGACCAATGACGCATCGCCCACCCGGATCCCTTCAGAGGCAATTGCTCCGCCTGGAAAGGCCACGTCGCTGATGACGTTCTCACGCAGAGTGCTGAAGTCGCCACCTTCCGAAACAACGATACCCCGTTCAAGAGCAGTGGCGCCGGTGGCGGTAAGATCAGAAACCAAGTTGTTTTCGATGAGGCTTCCCGTGCCCCCGACACTAATACCAATGCTGATTGAGCTTGGACCGCCGGTGTCAACGACCTTGTTGCGTCTCACGACCGCTCCTTGACCAGCAACGACGATACCTATGCTCGTATTCTGGTCCGCGAGGATGTCCTCGACCACCGCCCCACGGCCGTTGAGGATAATTCCCTGTAAGAACCCGCGCACAATGCCGTTCTTGACCGTAACGTTATTGGCGTCGCTGAAGATACCGACGGCGGCTGTCCCCAGCCCCGCTGCCTGGCCCCCGACTTTCCAGCTATTGAGGTCCAAAGTAACGTTACTAACCATGATATCAATGGCGGCGCCGGAGCCAGTACTTGTGGTCAGATTACCGGTTAAGCAGTAGACCCCCTGGATACTGATCACGGCCGGCAGTGATGTGATTTCCGTGCAGTCGATCGTCTCCGCACGCACCGTGACGCTCACCGCGCCGAAAAGCGCAACAAGGGCTGCCAGAGCGTGAGCAAATTGGCTACTGTGGTACATAGATAATGCCTTGTTGATGGGTTGCCTGTAACTTTCATTATAAACCCTAAAAACATTGATGTAATCGAGTGAGGTTGTTTCTCGCGTTCTTCTCATTGCCGCTTTACCCATCGTCGTGATGACCGCCTGCGAAGGTAGTCGCGGAGCTTGTTGACACTGACCGTATCCATGGCCAGATATCCAACAACAC
>JAJDOL010000011.1 GCA_022340195.1 Chromatiaceae bacterium
ACACCGACAAAGGTGCGCATCTCTTCCAATCGGTCCATTGTTCTCGATCGCGGAAAAGTGTTTCCGCCATCGTATCCTTTATACGCCTCCACGCAATACCTAATGTAAGTCCCAACGACGCGCAAAGGTTCGTCCAGGCAATTCGGCAGAGAATGACCGGAGGTATCAGATGAAAGCGATAAATGACCGTAGTCCGCAGTTCGGCAATCTGAAGGTGCTGCGCGTGGACAGCAGCGCTCGCTCAGAGGGCTCAATAAGCCGCTGGGTAGCCGATGAATTGATCGAGCAACTGCGGGAAAGCGAAGGCGCGGTCGAGGTCAGGGTACGAGATCTCGCGGTCGAAACCCCGTCCTTCGTCGATGCAGCCTGGGTGAACGCGAACTTCACGCCCCCCGAGCAGCGCAGCCAGGAGCAAAGGACCGCCCTCACGGAGTCGGACGCCCTGGTGGCGGAGCTCAAGGCCGCCGACGTCCTGGTTATCGGCGTGCCGATCTACAATTTCGGCATCCCGGCCAAGCTCAAGGCATGGGTCGACATGGTCGCCCGGGCGCGCCTCACCTTCCGTTATACAGAGAACGGCCCCCTGGGACTTCTCAACGGCAAGCGGGCCTACCTCGCTGTCGCATCGGACGGTACGGCGGTCGGTAGTGAGATCGACTTCGCCACCGGCTACCTACGCCATGTGCTGGGATTTCTGGGGATCGACGATGTACAGATCGTGGCGGCCGATCGACTGATGGCGAGAGGCGAGGAAGAGGCAATGCGCGATGCTCACGCGCAAGTCGATCGTCTGATCCCGTCCGCCGGGCCCCTCGCCGCGACCGCCTGAGCGGATCGAGCAACGCAACGCCAGCGACGCGGAGGACAGCGTGAAGACGAACACAGCGGGAGACTTCATCCGCTCGGAATCCAGCTTCCGAAATTGGGTGACCGTAGACGGTCGTCCGGGGCCGTCAGGAGAGGGTGGATTTCAGGCAGCACCCGGGCGCTATCACCTGTACGTATCCTATGCCTGCCCCTGGGCCCATCGCACCCTGATCTTTCGGAAGCTGAAGGGACTGGAGCAGGTGCTCTCGGTTTCCGTGGTTCATCCGCTGATGCCGGCGGAGAGTTGGGTGTTCGGTGACTACCCCGGTGCCACGCCCGATCAGGTGCACGGCTTTGGCAAGCTGCATCAGCTCTATGAGCACAGCGCCCCCGGCTTCGATGGCCTGGTGACCGTACCTGTCCTGTATGACAAGCAGCGTCAGGTCATCGTCAACAACGAGTCCTCCGAGATCATCCGCATGCTCAACGTTGCCTTCGACGACTGGGGACGCAAAGACGTCGATTTCTACCCCGAACCCCTGCGCATCGAGATCGATGCCATCAACGAGGTCGTCTACGAGAACGTCAACAACGGTGTCTATCGGGCGGGGTTCGCAAGCACCCAAGCTGCCTATGAAGCCGCCTATGATCGGTTGTTCGATACGCTCGATGACCTGGAGAGGCGGCTGTCAGCGCAACGCTATCTGGTCGGAGACAGTCTGACGGAAGCGGACTGGCGGCTGTTCACGACCCTGGTGCGCTTCGATGCGGTCTACCACGGACACTTCAAGTGCAACCGCCGACGGCTGGTCGACTACCCCAATCTCTGGGCGCACACGCGTGCGCTCTACCAAGTGCCCGGTGTCTCGGAGACGGTGAATATGGACCACATCAAGCTCCACTACTACGGCAGTCATCGCGGAGTCAATCCGACGGGTATCATACCTAAGGGTCCCGATTTGGATTTCCGGGCGCCGCATGGGCGCGGCAGTGCCGGCGTCCAGCTCTCTGCTTGAAGAATGCAACCGAACCGAACCGTAAACCAAAACCTGAATGGAGAACGAGCATGAGTGAAGAAGCGGTCATCGCAAAAAAGTCGCCCTTTGCCGTCGATCTGGTGCAAGGGGATAGCTATTACTGGTGTGCTTGTGGGCGAAGCAATAACCAGCCGTTCTGTGACGGTTCCCACCAGGGTACCGGCCTGGAACCAGTCGCTTTCACGGCGGAGAAGACCGGCACGGCTTACCTCTGCGGTTGCAAGCGGTCGGCGAACCGGCCGTTTTGCGATGGGACCCACAACACACTGTGACGCGGCGCCGGCGGTTGAATCTTCGGCGAGTGTCGGCTGGCAGGGCGAGGCACCCGTGACGGTGGAGGGCGAATGATGTGGGACCAGCGTTACCTTCTACGAGCAACGGATTGTCGATGTGGACGATGATCTGACCAAGTGTCTGCGGAGGACGGACGGCCCCCTATACGAAGGTTCGGTTTAACCGGTCCGTCGCAGCCGTTTCTCCATCACCGTCTGTTTGAAGGTACGGTTACGGCAGATCTTGATCTGCCGCCTGACGATCCTGAAACCTATACGGCGGAAGAAGGGCTCGGCGGTAATGCTCACGTCCGCTCGAAGACGCCTATTGCCGCGGCCGCGCGCCTCGCGCTCGACCCGGCCCATGAGAGCGCCCCCAATGCGGCGATGCTGATGCGCGTAGTGGACGTAGAAGCAGTCGATCTCCCCTTTCCGGCCCAGCTCTACGAAGCCGGTGACAGCGCCGTCGTCCTCGGCGACCAGGACCCGATGGCGCCGGAAACGCCGCTGCCAGAAGGCGTCCGGGTAAACCTGCGGCGCCCAGATTTCGATCTGCTCAGGTCCGTAATCGCGGGCATTCACTCGATGCACGGTCTCGTAGTAAAGGCGTGCGATCTGCGGGATGTCCGCCCGCCGGACGCGGCGAATCCGCATTAGCAGGTGAGGTGTAGGGCGGCGACGATGCGCGCGCACTCCCGCTGCAGCCGGTTGAGCTCCTCGACTGCCGAGCTGGTTTTCTCGACCTTCACATCAATGCCTACGCTCCGCAGGGCATCGAGCGTCTCTTCGGGGACTTGCATGCGTCCGTCGTAGCCGGTGCCGACGACGAGGACGTCGGGCATCTCGGCCAGGACGGTCTCGAGGTCCTCCCGCGCGAGACGGTGGCCCTCCTGTCGCCACCAGCGTTTCTGGACATGGTCGGGGAAGATCATGACGTCGGCGTCGTAGCCGTGGCCTTCGATGTCGATATGGCCGAAGCGGTATTGGTCGATGTGAATAGTTCGATTTCTAGGCGACTCGGCAGGTGAACGCTCGTCCGCAAAAGGTCCTCGCCTAACGGGTTCATAGTCATTGATCAAAAAAGATCATTGCCGGGTGCCGGCTGCATTTACCGTTAGGCCTCGCTTAATTAAGCCATTCTTCGCGGCCGGCTAATAAATGCTGATAATCGTTGCTGATTCAATCCATAAAAATTGGTAGCCGGTTCTGCCTCCAGGGCTCGACGGAACTCATGCTCAGCTTTAAGTTCACAAGAAATACCGCTGATGAGGACAGATTGGATCGTAAAGCTGTGTGGCGTTTGGGCTCCTGTAACCGGAACTAAGAGATTGCCGGATCCTGTCCATACCTTGTTCCTTGCCTGATCAAAGTCCTCTTCGTCGACATAAAGGACCTTGACCGGCTTATTGTTGATCAGGTGGATGATCAATTGTTTCTCCGTTTTTTCATCAACCTTTACAACACGAACGGCCTCGTCATAGATAGCGGGTTCAATGATGACGCTGTGCCGCTCCGGTCCCTCGACAAAAATAATTAACGGTGCTTTAGACGGATCTTTGGCCGGAACTTCGATATACCTCAAATTCATCATACGCCCGCCGTCCCGTTGAACTTTAGCTGCTTTGAAGTTGAAGTGTTCCTGCACCTCCCCCGTTTGCGGAACAATCCCAAATCGTCTGAAGGTAACGATGTCAAAAGGGCTCGGATTGAAAGAAAAGACCGACGGATCGATCATGATCGAGAGTTTCTGTAAATCGGATAAGGCTTGCAGGAATTGAATGTACTGGAAGGTCATTACAAGCAGCACATGTTTAAGCGTATTCACAAAGACATGGTCCAGACGGATGAGTTGCATGGCCGTTATATGCCATTGGCCGTCATCGGCGAGCATCAATTGCAGGGAGCCGAATTTGTGGTGCACTGGGCGTTCGTCTGCCGGATTCTCCAGCAAGGCGATCGTGAATGCATGTGTGTCAACGTCGGGAGTGAAGCGGGTCGTAAACGAGTGTCCTTCGATCTTGAAATCCTGCTCGAATCGGGTGCAGCTATGGCCCATGACACGGGAATCTCCCAAATCAAATCGCTTTTGATCGGGGATGAGCATGTTTCTTGTCAACTGCGCATAGTCTCTAGCCCAGAAAGGTACAAACCGGTCTCCTAACTGTAACCAGCTCTTTAGTGATGAAATAACATCATCCGCAACTCTGGTTAATCCGACAATCGGCGCGTAGCCTTTCATTTGATTGCTGCTTAGCAGCATGATACCTTCTAATTGCCGGTCGATTTCTTTAATAATCGGATCATCTTTTGATAATTCCGGCTTAATTGTCCGTTCAAGATACTGGACGGCAATACCAGTTTTAAGTGCTCCCAGGAGGCGGACGGAAAAAATGCGGGCGGATGGCTCCTCGTGACACTTGAAGAACTCATAAATACGTTTCTCGACATCGATTAACTTCAGTTGACTAAAAACTCGGACTAACCCGTGATACAAAGGCATCCAACGCCGCGGCCCCTGGGCCCAAAGATGCTTGAGCAAATCGATGACGGGAACGCCTTTCATTTGACACCACTGGGTCAATCCTTGAATGCCTTCCCGGTATTTGTACTCGGGGAATTTATTATTACCGCTGGCGATGTAGAACGCGTAGATGACCGGGAATACCCAAATCTCATCCTTTATAGCCGTGATTTCTCGGCTCTCGCTATGCGGCGTTATGAAATAATAGGCTGTGTCAAACTGCTCTATAACAATGTCGTCGCCCTTAACTACAAAATAACCTTCGCCTTCCGGCATAAACATTCCTTCGACCATCCTTAGTCCTAAGTAGTTTGCATCCGTTAAGGGGGTATCCGCTATAAAGGTGAATCCGCTGACAAAAGATTTATCCTGCCCGTCAACGTTCCTTCGGATCCGCAGATCATCGCTGACAATAATGCGCCCTGGAATATTGAGCCAATTGCTGAAGTGGAAAAACCGCATGGCCATTTCTTGCGGCTTTCCTTCAGCATTGGTATAGCCCAGAAGCATCCTCTCTTCATCGACAAAGATGGTTTGAGCATCGGAAGCGTCACTTTCCATGTACCGCACGGCGAAACCGATCATTTCTTTCCATTCGTCTCGCACGATTGCAACCGTCGCGGTAAACACACCCGAAGAGGCTCCGGACATCGTTACCGATGATGATGCGGTATCCGTTTTAACTTTGCTTTTCTTTGTTGAATTCATTCTGGCGACTGCGATGCGGTGGGAATTTTGATTTCGCCGGTATTCAGGAAATTGACAGGTTACGTCTTGGTTGCTTGCCAGGCGGATCAGGCCGTTGCTGGTTTTGCGGTGCTCGGCTTGCCGCAGGCCCGGGATGCCGGCAAAAACATCTGTCGGCAGGGTTTGATCGAGCTCTACCGTCACATTCAGACCTTTTTCATACCATACCATTTCAGACATCGTTGCGGGCGTACCCACAAGGCAGGCGCAAGTGCTTGATCTAAGGTCGCTAGAGTCTCTGGATTCGGTTCAAGGCGGGGTCTTAACCCCTCGATCTTCTGGAATCGGTCGAATTTGGGGAGTCCGCTTGAAACAGTGAGGGGTAAAAGGCAAGATCATAGCTCGAAACCAAACCCGGAGCCCTGGGGCGTGTCGAGTCGAAATGCCGTAAAGCGCGTGTGCATACCATTGCTGCTGCTCGGAGTAGCGACCGGTTCGACGCTTGCGGACCCGCCGCGAACAGTGGATTTTGTCGATCTCCAACGATACATGGGGCGCTGGTACGAGATTGCGGCATTGCCGAATTTCTTCCAGCGCCAATGCGTTCGCGACACCACCGCCGATTACAGGTTGCGGAGTGACGAAACGGTTGCCGTCACCAACCGGTGTCGAAAGAAAGACGGCACTTTCGATGAGGCCAAAGGGATCGCGCGTACAACCGACCCTGCGACCAATTCCAAGCTCGAGGTCAGTTTCGTCAGTGTATTCGGCAAGCATTTGTTCTGGGGCGATTACTGGATCATCGGCCTCGGGGCCGACTACGACTACGCCCTCGTCGGCACGCCAAGCCGTCGTTGGGGTTGGATACTGGCGCGCGACCCGAGACCGTCGCAGCAACGCATCGCGTCCTGGCTGGAGCGCTTTCGGGAGCAGGGATACGACCCAAAGGCGTTCGTGCTCACCGAGCACTAACCGACATGTACGAGACAGCAACTACCGACTGACCCTGGTGCGGCAGTCCGACGCATATCACCTTGGATTGCTCGGCCGGCAGTCAGACCTTCGTCGAGGACTGCATGGTGTGCTGCGCCCCGATTGTCGTTCAGCTGGTCTGCGACCCTGTGACGGGGGAGCTCGCCGGCCTATCGGCAGTGCGCGAGAACGAGTAATCCTCAGGCGATAATAATCAAGACGTGGCGGTGGCGCTTCTTCTTCGGCTCGACCGCCGTGCACTTCCTGGGCGGTCTTTCCTGGCCGGTGGCGAAACGAATTGTTGAATCCGCGGCTGCCGACCCAACGGTGTTCTCTAGAGCTGGATGCTGCACTGTCGACGCTGGAAACGGCATCCGGAGCAGCTCGAAGAGGTTCGAATACCAATAATCGATCGAGGTAAGCTCATCGCATGTACATCCTCTTACTGAGCATTCACGGGCTGATACGCGGCCATGACCTAGAGCTCGGGCGCGATCCGGACACCGGCGGTCAGACTATATACGTCGTCGATCTCGCGCGCGCACTGGCCGAACGCGACGACGTCGACCGGGTCGACGTGGTTACGCGCCGGATCGTCGACGCGGCCGTCTCCGGCGACTACGCCGAGGTGGTCGAACCCCTGTCGGACAAGGCATGCATCCTGCGGATCGACGCCGGTCCTGAGGAGTACATCGCCAAGGAGCAGCTTTGGAACCACCTCGACGGCTTCATGGACAACCTGGTCGCGACCCTAAACAAAGGGGGTCGGATGCCGGATTTGGTTCACAGCCATTACGCTGATGCGGGCTACGTGGGTGTGCGCTTGTCGAGCCTGCTCGGCGTACCACTGATCCATACGGGACACTCGCTCGGAAGGGATAAGCGTCAACGCCTTCTGAGCGCGGGTCTGAGCGACGAGGAGATCAATACGACCTACAACATGGATCGCCGCGTCGATGCCGAGGAAGAGGTGCTTGCCAGTGCAGACCTGGTCATCGCCAGCACCAACAACGAAATCGACGAGCAGTACGGCCTCTACGACTACTACCAACCCAAACGGATGGTGGTTATTCCGCCGGGGACCGACCTGAGCCGCTTTCGCCCGCCCAGTCCGGACGACCCGCCGATCGCCTTTGCCGATGAGATCAAGCGATTTCTGAAAGACCCCGAAAAACCACTGGTCCTAGCGCTTTCCCGGGCGGACCGGCGCAAAAACATCCAGACCTTGCTGAGGGCCTACGGGGAATCCAAGGACTTACAAGAGACCGCTAATCTTCTGATCATCGCCGGGAATCGCGACGACATTCAGGATCTCGAATCGGGACCGCAATCGGTGCTCACCGAGCTACTGTTCGCCATTGATACCTACGATCTGTACGGCTACGTTGCAATGCCGAAGCACCACGAACAAGACGAGGTTCCGCAGATCTATCGCCTCGCGGCGGCAAGTGGCGGCGTGTTCGTCAATCCTGCACTGACTGAGCCTTTCGGTCTGACCCTGTTGGAGGCAGCTGCCAGCGGTCTGCCTCTGGTCGCGACAGAGAACGGCGGACCCGTCGATATCATCGGCAATTGCGAGAACGGCATTTTGGTGGACCCACTCGATCGGGCTGCTATTGCCCAGGCGTTGCTAAAGCTGCTAACCAATGCGAAGGAGTACCGCAGCATGCGGGAGAACGGCATTGTCAAGACCCGCGAGCGCTACTCCTGGCAAGCGCATGCCGAGCGCTACATGAACCGCGCCAAGCCGTTGTCAAAGCGCCACGAGCCCGTTCCCGTGGAGCCGAAACGTAAAAAACGCTACCGTGATCGAGCCCTGTTCACGGACATCGATCAAAGCCTGCTCGGCGATCCCCAGGGCGTGCAGGAATTCGCAGCGCTGATGCGTGAAAACCGCAAGTGTGCGACATTCGGGATTGCGACCGGGCGCCGATTGGATTCGGCTCTCGCCGAGCTCAGGGAGCAGGGTATTCCTCGCCCAGACGTGCTGATTACGAGTCTCGGCACCGAAATCCACTATGCGCCGCGACTGAACCGTGATGAGTATTGGAACGAGCACATCGACTACCTCTGGCGCCCCGCCGCAGTGCGCCGAGCTCTGTCCGAGCTGCCCGGGTTAGAGCCCCAGCCGAGGAAGGAACAGACCCGGTTCAAGGTGTCTTATGTGTACGATCCGCAGCACGCGCCCTGTCTCGAGGACATCTCGTCGCTGCTGAGAAGCCAGGACGTAACCGCGAACCTGTTCTACTCCTTTGGCCAGTATCTGGACATCATCCCCTCCCGGGCTAGCAAGGGCCAGGCGCTGCGCTATGTCGCCCAGCGCTGGGGCATCCCGCTCGAGCACATACTGGTCGCAGGTGGTTCCGGCACGGACGAGGACATGATGCGCGGAAATACACTTGCCGTGGTTGTCGAAAACCGCCATGGAGAGGAGTTGTCACAGCTCGAAGACTTGGATCGAATCTACTTCGCCGGCCGTCCTTATGCACTCGGTATTATCGAGGCGATCAATCACTACGACTTCTTAGGTAGCTGTACACTTCCCGTTGAGCAGTCAGGCGACTGATGCCGGAAACCTCGTGGCGCACCTGCTGCCCAGGAGGTTGAATGCTTGACCGTACGTGACGTCGTCCTACGCAGCCTGCCACCGCTCACACCTTCTTCTCAGCGAAGATGAGAAACCGCTCGCCGCTGAACGCCGTCAGCGTTTCGAGATGCGTGGGCTGGCATTGGCGGCAATGGCGGGACTGCTTCGGGGGATCGATTCTTTTAGTATTTCGGAGGCGACAAATGGCAAAGATCCGTAAGGCCGTATTTCCAGTCGCCGGGCTCGGCACCCGGTTTCTTCCTGTAACCAAGGCCAGTCCGAAGGAGATGCTTCCAATCGTGGACAAGCCGCTTATCCAGTACGCGGCTGAAGAGGCCGAGGATGCCGGTGTCGATCAGCTGGTGTTCATCACCGGCCGTAACAAGCGCTCCATCGAGGATCATTTCGACAAGGCCTATGAGCTGGAAATGGAGCTCGAGAGCGCGGGCAAGCACAAGCTGCTCGAGATCGTCCAGAATATCCTGCCTCCGCAGGTGCACTGCATCTTCCTGCGCCAGGCCGAGGCCTTGGGTCTCGGGCACGCGGTCCTCTGCGCACGACCAGTTGTGGGGAACGAGGCCTTCGCCGTTTTGCTTGCCGACGACCTTATCCATAGCGACGGCCAAGGTGTGGTCGAGCAGATGGCGCATATGTATGAACGCTATGGCTGCAGTATTCTGAGCGTCATGGAGGTCCCACCCGAAGAGACTGCGATGTATGGCATCGTGGAAACACGTACCGGACCAAGCGGAGAGCAGCTTGTGACCTCCATTGTGGAGAAGCCCGCCCCACAGGATGCACCGTCCACCCTCGCGGTGGTGGGGCGCTACCTGTTGACGCCGGGCATCTTCGATAAGCTGGAGCAAACGCAGGCCGGTTCCGGCGAGGAGATACAGTTAACCGACGCCATCGCCGCCCTCCTTGCCGACGAGCCTGTCATCGCCTACCCGTTTCGAGGTAAGCGCTATGATTGCGGCAGCAAATTGGGGTACCTCGAGGCAACCGTGGAGTACGGTTTGTCACACCCTGAGCTGGGAGACGACTTTGCCGATTACCTGCGGCAGTTAGTGGTGTGAGCGTCCCAGCGGTCTCGGCGGAATGAATCATAACTGCATCGCGGGCGTCGAGCTCGGCGTTGCCCATCCCCCCAATTCGGTGTCCTGAGCCAGAGGAGAATGGTCTATGACGAAACCGGTCTTAATCTTCGGCGAGGTCCTGTTCGACTGCTTTCCGGATGGGCGAGAGGTGCTCGGCGGCGCGCCCTTCAACGTGGCCTGGCACCTCCAGGCATTTGGCCAATTCCCGGTTTTTTTAAGCAGAATCGGAGACGATGAGGCGGGGCGCCACATCCGAGAAGCCATGTCGGCCTGGGGGATGTCGCTGGACGGGCTTCAGGTCGATCAGGAGCACCCCACCGGGCGCGTCACGGTCACGCTGGAAGGCGGCGAGCCCAGCTACAACATCGTCGCCGACACCGCCTATGACTTTATCGCGTCGGATTCCCTGCCAACCGGCGAGTCCGGACTGATCTATCACGGTAGTCTGGCGTTGCGCAATCCCGTCTCGAGAGCAGCGCTGTTGAAACTGAGGTCAAGGTCCAACGCGACGATCTTTGTCGATGTCAATCTGCGCACACCCTGGTGGCAACGAGGAGACGTTCTAGCGATGCTCGATGATGCCGATTGGGCCAAGCTCAACCGGGACGAGCTGGCACAGCTCGGCAATGGCGGGGCTCAGGAGATCGCCCGGGCGGAGGACTTTCGCGTTGCGCACGATCTCCGAGGGTTGGTGCTAACGCGAGGGGCCGAGGGTGCCTTGGCCTTAGAAGAGGGTGCGGAGCCGGTCGAGGTCAGACCAAAGCCCGTGACCGAGATCGTTGATGCGGTTGGCGCCGGCGACGCGTTTGCCTCGATATTGATCCTCGGGCTGCGTCTGGGCTGGCCGTTGGCGACCACCATTGAGCGTGCCCAGTCCTTTGCCTCAGAGCTGGTGCAGCAGCGCGGGGCGACGATCTCAGATATTGGATTCTATCGCGGCTTTGCCGAGCAATGGTCTCTGCCATAAACCCAACCCCCGGGGGCGACAACCTTCATGTACGAGCAAGTCTCTCACGCATTGCTGAACGACATCCTCGATGAGCTCAGACCCGACCTGAAACGTGAGGATCTGCGCCATTTCTACACCCGACTTGGCGCAAACTTCTATGCTATCCACAGTCTGTTCTCGCACCTGTACGGCCAACGTGAAGACTTCTTCGCGCAGATGACGGCGCTGGTGGACCGCCTTGCGCGTGCCTACATTGATCGCCCGGCGGAGCTGGAGCGGATCGATATGGAGCGCGAGGAGGACCATAACTGGTTCCTGAGTCAGGAGCACGTCGGGATGGCGCTGTACTGTGACGGTTTCGCCGGCGACCTCAAGGGAGTCGAGTCCCACCTGCCCTACCTGTCCGAGCTCGGCATCAACATGGTGCATGTCCTGCCGATTCTTGCCTGTCCCGAGGGTGCGAGCGACGGTGGCTACGCTGTGAAGGACTTTCGCGACATCGATGAACGATTCGGCACCCTGGACGATCTGCGTGGTCTCGCCGAATCCATGCGCAAGCGCGGAATGCTGCTGACGCTCGATGTGATCGTCAACCACACCTCCGATGAACACCTGTGGGCGGCACGCGCGAAGGCGGGCTATCCCGACTTTCAGGACTTTTACTATCTCTTCGATTCTCGTGACATGCCGGACATGTTCGAAGAGACGATGCCTGAGATCTTTCCCGAGACCTCCCCGGGAAGCTTCACCTGGGATCCGACGCTTGAAAAGTGGGTGATGACGGTCTTCAACGGATACCAGTGGGACCTGAATTACACCAACCCACGTGTGCTGATGGAAATGGTGGACATTATCCTGTTCTGGGCCAACCAGGGGGCGGATATCATTCGCCTCGATGCGGTTGCGTTCCTATGGAAGAAGCTCGGCACGACCTGCCAGAACGAGCGCGAGGCCCATCTGATCCTGCAGCTCATGAAGGACTGCTGCCAGGTCGTTGCTCCCGGCGTGCTCTTCATCGCGGAGGCAATTGTTGCTCCTCTGGAGGTCATAAAGTACTTCGGCGAGGATGCGGTGGTCGCCAAAGAGTGCGAGATCGCCTATAACGCGACCTTCATGGCCTTGCTCTGGAATTCCATCGCCACCAAGAGCGCGGAGCTCCTCGATCAGGGAATCAAGAGCCTGCCGAACAAGCTCGACCGGGCGACTTGGCTCAACTATGCACGCTGTCACGACGACATCGGTCTTGGCTTCGACGACACCGACATTCGAGCAATCGGCGCCGACCCCAGGGCCCATCGCCATTTCCTCATCGACTGGTTCATCGGGAAATTCGAAGGATCCCCCGCCCGCGGCCGGCCATTCGGCGTGAACGAGAAGACGGGTGATGCACGCATCTCCGGCTCCTTGGCGTCGCTGGTTGGCCTCGAAAGCGCGATCGAGACCGGTGAATCGGACGCCATCGATTTGGCCATCAGCCGTGTCTTGTTGCTCCACGGGATGATCATGTCTTTCGGCGGCATCCCGCTGCTGTACTACGGCGATGAGATCGGGACCTTGAACGATTACAGCTTCTTAGAAGAAGAGCTCAAAGCAGGCGATACGCGTTGGCTGCATCGCCCCCGGATCGATTGGGAGAAGGCCGAGCGAAGACGCGAGCATGGCAGTGTTGAACAGCGTATCTTCGACGGGTTGAAGCGGATGATCTCGGTACGCAAGACCATTCCCGCCTTTGCCGATTTCAACAATCGCGAACTGCTCGAGGTAGAGAATCCACACCTGTTTGCTTTTCTTCGCACGCACCCCCAGCTGAGCGCGGACGCCGTACTTGTTGTCGCCAACTTCGACCTGAAGCCAAGCTATCTGGACCTATCGAGCTTGAAACACCGGGGACTGTTCCATTTCGGTCAGCCGTACGACGTCTGCTCCGGAGAGACGCCGGGCGTCTTCAACGACAGGCTCGTGGTGCCGCCTTGTCGCTTTTATTGGCTGACAGACCAACGCCCTGTGGCGGTTTTTTGATCGAACTTACCGTTATAACCAGGCCGATCCTCGGCCGTGAGCCTGAATAGAAAGGGGTTCGCAGCGCCGATTTCGTCGCGGATCTCGATACGCTTGACGTTGGCCGGCGCGACCCGCCGATTTTCATCGCCTGAAGCTACTTCCTGCTCAGCCCTTACCGATCGCCGATCAGTACCTGGATCGGCATCAGTAACACCGCGGCGATGATCGTGAGCGCGAACCGCAGTCGCGAGACCAATAGGGAATCGAGCTCCATGTGCCCTTCTTCTCCGTCTCCGGCTCAGATTTCGTCGAGATGTTCCTCGGTGTAGGTGCCTCGCGGGTACACGATCTCTTTAAACGGGCCAAGGGGAAGGCCCCTTGCATCATCTTCGTCGACAAGCGCTGAGCTACGTCGCGTGGCGAGTCGATGAGGTCGAGACCGTGATCAGCCAAGCATGAACTTGCTGTTCGCCATGACTCGTTCGCCTTCTTGGATGCACATCTAGCCGTAACTTCTGATTGGCGCGATGCCCTGACAGCGGCTAGGCAAAAGGCTCAGGCAACCCACTGCCAGGGGAAACCTCTCAACTTCGAATCACCGGCGGACTTCTTCGGGCGGTTGAGGGGTTGGCGCTAGGCGCTAGTTCAGTTGCCGGTGGGAGTGGGTGAAACGCCGGTGCACGAGTCGGCCCGACGCGCCGAGCGCGACGTGGAGCGAGTGATTGAGGATGTGGTCACGCCAGGCGGAACCTGGCGTGTTGAGCGTGCGTCGAAGCACGACGAGCGGTGCCCTCTCGTTGACTCCACTTCGATATGCACCCGCGCGAGGCCACGGTATGACGTTTGATGCGGGACGACAAGACGCGATCCCGTTTCCGCGCGATCTTGGTTAGCTTCGGCTCCCAACCCGTCTTCCGATCCTCGACGGTAATCTCGTTTTCCTCGGTATCCTTGGCGCAAGATGTTTGACGAAACTCAACCTTGCCATCGGGAGTTAGGCAGAGGTAAATATTGGTGTCCGCAAAAACGTTCGCGGCAATCATGGAGACAATTAGATGGAGCGCAGCCGTTGCGGGAAGCAATCGGCGGTCGGTCTTTGGCGAGCTCACGGCGTGTTCCATTCCGGAATACCTCCCTGGTGCTGTCGCACGACCATTGTGTACGATCAGACGGCGGCTCGTAGTGCGCTGAAGCATCCAGGCGCGCGCCGCGCCAGTTCAGCGCCCGTCCGCGGATTTCTGAAAATCTGCTTCTCCATTACTCGCAAAACGGCGTGCGCGCTTTCATGGATTGCCCATGCACGGAGGAGGACCGCCTTCAGCAACACGAGAGATCTATCGCCCATCGAGTGTTTCCGGACGCTGCGCGATTCATCGGCGCCTTGTTTGACGGACATCCTCGGCACGCCGAGGCCAGGAGTATTGTCGAGTCGGCTCGACGCAGGTATCTGGATACATGCGCCTCGCGCGGTATCTAGGCCGAGGTCTATGCAGCCCCTCCGACACGTTGCGTGCGATCGTTGCCTACAGCCCGAAATTGATTCAAGACGCGGTGCTCAATGGCGGGTTCGACAACGCGTCTGCCATATACTATCCTCGAAATGCAGTGCATGCTCGGAACTGGTGAGCCCCCGTGTGGAAGCGAGGTAAAAAAAGCATGAACTAAGCAGAGATAAGGGACTAATACAGTCGGCAAAGAGAGGAGCTCGTCCGGTGGTCCGGGGACTGCGTATTACGGTGTACGATGTCCTTGGCTGGCTCGCTGACGGCATGACGGTCGAGGAAATCATCGAAGATTTCCCGGAGCTGGAGGCGGACGACATTCAAGCCTGTCTTGCATATGCAGCTAACCGGGAACGTCACTCCGTAACACTTTCTGCGCAATGAAGCTGTTGCTCGACGAGAATCTGTCCCGAAGGATTGAATCGTTGTTGCATACGCTCTATCCCGGGCGCAGACAGGTTGTACCGGAGGGTTTGGAGCAAGCCGATGATAAGGATGCGGTGCTTGTCGATTACAGGGACTATCACTAAGCCGTGACCTCCATGAGTGAACTGCATAACCCTCCACATCTAGGCGAAACGCTGCGCGAGGACGTACTTCCAGCGCTCGGTCTCACGGTAACCGAGGCGGCCCCTCAGCTTGGCGTTACCCGCTCGGCTCTTTCCCGGAATCACACAAAAGACCAGACCCTGGGCACCGACCCTGCGAACCACAGACGAAGCCGATAGCCCCCTGAGTTTTTCCGGCTCCGCCAACGAGACCGGAGGTTGTCTGGTGGAGAATTTCCGGCAGATCAACCGCTTTCGTTCTTAAAAGGACACGGCAGTGACGGGAAATCGATACTTTCTGCGCTCCGCTTTCCGGATATGGCGTGGAGCATAGAAAATGGAATGACACCACGGAGTGGTGTCACGTTGCGTGCCATAGACGAATTCATCATGCGATCATTCCCGCGAAGCAAGACTTCGCATCCATGTTGAGGCAGCCCGCTATTGAACGTCGATCTCGAATGTACCGACCTCTCGCTGGAGGAACACGCGCTTGCCGACCTGAAAGCGCTGTACTTTCAGGATCGCCGTCCCTGGGTCGTCGCGTTTTCAGGAGGTAAAGACTCTACCGTCGTGTTGCAGCTCGTTTATACGTTGCTGTTGGACCTCGGGGCCCGTGCGGAGAAACCAGTGTTCGTCATCGCCTCGGATACCGGTGTCGAGGCACCCAATGTCAGCGCCTATCTCGCGTCGACCTTGACCGCGATCCGCTCCGGTGCTCGCCGCGCGGGATTAAATTTGGAGGTACACCTGGTCAAGCCCGAGGTCGAGCAGACCTTCTGGAGCAAGCTCATCGGTCAGGGTTACCCGTCCCCGACACGCTGGTTTCGCTGGTGTACG
>JAJDOL010000013.1 GCA_022340195.1 Chromatiaceae bacterium
CAGCTTCGGATGCCCCAGCGCGTTGGTCCACTCCAGCGCCCGGCACACCCTGCGGGCGATCTCCGAGCGTATCGGCGGCTGCGCCAACTCGATCTCTCGCCGTATTGTCTCCATGTCCGCCGCACTCAACGGCCGCCCGCACAGCTTCTCCTGGATCTGTCCACCCATTATTCGCCCCCTCATGCTCGTGATGGGGCAATTGCATCAGAGCTCCGGGCCCGTGTCCGGCACCGCGTATCCGAGTCTCATGAGATGTGGTTAATAACTCGATTTCGTTACCGGGCAGATTCATTCCGGAGGCCTTGATCCCAATGACGCGAACGCCATTGGTCACGTTGGAGGCGACTTTCAATTGCTTGGAGGACATCGCCGAGGCTTTGATTGTGCAGACTGATTCGACGGTTGGCGTTTCCCAGCTTTCAGGGACGGGCTTCCGCCCGCTTTCCCGGTGGCGGGCTCGCTTCGACTAGAATGCACCCATCCGATACCGAAGGAATCATCACCATGTTCAACCTGCCCCAGGCGGACGTTCATCCCCTCCCGGTCGATCGCATCGCCTCGCTCGGCCTCGGGACGCCCGGCAATGATTGCCGGCACCGCTGGCGTTTGCTCGCGCTTCTGCTGCCGGTACTGACAGTCCTGACCGGCTGCGGCAATCCGCAGCAGCCAACCTCGACGCGTGAGGCACCGCCGCCGACGGTCATCGTCGCGAAGGCGACGTCACAGCCGGTGGAGACTCGGGCCCGGTTCGTTGGCCGCGCCGTGGCGGTGGACAAGGTGGAGCTGCGCGCCCGGGTGCAGGGCTTCCTGAAGGAGCGCAAGTTCACCGAGGGTAAGCAGGTCGAGGTGGGCGAGCTGCTGTTCGTCATCGAACCCGACCAGTACGAGTCCATCGTCGAGCAACGGGAGGCGGACGTCCAAAAGGCAGTCGCTGACGAAGAGAATGCGAGCGCCCAGCTGCGTCGCGGCGAGGAGTTGCTCAAGAGCAAGAACATTCCGCAGTCCAAGGTGGACGAGCTGCAGGCGGCGGAGTCCATCGCCAAGGCCAGCATCTCCCAGGCCAAGGCGTCTCTGACGGCGGCCAAGCTCGACCTGGGATACACACAGATAACCGCCCCGGTTGCCGGGCGCATCGGCCTGGCGAAGTACACGGTGGGCAACCTCGTGGGACCGGACTCCGACCCGTTGGCGACCATCGTCAGTCGGGATCCCATTTATGTCCAGTTTCCGCTGACCCAGCGGGAATTGCTGCAGGCCAAGCGCAGGATAAAAAAGCAGGGTGGCGACGCGGCGAGCATGGAGGTACAGGCACGTCTTCCCGACGACACGATCTATGATCAGAAGGGACAGATCGATTTCGTCGATGTCACCACCGATCCCGGCACCGACACGGTGACGGTGCGCGCCCGGTTTCCCAACCCGGACGGCACCCTGGTGGATGGTCAATATCTCGGCGTGGTCGTTCAGGAGGGCGAGCCCGCGTCGGCCATCGTCATCTCCCAGTCGGCGCTGCAGGTGGACCAGCAGGGTGTCTTCGTCCTGATCGTCGATAAGGAGAACAAGGCGCAGATCCGTCGCATCGAGACGGGAGCTGACCAGGGTGCCGACGTAGTCGTGACGAAGGGACTGGCGGAGGGTGACCTGGTCATCACCCAAGGCGTGCAGAAGGTCCGGCCGGGCCAGGTGGTGAGCGCAACGCCGGCCGAGAAGCCCGGCGGGAGTGCGGCCCCATGATCTCCGACGTCTTCATCGACCGGCCGCGCCTGGCCATCGTCATCTCGGTGGTCCTGACCCTGGCGGGTCTCATCGCCATCACCCAGATCCCGGTCGCCCAGTTCCCTGACATCGTCCCGCCTCAGGTGCAGGTATCCGGTATCTACCCGGGAGCCAGCGCGGCCGTCGTGGAGTCCACGGTCGCCCAGCCCGTCGAGTCCAAGGTCAACGGCGTCGACAACATGCTCTACATGAAGTCGAGCAGCGGCAACGACGGCAGCTATACATTGACGGTGACCTTCGAGCTGGGTACGGATCCGGACATCAACACGGTCAATGTGCAGAACAAGGTCAACCTGGCCCTGCCGACGCTGCCCGAAGAGGTCAAGCGTCAGGGCCTGAGCGTAAAGAAAAAATCCACCGCCATGCTCCAGGTAGTGTCCCTGTACTCCCCCCAGGGGAACCTGGACTCCCTGTTTCTGAGCAACTACGCCACCATCAACATAATCGACACCCTGGCGCGGGTGAACGGAGTAGGCGAGGTCTACCTGTTCGGTCCGCTCGACTACAGCATGCGCATCTGGCTGTCCTCGGACAGGCTGACGGCTTTGGGTCTGACCCCGTCGGACGTGATCTCGGCCATCCAGGCGCAGAATGTGCAGGCCGCGGTCGGACGCATCGGCGCCCAACCCATGACCCCGGACCAGCAGTTCCAGATCACCCTCCAGACCCAGGGCCGGCTGACCGACGTGGACGAGTTCGAGGACATCCTGGTGCGGGCCAATCCCGATGGATCCACCGTGCGCGTGCGCGATGTCGGTCGGGTCGAGCTGGGCGCCAAGCAATCCGACTCCATCAGCCGGCTGAACGGCAAAGCGGCGGCCGCCATGGGGATCTATCTGGCCCCGGGGGCAAACGCCGTCGCCGTAGCGAATGGGGTCAAGGCGGCCATGGATCGGCTCGCGGAGCGCTTCCCGAATGACCTGGCGTACGCGGTCATCTACGACACCACGGACTTCGTCAAGGCGAGTATCGAGGAAGTCCTGCACACCCTGTTCGAGGCCTTCGTCCTCGTCATCCTCGTGGTGTTCCTCTTCCTGGGGAGCTGGCGCGCGACCCTGGTCCCCCTGGTCGCGGTGCCGGTCGCCCTGATCGGCAGCTTCGCCTTCCTGTTCGCCATCGGTTTCTCCGCCAACACCATCTCCCTCCTGGCCGTGGTGCTCGCGATCGGCATCGTGGTGGATGACGCCATCGTGGTCGTCGAGAACGTGGAGCGGGTTATGGAGGAGGACGGCCTGGGGCCGAGGGAGGCGGCCAAGAAGGCCATGACTCAGATCACAGGTCCCATCCTGGCCATCACCCTGGTGCTGCTTTCGGTCTTCCTGCCGGTGGCCTTCATCCCGGGCATCACGGGGCAGCTCTTCCAGCAATTCGCGGCCGTCGTGGCCTTCTCCATGCTCATCTCGGCCATCAATGCGCTCACCCTGTCGCCCGCCCTGTGCGCCATGCTGCTCAAGCCGGGAGGCAAGAGAGGGGGGATCATGGGCGCCGTCATGCGCGGTATCGACGGGATACGGGATGGTTATGCCTATGCGGTTGCCCGTCTGGTGCGGATCGCGCTCCTGGTCCTGGTTTTGGTGGCGGGGGCAGGTGTGGCCACCGGCTGGCTGTTCGATATCACCCCCACCGGCTTCTTGCCGGAGGAGGACCAGGGGGCCTTCATGGCGGAGATTCAGCTGCCGCAAGGGTCTTCGGTAACCCGGACCATGGCTGTCGCCAAGCAGGTGGAGGAAATCGTAAAGGCGGACCCGGCGGTCGAGTGGGTGCTCACGGTTCCGGGCTACAGCATCTTGGACGGCGCCGTCGAGTCCAACGCCTCCTTCGTGCTCGGCCGGCTCAAGCCCTTCGATGAACGCCTGTCACCGGACTTGAAGGTCGACGCGGTCATCCAGCGCGTCGCCCAGCAGACCGCCGGCATTCCCGCCGCCCGGGTCATCCCCTTCAATCTGCCGCCCATCATCGGGCTGGGCACCGCCGGCGGCTTCGAGTACCAGCTCGAGGACCTCCAGGGCCGCAAGCCTCAGGAGCTGGCCGCAGCCATGCGTGCCCTGGTGCTGGCAGCCAACCAGGATCCGGCCCTGAACCGGGTCTTCTCCACCTGGGCAACGAACAACCCCCAGGTCTATCTCGATATCGACCGGGAGAAGGCCCAGACCCTGGGGGTTCAAATCAGCGACGTCTTCGCCGCCTTGCAGTCGACCCTGGGCGGCTACTATGTCAACGATTTCAACAAATTCGGCCGGGTGTGGCAGGTCCAGGTGCAGGGCGAGGAGTCCGACCGCGAGCGCTTCAACGATGTCTATCGGATCCACGTGCGCAACGACAAAGGCGACATGGTGCCGATCCGCGCACTGATGTCCCCGGAGCTGATCCTGGGGCCCCAGCTGCTGCAACGGTACAACAACTATCGCAGTGTCACTGTTCAGGGCGGTCCTGCGCCGGGGCGCAGCTCGGGCGATGCCCTGGCAGCCATGGAGGTCCTCTCGGCGAAGACCCTGCCGAGCGGGTACGGCTACGACTGGACGGGCACGGCCTTCCAGGAGAAGGAGGCCGGCGGCAAGACCCCCATCGTGCTCGGCCTGGCGGTGCTCTTCGCCTATTTGTTTCTGGTCGGGCTCTATGAGAGCTGGTCCATGCCGGCGGCGGTGCTCCTGTCCGCCACCATCGGCATCCTGGGGGCCATGACCGCCCTGTTGATCGCCGGCCTGCCCAACGACCTCTACGCCCAGGTGGGCATAGTGGTGCTCATCGGATTGGCCAGCAAGAATGCGATTCTCATCGTCGAGTTCGCGATGGAGGAGCGGACCGCTGGAAAATCGATCGTCGACGCGGCGATCGGCGCGGCGCGGATGCGCATCCGGGCCGTGCTGATGACGAGCTTCGCCTTTATCCTCGGTCTGGTGCCGCTGGTCATCGCCAGCGGGGCCGGGGAGGCAAGCCAGCGGGGCGTGGGCACCGCCGTGTTCGGTGGCATGCTGGCGGCATCGCTGGTCGGTGTCTTCCTGATTCCGATGCTCTATGTCGTATTTCAGCGGCTGCGCGAGAGGCTCCACGGCGGCGAGAGGCAACGAGGATCCGCACAGCGGGCGGAGGCGCAACCCAATGGATGAAGCAGGGTCTCAGTCAGAGTCTGAAACAGAAACGGTGGCTTTTGCCGACGCAGACCACTCGGAGGTCGCATGATGATGAGGAAACCTTGGCCGCTCGACCGCGGCAGGCTGTTGATACCGAGCCTGTTGCCCCTGGTGGTCGCCTGTACGAGCACCGGCCGCCATGTATCGGATTGGGGTGAGATAACCCTGGCTCCCGGCGATACGGGCACCTGCCTGTCGAATCCCTGCCGCGTCTTCTTCGAGATGCCGCCGGGCGAGGGTACCTACCTGGTCACCGCCAACGAGATAAAGGTGGGGGATTTCCCAGCGGGCAAAACGGTCATGCTCGGCAGCTTCTTCGAGAGCAACGCCATCAAGCTTCCGGGTACCGACGTACCCCATACGTACATTTATGTTCCGAGCTCCTCAGGGAGCAGCAGTGTTCCCTAAGGCGATTGACGGGAAATCTCATACCGGATTGCGCCGGATTTTCGTTCGGCTTCGAGGCGCGACAACAGGCGCATAGTCGAACGATGTAACCGTTGTCGCAATGCAGAAGACGGACGAAATGACAAGCAAGATGGTATGAGATTTTTCGGAGACCGCCTAACCTCAGGATGCGGTGCGGCTCATGCACTGCAGCCATTACCAACGATTCGGTTCGCGGAGCTCATTACATCCAACGGATCTGGATCGACACCGGAATCAACCGCCACCCGCGGGATTCTTCCGAAAGGCCGGATGCTCGTCCAGACGGATGCGTTGTGGCTCGAAATCCTTGTCGTCGATGAAGCGAAGGCGGGACCAGGCAGAAATCACCACGATGAGCACCAGAATCACGAGGACAAGGATGCGACTACGAGTAACCATTCGACCTCCTCAGGCGGCTAGCGCCAGCTTCTTTGCCCCGGAGAAGTCCGTCTTCCCGCTCCCGAGCTTGGGTACCTGCTCAACGGGCCGGATCTCGGCGGGTATAGTGAGTGGATTAAGGCCGGCCTCGATCAAGGACTTGCGCAACCCGTCCGGATCGAGGTCGGACGCGATCAACAAGATGATACGCTCGCCCTTTTTCGGATCCGGTATGTTGACGGCCACCAGCTCCAGCTCGGGCTCGGCGAGCAGGCACCGTACCTGCTCCTCCACCTGGGTCAGGCTGATCATCTCGCCGCCGAGCTTGGCGAAGCGGCTGTAACGATCGACGATGGTCAGGAAGCCGTCCTCGTCCTGGTGACCCTTATCACCGGTCTTGTACCAGCGCTGCCCATCGAGCTCGACGATGGCGTCCGCTGTCTTTTCCGGCGCCTCGAGATATCCCTTCATCACCTGCACACCGCCGATCAGGATGAGCCCATCCTCCCCGGGCGGAAGCGTTTCAAGGCTCACCGGATCGACAATGCGGAAGCTGGTCCCTGGTAAGGGCATGCCTACCGTTCCGGGTTTGTTCCCTGTCTGGATCCGCCAGTCGTCGGTGCTGAGGCTGTCGGGCAGGTTGCAGCTCGCCACCGGCGTGGTCTCGGTAGCGCCGTAGCCTTCGTAAATGGGCTTCTGGAATTTGAGAGCGAAGGCCTCGCGCACGTCCGGACTCAGGCGCTCGGCACCGGCGACGACGATCCGCAGTGACTCCAGCATCAAGGGGTGGATACGCTTATTGCGAGTGTAGAGGCGCAGAAAGGTAGAGGTACTGCACAGAAAGGTGGCGCGGTGACGGGCGATGGCCTTGGCGCAACCCAGGGCGTCCGTCGGGTCCGCATGGCAGACCATCGGGACGCCCTCCAGAAGGGGCAGAAAGGTTGTTGCCGTGAGTCCGAAGGCGTGGAACAAGGGCAGATTGGAAAGGACCACGTCGCCGGCCTCGGTGTTCAGCACATCGGAGGTCTGACGCACGTTGGCCATGATGTTGCGATGGGTGAGCTCGATGCCCTTCGGTGTGCCCTCGCTGCCGCTGGAGAAGAGGATGGCGGCGGTATCCTCGGGAGCGGACCTGTTACCGAACAGAATCAAGGCCAAACGCGCGGGCAATAGGCTGGCAGCTGCGAGCATCAGCAGTCCCTCGGCCTTGCCGATTTCCGCCTTCAGGTCCTCCATCTGATGCAGCTCGATTCCCTCGAACACCTCCGTCAGGTCCATCCCCCTACCCTCCAGCTTGTTGAGGAAGCGCCGGGCGGTGATGACATTGCGAATACCCGCACTCTGCATACCCGCCACCAACGCCTCGCGACTGGCGGTGTAGTTGAGGTTGACGACCGCCTTGCCGGTGAGTAGCGCGGCCATGTTGGCAATGGCGCCGGCGCTGCTGGCGGGCATTAGAACGCCGACATTCGGCTCATTGGCCAATCGGCGGATCCGGCGTGCGAACAGAAATACGCCGGCCATGAAGCGGCGATTGGTGAGCGAGCCTCCAGCCGAATCCACCACGCATAGGCGGCCGCGCCGCCGTCCGGCTGTCGTAAGCCAGGCCTCGGCCAGGGTGGGGAGGGTCCGCGTATGGGTCTGCCAGGAGCTGACCGAGAGCTCGAACACCGACTGCTTGACCTGCTCGGACGTCGCGCTTATGGGCAGGGGCCGCCCATAGGCTACTACGACATCCCGCGCCCTGTAGCCACTCCGATTTTCCTTGAGCTTGGCGCTGGCGAAGGAGAAGGCGCTGCCCCAGAGTCCGCGCAGATAGAAGGGCAGGATAACGCCATCTGCCACCATGGCAGCGGCAAGCTCGAAGCCCTTCTTGAACTCCCCGAGCTGACCGGTGCGGCTGATGGCCCCTTCCGGGAACAGGCACACGACCTCTCCCCCGTTCAACAACTCCGCTATGGTTTCCAGCGCCTGCTTGCTCTGACCGCCGGAGATAGGCACGACACCGAAGAAATCGAGGAACCAGCGCAGGTACCAGCGCTCATATATGGCCCGGTACATCACGAAGCGCACCGGCCGTGGACTGGCGATCTGGACCATGGCCCAGTCGATCCAGGAGATATGGTTGCCGAGCATGAGCACTCCCCCCTGGGGCGGCATGTTCTTCAGCCCAATCACCTGCAGCCGGTAGCGCGTCGCAATGATGCGCGCAACCAGGAAGCGCACGAGGGACTGGGGTAGCTTGAAGATGGTGTAGCCGGCGCCGACCAGGGCGATGACGCCCAAGGCCTCGATGATCAAAACCCCGCCGCTTTGCAGTAACGCAGCCGCTACTGTCAGCCCCAGAAAGGCCAGCATCGCCAGGTTCTGCACGAAGTTGTTGGCAGCCAGAACGCGACCGAGTCCCGTGTCACCCGCGTTGAACTGGATCAAAGCGTTCAAGGGCACGAGGAAAAAGCCACCCATAACGCCGATCAGAAGGAAATCGAAAGCCATGGTCCAGGCCGATGGCAGCCCCGGGAGCAGGAACAGCCCGGCGGCAATACCCAGGGCGCCGATCGGGATGAGGCCCGTCTCTATGTGGCTGCGGGAAACCCTGCCCGCAATGACGGAGCCCAGGATGATGCCGATGCCGGAGCAGGCCATGGCGCCCTGGATCACAACCGTGTTGGTCTCTCCCAAGGTCTCCTTCGCGAACGCCGGGAAGGTCGCCACCATCACCTGCGAGATACCCCAAAACACCGACAGACCCACGATGGAGAGCCAGATGACCTGATTCCCGTATGCCACGCCGAGGTTTTCCACCAGATAACGGCCTGTACGGTACTCCCTCCAGTCGAAGTGCATGGCCTCGGCGGGAGGCCGCTTCTCGGGCAACCGATAGGCAAACGCCACCTCGATCAGGGAAAATCCCACCAAGAACCAGCCCAGGGGGGCGATCAGATCCATAATCTCGCCGGTCGTAGCAAAGGTCTCATCCGCCAGGAAGGCCTCGAACAACACAGAGAAGAAAAAGATCCCTCCCAGGATGGCCGTGGTCACCGTTGCCTGTACTGCGCCGTTGGCGGTAGCCAGTGACTCCTTGCCCACCAACTCCTTGATGAAGCCATACTTGGCCGGCGAGTAGATGGCGCTCTGAACCGCGAGCAGGAAGGTCATGGCGAAGGCGGGCCAGAACCAGCCCAGATAGTAGAAGGCGGTGATCGCCAGCGTGAGCCCCACGGCGGCCCAGGCGCTGAGCTGCATCACTCGGTTCTTCGGGTACCTGTCCGAGAGGAACCCGGAGGGCGTGAACAAGAGCACGAAGGGCAGCAGGATCAGGGCGTTGACGATTGCCGTCAGGATGATCTGCAGGTCCCCTTCGTAGGCCTTGAACAGGGAATTCTGGATGATGATCTTGTGCCCGAGGTCCACGAAGGCGTTGAGGAAGACCATCGCGATATAGGGCAGAAAGCCGCCAATACGAAAGAGCTGCAGCATGCTGTATTTCCGAAGCAGATTGCCTGGCGCGCAGTGTATCCTTTTGTCCCCGACCCTGGAAATCTGCGCCGAAAGCCTTCGTCACGCCCGGTGTTGCCGCCAAATGCGCCGCGCCTGTCAGGGTCGGATTGCGCCCACGAGTCGTTAGGAGCTCGATGCCGATTCCGGAAAGAGCGCCTACAGGGGAGGAATTCCTCGGTTGGAGTTGCAGTAAGGTAGTGGGGCCTCCTTGACCGCCCACCGAATCGCCTCCGCGGTGGCCTGTCCGACGCCGCGCACCGACGCCAGCTCTTGGGTGTCGGCATGCATGATCGCCTCCAGGCTCCCGAAGGTCTCCAACAGACGCTGCGCCCGCTGCGGTCCCACTCCCGGAAGGCCCTGCAGGACACGCGACTGAATCCGTGATTTTCGCCGAGGACGATGTCCTGGTCGCCGCGGTGCACCGCTGGCGACCTGCCGACCCTGGCGCCCCGCGAACAGCATGAGCTGCACGGTCTCTACCGGGTCCCGGGAGCGCAACAGGGGAATCCCGAGGAAAAGCGTCAGATCGACCAGAGCACCTTGAATTGCCTCGCGACGCATTCCGCAATGGGCCAAGTCCTTGCCCGTTCCCTCCAGAATCAGCGTGACCCGAAACGCGGAGCACGCCAACCTATGGCCCTGCGAAAACAGGCGCCCATCCTTGATCGAGGAGACGAGATCGGCAAGCGTCTTGCGCTCGACCAGCAGGGTGCGATCAACCAGGTAATCACCCAACGCCAGGCGCTCGACGGCAAGAGATACGTCTTCGTGATCGCGCAGGAGATCGACTACACCGCCAGTTTGCTCGCGGTCGTCGGCGACGATCTCGATCGTTGAGGACTTGATTCCGTGGTTCTCCCTACAATCGCCGTCTAGACGCGACCTCGAATTCAGGTATAGACCGTACGGTGTATCGCGGAGGACTCACCGAGAGTCTCCTGCGCAGCTAGTCTAAAATATAATAGCTGATTTACTGTTATCTTTGCGTAACATAGAAAATCGGGTTCCTTACCGCACACGACCCGGTTCCGACAACAACGAACGATTACCACGAGGAGGATGCGCTGATGGGTTCATTCCTGCAGGATATATTCCTGCGTTTCGGTGGGTCCTTCAATGTCTGGAACGGCGAGCAGGATGCGGACCAGGACCACCCGTCCTGCAGCGGGACCCTGGAGCAGGCAGTCGAGTACGTCGTGGATGCGACTTTCAGTCGCTTGCGTTTTCTGCCGAGCTACGCCCGGCGGCTGCGGCGGCCGGTCGCGGCAACCTTTCGCCACATCGACGAGTTGGTCGAGGACTTCCCAGGAGCGATTCTCTGCTCCCAGTCTGCGTTCTCCGAGGATCCGCGGGTCAACGCCTTTTTTGTCGATCCAAGGCACCTTCGGGAGGTATTCAGCGAGAGCGAGCAGGTCCGTGAGCTATTCGACACCAATCCGGATACCGAAGAGTGTTATGCACTCCTGTGCATGAAGAAAGAGGAGCGCCGGCGGTTGGGTATGGCGTTGGTCGGCGAGCTCGTGCAAAAAGAGGTCATGCAGACGACCGTCAGCTTCACCGATCACCAGTTCTTTTCTCCCTCGGCCAGCGAGGCAGAGGCCAGGCATTCGCTCAAGTGCTGCATCTTCAATGGCTTGTTGGCGCACATTCGGAAGCGGGAGCGGGAGGAAAGGATCAGGGTCATCGAGCTGGAGGATCGTCGCGGTTCTCTGGTTTCCCGCCTGAATCGGACGGCCTCGGAGGGCGACGGCGAATCCCGGGACGCGCTGCAAGGCATGATCGCCGATATCGGGAGGGAGCTTATGCGGGAGATCCCTCGATTGGCATCCCCGGAGTACCATTTCGATCTGTTGACGGATGTTCTGGGAAACCCCACGCAATACGTCAGCGGCTCCCCGGGCTCCATTCACCTGAGCCGCCTGGGTATCAAGCTCGAGGGCGGACGATCCGACAGCGGCGACGAGATTCCACTGTTCGAGATCCAAGTCGCCTCACAGGGTACCAGGATCGGGGCCCTGGTACGTTTCCCGCGTGCCGACTTGCTGCCACGGCAGGACTTTGTCCGCAAAGCCGATCTGTTCGCTACACTTTAGGACCAGCTCCGCCTGTTTCCTATTAGACAAGAGCAAAAAAGAAATCATGACACCAAACGAGGTTTTCGTTCTCATCGGCTTTCTTCTCGGCTTGTTTGGGATTCTGTCTATCGCCATCGGCGTAGTGGCAGCGATCCTGATCGGCGAGGGAGAGATCCGGCTCACGGACACGGCTGCATTGCTGAGGGATACCAAGGTTCCTTTCGGTACGGACAGGAGGCGAGATCAGAAATCATGACCGCACGAATACTCGACGGCAAAGCAATATCGGCCGACATTCGCGTCGGGATCAAGAACAAAGTCGACGCACTGCTGGCTGGTGGAGGTCGGCGACCAGGCTTAGCGGTTGTGCTCGCGGGAAATGATCCCGCCTCCCATGTCTACGTGCGCAACAAGCGCAACGCCTGTGCGGAGGTAGGCTTCCACTCCGAGCTGCACGAGCTTTCCGAAGACAGCTCCCAGGAAAGGCTATTGGAGCTGATCGATTCCCTCAATGGCGATGAGCAAATCGACGGCATCCTCGTCCAGCTCCCGCTACCTGAACAGATCGATGAGGAGGCGGTCATCGAGCGCATCCTTCCCACCAAGGATGTGGACGGATTCCATCCCTACAACGTCGGAAGGCTGGTGCTGCGCATGCCGGTGCTGCGTTCCTGCACCCCCAAGGGCATCATGACCATGCTCGGGCACACGGGGCGCAAGCTCGACGGCCTGGACGCGGTGATCATCGGCCAATCCAACATCGTGGGCCGGCCCATGGCCCTGGAGCTGCTGGCCGCCCGCTGCACCATTACCGTCTGCCACAGCCGCACCAAGGACTTGGCCGACAAGGCCCGAAGCGCAGACATACTGGTCGTGGCCGTGGGACGGCCGGAGCTCATCCGCGGGGATTGGATCAAGGCGGGAGCGCTGGTCATCGACGTGGGGATGAACCGAACCGACGATGGCAAGCTGGTAGGCGACGTGGACTTCGCGGGTGCGAGGGAACGCGCCGCCTGGATCACTCCAGTCCCCGGCGGGGTCGGCCCCATGACCATCGCCAGCCTGTTGGAAAATACCCTGCAGGCAGCCGAGCTACATGCCGCAGCGCAGGAGAGCCCGTCTTGAGGCGTCCGAGATCAGTCGCCCTTGGCGACGCTCGAATCCGCTTGCTCGGGCTCCGGCACCCAGAGGCTCGCAAGCTCCAGGCTCAATGCCTCGAAGGGAGCGATGGCCACAACCTCATCGTCCTTGAACTGTCCGCTCACCACCCAGCGGCCGTTTTCCAAGGCGAAGGTCTCCATTGATGATCTCGCCCACCAGGTTTTCCGGTAGAGCCTCGAGTTGGGCATAAAGATCTGACATCGCAGAAGCTGCGAGCGGCATCTATCGACTCCCAAGCGGTGCAACCGTGCAATAACTCTAACTTAGGCGATTTCTGTCAAGGTAGGTGCCCGGATTCAGCCCCGCCGCCAAGTCGTCCCGCCTGACCCGTCCTCGAGCAAAATACCCGCGGCCTGCAGCTCGTCGCGAATGCGGTCGGCCTCGGGCCAGTCTCTTGACTCACGTGCCCGGACACGCCGCCGGATCAGCTCCTCGATTTCCGCATCGTCCAATCCTGCGACTGACCCGTCCCCGCGCAGATAGGTCTCCGGATCATCCTGCAAAATGCCCAGAATCCCGCAGAGGTACCTGAGCTCCGCACCCAGAGCCGCGGCCCGTCGCGCGTCGCCCGCCCGCGCGCGATTGATCTCCCGGACCAAGTCGAAGAGCACAGCCAGGGCCTCCGGTGTGTTGAAGTCATCGTCCATGGCTGCGTAAAAACGCTCGCGGAAGACCTCGCCGCCTGCGGGCTCCGCCTCCGGCAGGCCGCGTAGCGCCGTGTAGAGACGGGTGAGTGCGCCGCGGGCATTGTCCAAGTGCTCATCATCGTAGTTGAGCGGGCTACGGTACTGGCTGGTGAGGATGAAGTAGCGGACCTCCTCGGGACGATAGCGGTTCAGGATCTCGCGTACCGTGAAGAAGTTGCCCAGGGACTTGGACATCTTCTCCTCGTTCACACGCACGAAGCCGTTGTGCATCCACAGGTTGACGAAGGGCTCGCCGGAGGCACCCTCGGACTGGGCGATCTCGTTTTCGTGATGGGGAAACTGCAGATCCGCACCGCCGCCATGGATGTCGAAATGGTTGCCCAGGCAGCAGGTGGACATGGCCGAGCATTCGATATGCCAGCCAGGCCGGCCCGGCCCCCAGGGAGAATCCCAGGCCGGCTCTCCGGGTTTCGATGCCTTCCACAGGGCGAAGTCCAGCGGATCGCGCTTGGCCTCGCCGACCTCGACCCGGGCGCCCGCGCGCAGCTCCTCCGGATCCTTGCCCGAAAGCCTGCCGTAGCCGTCGAAGCTGGCCACCGCGTAGTAAACATCGCCATTGTCGGCAACGTAGGCATGGCCCTTGTCCAACAGGGCCAGGATCATAGCCCGGATCTCCTCCATGTGGGCCGTCGCCCTGGGCTCCTGTGTCGGGGGCAGGATGCCCAAGACAGCGGCATCTTCACGCATGGCCGCAATAAAGCGTTCGGTCAGATCGCCGAAAGCCTCCCCCCGCTCATTGGCCCGGTTGATGATTTTGTCGTCGATGTCGGTGATGTTGCGGACATAATCGACCTCGTACCCGCACTCGCGCAGATAGCGGTAGACCAGGTCGAACACCACCATGACCCGGGCATGCCCCAGGTGGCACAGATCGTAGACGGTCATGCCGCACACGTACATGCGCACCTTACCGGGCTCGATGGGTATGAATTCCTCTTTACGCCGGGTCAGGCTGTTGTAGATCTGAAGCATCTGGGGGGGACCGCGAGTAAGCAAACTCGCCGGATAGTAGCGAGGAACGTGCTTGCTTGCCATACCCGCACACGCCGAAAGAGGCGGCAGCAGTCGAGGCAGGACCAGAAAAAAGCGAACGCGCAGGTATGTTCTTCCACGGAAATCGCCTAACATGCGCGACTGACTCGTCACGGCGTTCCCCGCGGCTGTTGCCGCCGCGGTCGAGGCTCACGATGACGGATCTGGCGCTCCGCCAACCCCCTGCCGCCGGCACCGGTGCCTGTTTCTGCCGAACCCATTCGATTAAAATCCAGGCACACCGGGAAACGGCGTATTTCGATCACTAACCAGGTACGAGGATCCCGACCATGCGACGACTGCTCGCAACGACCGCCACCCTGCTGCTCCTGCTCGGCACCGCGTCCGCTACCCTTGCGGAAAATGCAAAGGTGCTCATCGAGACCAACAAGGGCTCCATCACCGTCGAGCTCGATCGCGACAAGGCACCGAAGACCGTGGACAACTTTCTCGGTTACGTGGACGAAGGCTTCTACGACGGAACCATTTTCCATCGGGTCATCGACGGCTTCATGATCCAGGGTGGCGGGTTCGATCAGAACATGAAGCAAAAACCGACGCACGACCCCATTGAGAACGAGGCGGACAATGGACTGCAAAACCAACGCGGCACCATCGCCATGGCCCGTACCGGCGACCCGAATTCCGCCACCGCCCAGTTCTTCATCAACCACAAGGACAACGATTTCCTGAACCACAAATCGAAGGATCGGCGAGGCTGGGGTTACGCCGTCTTCGGCAAGGTCACCCAGGGCATGGATGTGGTGGACGAGATCGCCACGACCCGTACCGGCCCCGGCGGTCCCTTCCCCAAGGATGTGCCGCAAGACACCATCGTCATCGAGAAGATCACCCGCGTTGACGGATAAGACGGAGAAAACCCTATGATCAAGCTGACCACCAATCACGGCGATATCCTTATCGAGCTGGATCCGGAAAAGGCCCCAGCTACCTGCGACAACTTCGAGCGCTATGTGCTCGACGGCCACTTCGACGGTACCCTGTTCCACCGCGTGATCGAGGGCTTTATGATCCAGGGCGGCGGCATGACGGCGGATTTCGTTCAGAAACCGACACGCGAACCGATCCGGAACGAAGCCAAGAACGGACTAAAAAATCTCACCGGAACCCTCGCCATGGCCCGCACGGCCGAGCCCCACTCGGCCAGCTCTCAGTTTTTCATCAATGTGTCCGACAACAGCTTTCTCGACTATCCGGGCCAAGATGGCTGGGGCTACTGCGTGTTCGGACGCGTCACCCAGGGAATGGATGTGGTGAACACCATCAAGAACGTAAAAACCGGCTCCAAGCGGGGTCACCAGGACGTGCCGGTGGAGGATGTGGTCATCGAGAAAGCGGTGATAATCGATTAGCGACGGGATCGAAGCAAGCCACGGATTGGCAGAAATCGCCTTGGTTCCGTCAGCCTGGCTGGATCCTCGACCGCCCGCTCGCAATGCCCGAGACTCTCTTCATCTCAGACCTCCATCTGGCCCCGGAACGACCGACCACAGTTGAGCTGTTCCTCGGCTTCCTGCGCGGACGTGCGCGGGAAGCCAATGCCCTCTTCATCCTCGGTGACCTGTTCGACGCCTGGATCGGCGATGACGACGACCAACCCCCCTATCCCGAGATCCGCTCCGCACTGCGCCGCCTGACAGAGGTCGGCACCAGCTGCAGGCTGATGCATGGCAACAGGGATTTCCTGATCGGACGCACCTTTGCCCGCGACACCGGCTGCACGCTGCTCCATGACCCCGCTCTGTTAGAACTGGACGGAGTACGTACCCTGCTCATGCACGGGGACCTGCTGTGCACCGACGACCTGCCCTACCAGAAGTTCCGCCGACGCATACGCAATCCCATTGCAAGGCGTCTCTTTTTGTGGAAGTCCCTGCCCAAGCGTCGCGCCATTGCCTGCGACTACCGCCGGAAGAGCGGCGCTGCCATGGCGGAGAAGACACGAGAGATCATGGATGTAAGCCAAGTGACCGTGGAGGATTATTTGCGCCGTTTCCGGGCCGATCGCCTGATCCACGGCCACACCCACCGTCCCGCTGATCATCCGTTCGAGTTGGGCGACCGAACCGTGACCCGCTCCGTGCTGGCCGAGTGGCAAGAGGACCGCGGCGAGCTACTGGTTTACGCCGAGGACGGCTGGCGACGGGAAAGGATTTTACCCAGCTGAACGGACCTCATTCGGGCAAAAAACTCGGCGCGCTCGATGATCAAGCGGTCGGAAGCACGAGTCCTCGCTTCACAGCCTCAGGCCCAGCACCAGGTCCATGACGTTGGTCCCTGTCGGGCCTGTGTGAATCAGGTCGCCGCTCGCGGCCAGTAGGGAGCCCGCATCCGCCGCGGCCAGCGCGGAGTCGGCGTCGACTCCTTCCAGCTCCGCCCGCCGCAGGGTTCCGCCGTCCACCAGGCCACCCGCATCCTCCGTGGGGCCATCGGTGCCGTCAGTGCCGCAACAGAGTAGAAAACAATCGTCCCTTCCTGCGAGCTCCGTCGCCGCCGCCAGGGCCAGATGCTGATTGCGTCCACCGCGCCCTGGATTTTCGGGTAAACGCACTGTCGTCTCGCCACCCCAGATGTGAAGTCCGGCCGGTCCGTCGATCAGGTTGCGCGCCAGCTCGCGTCCACGGACGGCGGCATCCCCTTCCAGGAATTGCCCATGCCGGTGGACGACAAGTCCCTTGTCAGCCGCGGCGGCAGCGGCGGCATCCTTGGCGATATCAAGGGTCGCCACCAGTTCCACCTCGGGACCAATCCGCGGCCAGCCCGCGCGTTCCGCCAACCCGCGCTCCGTCCATTCCCGCAGCCAATCGGGAAGGTCCAGAGCCGCCAGTTGCGACGCGAGATCAGGCTCTGGAACCAAGAGCCCGGAGCCGATGATGCGGGGATCGTCCCCGGGGACATCCGAGATCGCAAGCGCCCTGAGGCGGCGTCCGCCGAGCCAGGTCAGAAGTCCGCCGCCCTTGATGCGGGAAACCGACTTGCGGATGAGGTTCATGGCGTCGATGGGCAAACCGCTGCCCAGAAGCCACTTGTTGAGCCGTGCCAGATCCGCCAGGCCGAGTCCGGATGCCGGCACCTCGACGAGGCTCGAGGCACCGCCGGAAATCAGGAACAGGAGGAGCTCATCTCCCTCTTCCTCTAAAAGCCTCTGCAGGCGTCGGCCCGCCTCCAGGCTGCCCTCGGTCGGAACCGGATGCCCACCCACAACGCCCTCGAGACCAAACCGCGCCAGGCTCTCGGCGATCAAGTGCCCCGACTTGGAAATCACCAATCCGCCACGGATCCGCTTTCCCAGGGCTTCCACGGCCCCTTCGGTCATGGACTGGGCCGCCTTGCCCACGGCGATGAGCGTTACCAATTCCTCCATCGTCCGCGCTTCCAAGGTCCGCCGCACGACCGGTTCCCCCTGCACCGCCGCCAGCGCTCGGTCGAACAGGCCGGTCAGCATCCGTTTCGACGCGGAATCGGCATTCACTGGAGACCTCCCGGGAAATTAGTCTGATCACGCCGCACCAAAATTGCGCTTTCTCATTGAGCGGATTTAGATGGCAGCGTCTAAAATGAAGAAATATACGCAAGGGGACCTTTGATGAGATTTTGCCCGAAATGTGAGACGTCGCCCCTTCCCTTCATCGTAGTGGTTTTTGTCGCTGGTGTGAGCGCCTTTCTCACCTGGCTGACGCTCTCCTACTCCGAGGTCGAAACGATGATCCTGGTTGCCGGAAGTGGCGGCGTTTTCCTCGCCGTTTTCGCAACGCTGCTGCATTACGTCATCAGCTGCATGAAACGCCACTGTCGCCACGGAACCTCATCGGAGCATCAGCATGGCCCCGCCCACTGACACGGCGTCTACTCGCAAGCTTTAGGCGATTGACGGCAAATCGCCTTATTTCCTAGCGGCCACGCGCTCGCGCAGATATACGGGCAGGGCACGCTCCGCGGGTACACTACGACCCGCCGATAGCTCGGCGGCGGCAAGTAGCGCAACATCGCGCGATTCGCATATCGCATCCGTCGTTACCGCGAGCAACCGCGATCCCAAACGCCGACGCAACACCTCACCGTAAGGGTTCCAGCCGCTTCCGACCCCGCTCCAGGTGCCATCCTCGGGGAGCACGACATCCTCGGCAGAAGCCACCTCCTCCGCCCCCGCAGATCGCATGAGGTCCCCGTCCCCGAGCCGGTAAGCCCCCCAGTAGAGCTCCCCCATGCGGGCGTCAAACGCCGCGAGAACCCGCAACGAGCCGCTGCGTCGAAAATGCCCTTGCGCCAGTGCAGCCAGTGTCGACACGGGTACGACCGGCAGATCCGCACCATAAGCCGCACCCTGCACGACCGATGCCGCAATACGAACCCCCGTGAACGAACCCGGACCCCGGCCGAAGGCCAGCGCATCGAGCTGCCTCAAGGCGATACCGGCCTCAGCGAGAATCCCGTCCATCATGGCCAAGATCAGCTCACCGTGACGGCGCGGCTCCCGCTCCAGGCGCTGGCTCAGCTCGGTGCCGATCAGAAGCGCAGCCGAACATGCCTCGCCCGATGTGTCGACGGCAAGTATCTTCAAATCCATCTCCCTTCATGGGCGCTCAGGCGATTACCGGAAAATGATAGGCCGGATGCGCCGAATTGTCGTTCGTATGCAAAGCGTGCCAACGGATGTAAGCAGGGGATGTAAGGGCAGATACGCGGCGGAAGTCGAGCGAAGACACAAAAACCTCGGCATGTCATTCGATATCGATCAGATCAGTGCCTCCAGGAGGCGGATCGAAGTACCGGAACTGACTCGAAGTCGATGATTGTCCTGTCGGTAGTGATATCGTCGCTCAGAAAACCCGACGGTCGCCGAAGAACCCAGCCGCGGAAGGGTTCGACCAGCTTACGCTTCAGTTGCCGCGGCGGGGAATCCGTGGATGCGTCAACGACAAAGAGGTCAGCCTCGCCAATGAAGGCGTCAGGGGATTCCAGGGTCGTATCTGCCACCCAATGACCAATCTTGTCCCTTACAAACTCGCTCCAGGGCGGATTCCGGACGAGTCGGCCGGCAATGCTCAACAGCAGTAGACGTTTGTACGCTCGCTCAGGATCGAAGCCTTTCCGCCCGCCCTGACGGCCTATTTCACCGGGAAAAATGATATCCCGAGATACGCTGTAGATATACAGCTCGTGAAGCTCCTGCCAAGTGTGGCACGGCAAAGACACATCCCCAAACAAGCTGAGCTCGATCTGCCTACCCAGGAAACGGAACAGTTGGCGCACCGTCCAGCGCCTCCGCTCGTCCGTCACGGCGCTGTAGACATCCATCGAAGCATCGAGATCCCGCAGGACCTGTTTGAGGTTCTTGACCATGAGACAATAGATCCGCTGCTCCAGCAGGAGTATATCGACACCACCATGATCCCGCGACACTCCGTTACCGGCTATCTTGGGTAAAGCCGCCACCGCCGTTAGCAGTAGCCGCGAAAGCTCTCGCAGAATTTCGCGACGCAATGCTGCCGGCATGGCAACGCGGCTCATGCGATCCAGTTTTACGATGAGTTGCGGAATCGCCTCCTTCAGCTTCGATTGACGAAGCCCACCCGACCAGGCACGCATCCACCGCGGCGTGAACTCGACCGGCGTCGGTCCCGAGGAGAGGATGATTTCAAGGGCGTAGCAGTTCCTCGGATCAGTCATATCAGGAGACCTCCAGGGCCAAGATCGATGCAGTTCAGACGACGGCGCTACCCGGGGAAAAGCCAGCCCGACCTGATCGCTTTCTCCGAGCATGCGCTTAGAATTAGTCGCCGTCAGGCGGTCTAGAAAAGGCCAATTTTCCGGTCCAGGTTCGCGCCTAGGACGCTTTGTCGGGGGGGCACGACAAATACAGGTATCGGTACCCAAATCTTCAAGGCTGCCGTTTCCCGCCAACGATGACCCTTTCGGTAACAGGACCCTCTCCGGACCAAGCACCTTCGAGCTACGCCCTCATGACAATCGATGGACCAGATAGCCCGCCCCTTTGCCAGCTCCCGCCGAAGCAAGACTGTACAAGGGACGGGGCAAGCGATCTTGCCAATGGGCGATGGCGTACCCCCAAAATGCATGTGCACATCTCCGACCTGTGGTGATTCTCGCCAGTCGGGCTACGAGCACCACGGCCGGATCAACGGCGAAATCAATTAGGAATCCCCAGGCAAAAAGCATACCTGCAAAGCCGGCGCTATCCTGGGCTAACGCGGGAGCTCCGAGCCGTCTTCTGCCGCGAAGAAGCGTTGCACTTCCAGCAAATCCCGGGTACGAGCCATCGGGGGCAGGCTATCCAGAAAGGCATGTCCGTACGAGCGCCCCAGCAAGCGCGGATCGCACACCACCAGTACACCACGATCCCGGGCATCCCGGATGAGACGCCCCGCTCCCTGCTTCAGGGCTATTACGGCTTGGGGCAGTTGAAGATCGCGAAAAGGATTGCCGCCGCGACGGCGCAGGGCATCGATGCGGGCCGCAAGAATCGGATCGCCCGGCGAGGCGAAGGGCAGCTTATCGATAATGACACAAGACAGAGCCTCGCCGCGTACGTCCACCCCCTCCCAAAAGCTCGCGGTACCGAGCAGCACGGCGTTACCCAGACGCCTGAAGCGCTCGAGCAGCTCGGCACGCGGCGCACTGCCCTGCACCAGCAAGGGATAGGGAATGCGCGACTCCAGCCCTTGCGCTGCCTCGCGTAACGCGCGATGGCTGGTGAAGAGCAAAAAGGCGCGGCCGCGGCTGTATTCGAGGACGCGTGCCGCCAGCTCGACAACCGCGGCGACATAGGCACCGGCGGCGGGATCCGGCATGCCCCTGGGTACGAACCACAGGGCTTGGCGGCCGTAGTCGAAGGGACTCTCCCAGCGCTCCGTGCGGGCGTCACCGATACCGAGCTGGTGGGCAAAGTGGTCAAAACGCTCCCCTACCGCCAAGGTCGCCGAGGTGAATACCCAGGCCGCCGGGTACCGCTGCATATGAGACTGAAAGATGTCGGCGACCTGCAGCGGTGTCTGGTGGAGCCGAAAACCCTTACCCTGGATCTCGTACCATCGGATGTCCTCCGACTCGCCACCCTCCGTGAGAAGCGTTAGACGCTCTCCGAGATCGGCACTGCGTGCTAAACAGCTGTCCAAACCCTTGCCGCGCCCCTGAAGCGCGCTGAGGGCGGCATGCAGGTCGTTCAGCCGGGTGCGCACCACATCCAGGGCCCGTGTCGCCTCGACCTGCTCGAATAGCTCGCTCCAGGGTCCCCGCCGTACCTCATCACCAAAGCTGAGGCGCAGGTCGAGAACACCGCGGCGCAGGTCGTCAGCGCGACCGAGAAGCTCGGGGACGTCGCCCGCCTCGCGCCGGTACTCGACCTCCAGATCCCGGGTAAGGTCCAGCAGCTGGCGGCCACTCACTGCCGTACCGAAGAAGCTGCCCGCCACATCCGGTAGCTGATGGGCCTCGTCGACGATGAAACAATCCGCACCCGGGAGTATCTCCCCGAGTCCCTCGTTCCGAAGCGAGAGGTCCGCACAGAGCAAATGGTGATTGATGACCACCAAGTCCGCCGCTTGGGCGCGGCGGCGAGCCTCGACCAGGTGGCAATTGCCCCATTCGGGGCAACCCTGGCCCAGGCAGTTGTCGCTGCTGGACGTCACGGCCGGCCAAATGGCCGCATCCTCCGGGAGATCGAGCTCGGCCACGTCTCCGCTGCGGGTCACCGGGGCCCAGTCGCGCACCACGAGAAGCTGTTGGCGCAGCTCCGCGAACCGGGGGCGGTGATCCTGCAGCGCCGCGTCCAACCTGTAACGGCAAAGGTAGTTCCCCCGCCCCTTGAGCATGGCAATGCGCACGGGAGCCGCGAGGACCTCTCGGACCAGGGGGAGATCGCGATGGAAGAGCTGGTCCTGGAGATTGCGGGTACCGGTGGAGATCAGGACCTTGCGCCCCGAGAGCAGAGCCGGAACCAAATAGGCGAAGGTCTTGCCGGTGCCGGTACCGGCCTCGCAGATCAGAGTCCCACCATCGGCCAGCACCCGGGTGACGGCCTCCGCCATGGCCTGCTGCTGCGGTCGGTGTCGGTAGCCGGAAAGACGCCCGGAAAGCAATCCTTCGGGGCCGAGAATGTCGGCGATCTGGTCCACGGAGCAGCCGACTCCGCCTTCAGAAACGGAAACCGGCAAGAGCCGTCACCTGCGGCAGCTCAGCCGCTTGCCGGAAAACGAGAGACCCTAGCCTCCGTGCGCCTTCTTCTCCGCCTCCACGGCCCCGGCCGTGTCGCCGGCGGCTCGCCGTGCAGCCGCAATGATGCCCCAGTTGTCCTGTTTGAGCGCGCTCTGATTCCCCGCCAGATCGTTGGAGCGCGAGGCCAGGTTGCCTGCCTGCGCGTAAAGTCCCTGCTCCATGCGCACCCGAGCCAGGCGGTTCCAAACATAGGGCTCTTGGGGCTGAATGCCCAAGGCACGCTCCAGGGTCGCTGCAGCGCCCACATAGTCTCTCGCCTGCCGCTGCTGCTCGGCCTGCTTGATGAGCGCGTCTGATGCCGGCTGCAGGCTGGGAGTCGGCAGCGGCGGGGCATAGGCGACGACCTGCGGGGCAGGCTTCGGTGCCGGCGCCGGGGCAGGTGTCCTGAGCTCGGTCGAGGTGCCTGCAGGCGCCACACTCGCACCCGGTTCGGGAGCAGGGCCGGGCGCAATCGGCGTCGCTCGCTCGGATACGGGACCGCCATCCGCGGGAAGTGCGCTCTCTGTCGCGCCCGTGCCGGAGGGCACGACCGCATCGGGCGCAGACGAGGGCGGGCGATAGGCGTAGACCTCGACCGACTCCTGCGGAGGAGGCGACGCCGGGGGCTTTGGTGGCGCAGGCTCAGCCGCTCCCGTCGTCGCGGAAACCACCGGCGCGGGGGGCTCCGTCCGTTGCTGCGAGGCACAGGCGACAAGACCGGCCGCCAGCAGAAAAGTCACAGGAAGTCTATTCATCAGTTACCAAAGAAACCCTGCAGGAACTCGCCGAGCCCACCGTCCGTTCGCCCCTTCTTACGACCGGAAGCGGACTCGCGTCCCCTACCCGCCGTTTGAGGCGCGCTGGAAGCGTTGGCACCGCAGGCGGATGTCGCCGTCGGCACGGCCTCTACCGCGAATGGAACCTCCATCCCACGCCCGCAGCCTCTTCCGGCCAGCAGGCCATTCTGGGGATCGACGCGGACCTCCGTGACGCCCGCCGGTTGGAGCTCAGGCAACGGCCGGCTCTCGATAGTGGTGATGATATCACCCCAGATCCGCAAAGCACCGCTGGCACCGGTCAGCTTTGTGGGCTTGTTGTCGTCCCTTCCCACCCAGACGACCAGGACCTTGTCGCCGCTGAATCCGGCAAACCAGCTGTCGCGTAGGCCGTTTGTGGTACCCGTCTTGCCGGCCACCGTCAGGTCTTTGGGAAGGCGCTTTTTCAGCGACGCGGCCGTCCCTTGCTGCACCACCTGCTGCATGGCCCAGGTCGTGAGGTAGACGGCAGTGGCATCCGCCGCCGACTCGATCGCCAAGGGATAGCGGTTCAGCGGCCGCCCAGAGGCGTCCAAGACCTCGCGGATAGCGCGTAACGGGGCGCGAAAACCGCCCGCCGCCAGGGTCTGATAGATCTGACCGACCTCCACCGGTGTCAGGGATACCGAGCCCAGCAGCATGGCCGGTACCGGATCCACGTGCCGCTGAACACCCAGGCTTTCCAGTGTCCGGATAACCTTGTCGACACCGAGCTCCAGACCCAGATTGACCGTCGCCAGGTTGTAGGACTTGGCCAGCGCCCTGTAGAGAGGCATCTGCCCGTGCGTCTTGCGATCGTAGTTCTGGGGCCGCCACAATTTTCCGTCCCCACCGCGCAGGCTCACCGGGCTGTCGCTCAGCGTTGTCACCAGGCTGTAGTGCTCCGGATCCGACAGAGCCGTCAGATAGATCACGGGCTTGACCAGCGAGCCGATGGGTCGAACCGCCTCCAGAGCGCGGTTGAATCCGGCGTAGGCCGGGTCGCGACCGCCTACCAGTCCCAAGATCTCCCCCTGGGCGGCGGAGGCGACAACGGCTGCGGATTCCAGGGTACCGGCCTTGAATCCGCGCGAGCGCTCCAGCTCCGGCACCCGCGTACGCACCGCTTCCTCGGCGGCCGACTGGACCAGCGGATCCAGGGTAGTGAAGATACGCAAGCCCTCGGATCTCAGATCTTCCTCCCGATAGTCTCGCTGCAGCTGACGCCGGACCAACTCCAGAAACGCCGGATAGGCACCCGCCGGTCGGCCACCCTTGTCGCTTACCCCGAGGGGTGCCTGCTTGGCGGCCGCGGCCCGCTCGGCGTCGATCACACCGTGCTTTTGAAGGGTATCGATGATCAGGTTGCGGCGCGCCAGGGCGCGCTCCGGATGGCGTCGCGGATCGTAGTAGGAGGGTCCCTTGATGAGAGCGACCAGCAAGGCCGTCTCGGCGATTCCCAGCTCGTCGAGAGAGCGATTGAAGTAAAAGCGGCTCGCCAGGCCGAAGCCGTGGATGGCCCGCTTGCCGTCCTGACCGAGGAAAATCTCGTTGGCGTAAGCCTCCAGGATCTCGCCCTTCTCGTAGTGCAGATCGAGAAGCATGGCCATGACGGCCTCGTTGGCCTTTCGCGCCAGGGTGCGCTCGTCGGTCAGGTAGAAGTTCTTGACCAACTGCTGGGTCAGGGTACTGCCCCCCTCCACGACACCGCCGGCGCGCAGGTTGTGCCACATGGCACGGGCGATGGCCCAGGGGTCCACGCCCCAATGATCGTAGAAGTCCCGGTCCTCCACGGCGAGGAGGGTGGCGACCATGAGGGGAGGCAGGTCCTCGCCGCGAACCAGAACCCGGTCCTCGTTGTGGGTAGGATAAATGCTCGCGATAAGCGCGGCGTCGAGGCGCACGAGCGCCGGATCGCCACCCCCGGTGGCGTCCCCGAGCGAGGCAACCAGGCCGTTGTCGATCCGGATATCCAGAACGCGTTCGGGCTCGGAGCCGTCCCAGAAGCGAAACGGGCGAGTGTGTACGATGAAACGCCCGTCATTGCGGGCGTAGGTAGCGGCACGCGTCGGTGATTTCACCCGCCGATACTCGAGGCGTTCGAGCTCGCCTGTCAGGGCCTCGACACTCAGCGGGCGGCCGGTGTAGAGCTCGAGCGGACGGGCGTATACGCGCGCCGGCAAGGCCCAACGCTTGCCCTCGAACTTGGCGCGAACCGTGCCGTCGAGGTAGAGCGCATAGAGGAGGCCCGCAAGGGCTGCGGCAAGGATCGACAGCAACGCCCAGCGACCGGCGGAGCGCAGCAGACTCGAGCTCTTGGTCCGCACCCCACGCCGCCCGGCGCGCGCGTCGTTTCTGCTACGGCGAGCCACGGTTCAGCGCCGGCCCCCGATCCGAGTGGCGGGAAACCTGTCTAGGCACAATTCGGAGAAAGCGGAATGCATAGATTCTGGGTCGTTCGGTGGTTGCCGGTAAATGATGTATCGGGATACGCCGGGAATTTGTCGCGTATTCGAGGCGTTGCAGGCAGCGCATAGCCGGATTGTGGAACGCTGACACAAGGCGGAAAACGGACGAGAAGACAGTTCCTCGGGCTGGGTTGAAATTGCCGGACCCGGCGAACAAACCACGCAGCCGCCTGCGCCGGATTTCGTTCCTCGACTCAGGCGACCTACGGTGCTCCCGCAGTCCTCCAGCCCGGTAATGCCAAACCCCGACCTTTCGAGGTGCCCTATCCTCCCATCTATGAAGGCCGCAGACAAGGACCTTCAGGTCTTGATACCCACGCCACGGCGCAGCAGATGCAGACTGAAGAGGGTGAGAACGGCGATGAAGCCCAGGATGATGGAGAAGGCGACATAAAGCGGTATGTCGCTCGTACCCAAGAGCCCGTAACGAAAGGCGTTGATCATGTAGAGCACCGGATTGGCCAGGGACAGCTTCTGCCAAAAGACCGGCAACAGGTCGATCGAGTAGAAGACGCCCCCCAGATAGGTCAGGGGCGTCAGCACGAAGGTGGGTATGATCGAGATGTCGTCGAAACTATTGGCATAGACCGCATTGATGAATCCACCGAGGGCGAAAAGAACGGCGGTGAGTATGAACACCAGCAGGGTCACGCCAAAGCTGTACACCTCGATCTGCGTGAAAAACATCGCCACCAGGGTCACGACGATTCCCACGACCAGGCCCCGCGCGACTCCGCCGGAGACGAAGCCCGCCAGAATCACCCAATTAGGGACGGGCGCGATCAGAAACTCCTCCACATACCGGGAGAACTTGCTGGAGTAGAAGGAGGACACCACGTTGGCGTAGGCGTTGGTTATCACAGCCATCAGCACCAAGCCGGGGACGATGAAATCCAAGTAATCGAAACCGTCCATGGTCCCGATGCGCTCGCCGATGAGCCGGCCGAAGATAACGAAGTAGAGGGCCGTGGTAATGGCCGACGGCAGGACCGTCTGCACCCAGATGCGGGAGAAACGCAAAATCTCCTTGACCAGAATGGTGGAGAAAGCGACCCAATAACGCCGGTAGCGGCTCATGCGGACAAGTCCCCGCCACCCCTGCCGTTCGCCACCAGGTCCAAGAACAGCTGCTCGAGTCGGTTCTGCTTGTTACGCAGGCTGATGACCTCGATGCCGTTGCGCGAGAGGGCCTCGAACAGCCCGTTGATGCTCTTGTCCTTGGTCACTTCGACCTCCAGCGTACAGTCATCCAGGTGCTCCAGCACGAAACCGCCGAGCTGGGGAAGCTCCGCCAATCGGCCCTCGAGATTGAGCACGAAGGTCTGGGTCTGCAGCCTGCTCAGCAGGGCCGCCATGTCCACGCTCTCCGCGATCCGACCGCCGTTGATGATGGCAATGTTGCGGCACAGGCTCTCCGCCTCCTCCAGGTAATGGGTGGTGAGGATGATGGTGGTGCCCTCGGCATTGAGCTCACGCAGGAAACCCCACATCGAGCGCCGGATCTCGATATCCACGCCGGCCGTCGGCTCGTCCAGGATCAGCAGCCGCGGCCGATGGACCAGGGCGCGGGCGATCATCAGTCGCCGCTTCAATCCGCCGGAGAGCACCCGCATCTCCGAGTCGCGGCGATCCCAGAGATCGAGCTGCCGCAGGCAATACTCGGCCCGCGATCGGGCCTCACGGCGTGGAATGCCGTAATACCCCGCCTGATTGAGCACCACCTCGATCACCGGGAGAAACAGATTGAAGTTGAACTCCTGCGGCACCAGGCCCAGCGAGGCCTTTACCGCTTCGGGATCCAGGTCCAGATCCTGGCCGAACACCTGCACCTCGCCCGCGGTCTTGTTGACCAGCGAGGTGACGATGCCGATCAGGGTCGACTTGCCGGCGCCGTTGGGTCCGAGCAGGGCGAAGAAGTCCCCCTCCTCCACCGTCAGATCCACGCCCTTCAGGGCCTCGTGACCGTTGCGGTAGACCTTGGTGAGCTTCCTGACAGCGAGTGCGGGCATGGGGAAAGTCGGATACGGCGGCGGGACAAGCCGTTAAACTAGCCGCCCGATGCGCGATTTTCAACCGGGATCGTGGAAGCCCTCGACACCGCACTCATCCTGTTCGTTCTCGCCCTGCTCGCCGGCCTGGTGGACTCCATCGCCGGCGGTGGCGGGCTGATCTCGGTTCCGGCCCTGCTGTGGGTCGGACTGCCGCCGGTTACGGCCCTGGCCACCAACAAGGCCCAGGCGGTCTTCGGCAGCTTCACCGCCACCGCCAACTTCATCCACAAAGGGGTCATCGACCTGCGGCGGGCGGCCTTTGCCGTGGTCTGCACCTTCCTTGGGGCCGCGAGCGGCGCCCTGCTGGTCCAGCGCCTGGGGGGCAACCTGCTGGCCCGGATCATCCCCCTGCTGCTGATCGCCTTTGCCCTGTATTTTCTCCTCTCCCCCAGGGTGTCGGACCTGGACTCCCATCGCCGCATCGGCGAGGGCGCCTTTGCCCTTTCGGTAGGGACGAGCATCGGCTTCTACGACGGCTTCTTCGGCCCCGGCACCGGCACCTTCTTCGCCATGGCCTTCGTCGCCCTGCTCGGCTACAACCTGCGTCGGGCGACGGCCCACACCAAGCTGTTGAACTTCACCAGCAACCTGGCCGCCCTGCTCTTCTTCCTGCCCGGCGGGCATGTGATCTGGTCCATCGCCCTGGTGATGGGCACCGGACAGCTCGCCGGGGCCTGGATCGGCTCCCACCTGGTGCTGCGTCACGGGACACGCCTGGTCCGGCCGGTCCTGGTCATGGCAACGCTGGCCGTGTCGCTCAAGCTGCTGTTGGATCAGTAATACGTACGCACGGTCCGCGCCGCGGACCCTACGATAACCCTCTGTTTTTAGCAGGATCCGCTGTGCGGATCGATGCACCATCGGCGCACGTTTGGCTCGCGGCATTTTTGCGCCGACGTACTGGCCTGCGGACTGCAACCAAATTAGGCGGGGGTCAAGAACAAGCCCCTGCAAACCTTCCGACCTCCTCAACGGCACATGCACACGTGATTCCGCAAAGTGAGCAGCCGGCCGCGGATCAAAACACCCCAATCACCTCAACGGCTCCGGGACGGATAACCAGAAGTACAGCGCATTGCCTATTGGCGTTGCAATAGCCAAAACGGCTCTGGGGTGAGTGACGGTTCCTGAGTTTTCTTATTGCCTTCCTCTTCGCGGGTTTCAATAGCCTGAACGGCTCTGGAGTGAGTGACGTCCGCCCAGTACTCTGATGCCGGCAATGCTGGCTGTTTCAATAGCCTGAACGGCTCTGTGGTGAGT
>JAJDOL010000052.1 GCA_022340195.1 Chromatiaceae bacterium
GCGGCTGGTGCTCGGCGGTGGCAGCAACCTGCTGCTGACCCGCGACTTCGACGGCTTGGTGATCAAGGTGGAGGTTCCGGGATTGCGGGAGCTTGGCGAAGCGGGCGACGCCTGGCACCTGGAGGTCGGCGCCGGCGAGAATTGGCACGCGACCGTCGAGCGACTTCTCGCGATGGGGCGTCCCGGTCTCGAGAACCTGGCGCTTATTCCCGGCAGTTGCGGCGCCGCACCGGTTCAGAACATCGGCGCTTATGGCCTGGAACTGGCCCAGCGCATCGACTCGCTGGCGGCTTGGGATTTCGCTTCCCAGCGCCTCCTGCGCATGACGGCTGCCGAGTGCGCCTTCGGCTATCGCGACAGCCTGTTCAAGCACGCCCTCGCTGGCCGCCGCCTGATCCTCTCGGTAACGCTCGCGCTGCCCAAGCGTTGGCGGCCGGTGGAAGGTTACGCGGATGTGGCCCGGGAGCTGAAGGTGCAGGGCGGGGCGCGGCCGGATGCACGTGCGATCTTCGATGCCGTGGTGGCGATCCGGCGTCGCAAGCTGCCCGACCCCGCGATCATCGGCAACGCCGGCAGCTTCTTCAAGAACCCGATCGTCTCGCGTGAGGAGCACCAGGCGCTGATTGCGCGGTACCCGTCGCTCGTCGGCTATCCGCAGCCCGGCGGGAGCGTCAAACTCGCCGCCGGGTGGCTGATCGAAGCGGTGGGCCTGAAGGGCGCCACGCGGGGCCGCGCGGGCGTCTACGAGAAACAGGCATTGGTGCTGGTCAACCGCGGTGGCGCGACCGGGGCCGAGATCCTGGCCATGGCGCGGGAGGTGCAGGAAAAGGTGGCGGAGGCGTTCGGCGTCCGGCTGGAGCCGGAGCCGGTGATCGTTTAATGCGCGAACGTCGGGCGATCAACCCTCACGCGGGTGCGACGGGTTCGCACCCGCCTCTCCGGGGCTATATGTTCGGTGGCGGATAGCGGAGGAGCGAGGGATTAAGGGAACCGCTGTCTCCGCAACGCTCGTTCGTCGCTTACCAGCGGAAATCGAGCACTTGTTGGCCTGTCGCGGTGACGGAGATGGGGCTTCGCTTGGCGATCCCTTGAAAGGTTGCCTCGACGGTGTAGTTTCCTGCGGGCAGCTTCGCAAAGAAAAGTGGACCCCCGGAGGTGGCATCGAGAACCGTCGCTCCCCCGCTGTCCTTGATGGATACCTGTACATCCGCGACGAAAGCACCGCCTGATTGGGCGAAAACGAGCTTCAAGCTGTAGTCCTTTGCGGCAGCCTCCATGTCCTCCCGTTCGCTCTCCCCTACGCCGCCGCTGAGGTAGGGAACGTTAGTGGTGCTTGGGTCCCGCATTTCCTCGCCGGAAGCCTGAGCCAGGGCAGCACTCGTTACGAACATGACTAGGAAGCCGACAACAGCGCATGATGCGAAGATCCGATTCATCTCTAACCCCTATTCGATCATTGGTTGTGTGTGAGCCAGTATAGTAGGTGTCCGTGAGTACACCAGGTCATTTTGCACCAATCGCCTCGCGCGAAGATCGCTTTGCCATCTTGGTGAAACCGCGACGTTTTCGATGATTTCCGGTTTTCGGGCATGTTGTTCTACAGCGCCCGCAACCAGGGAGACAAACGATTGCCGTCATGTACGGTAATCACTGCTCCCAGGTTCTGCTTTCTACGTATCGGCCTCCCGGGGGCCCTCCCTGCCACGACGCAGCTCGACCTGAAGGGGTCGCGTCGTATCCAGATGCAGGTCGCGTTGCGGAAACGCGATGACGATACCCGCGGCGTTGAATCTGCTGTTGATGGCCTCGTTCAACGCGCTGATGGTCGGGTAACGCAGATCGGCCGAGTCGACGAAGCAGCGCAACGCCATGGCCAGAGCGTTGTCGCCGAAGGCCTCGAAGATCACGGATGGGGGCGGGTCAGCCAACACATTCTCATTTTCCCGGGCAGCCTCTTCCAAAAGGCGCATGGCCTGACGCACGTCCGACCCATAGGCGATCCCGATTGACAGGATCACCCGCGTCTTCTGGTCCGACAGGGACCAGTTGAGCAGGCGGCCGGTGATGAACTCCTTATTCGGGACCAGCAGCTCTTTGCCGTCCCAGTTGCGGATAGTGGTCGCCCGGCTGCGGATTCGGGTCACTACCCCGTCGGTATCGCCCACGGTGACCACGTCCCCGATTCGGATCGGTCGCTCGAACAGGACGATGATTCCGCTGATGAAGTTGGCAACGATCTCCTGCAGGCCAAATCCGATCCCCACGCCCAATGCGGCGACCAGCCACTGCAGTTGAGACCAGTCGGCACCGATGGTCTTGAACACCAGTACGATGCCCGTCGTGACGATGACATAGTTGGCCAGCGTTGTGACGGTGTATCGCCCGCCCGCGGACATCTCCGAGTAATGCAGCAGCACGATTTCCAAGACTGCCGGAAGCTGGCGCGCGAGGATGATGGTTATTGCCCCGTAGATCAGCGCCAGCCCCAGGCTCGCCAGCGTTACCGGCAGAATCTGCTCCGCCCCGTCAACCATCACCTTGTGATGCCAGAGGGTAACCTGATCCAGAATGCTCAAGGCCGGGAAGAGGTCGGACCAGATCAGCCAAAAGCCGAAGAGACCGTAGAGGAGAATAGCCGTATTGACCAGCTTGCGGCTGCGGTCGCTGAGATCCACCACATCGACCTCCGGCTCCTCCGCTTCGAAAGGAGTCCCGTCCTCCCCGCTTCGAGGCAAAGACTCCCGGCTTCCGTCCGCAGCCTCGGCCTGCCGCCGCTCCATCGCTACCTCGTAAGCGAGCCGCCGACGCGTGACCAGCAGCCAACGCTCGGCGATTGCCGCGACCAAGACCAGATCGACGACAAGCCAGGCGCTTTTCAGGAACAGCTCCGTCAAGGTACCGGCCGTGTAGAGAAAACCGACAATCGTGAGGATCCCCAACCCAAGGAGATAGATAATGACCAGTGGGTACCAGACTGGGTAGAGGCGCTTGAATGTGCGTCGCCCGCGCCCCCGCATGTAGCCCACCAAGATCCCTCGCGTGGGGTGCAGCAGCCGGTAAAAGGAAAAGGTCAGAGAACCAATCGCCGTAAGAAAGGCGAGGCGGCCGATCGACCAACCGACCTCGAGTGGATCCAACTTGAGCGTGACCAGGGTTACCAGGGCGGCCGGCACAAAGATCCAGGTGAGGAAGTCGAGCTGTTTACGCAACACGCGCAGGCTGGATTCAGGCCAGCGGAAATGCGCTGCGGCCAGACCTCTGGGCATGCAAATCAAGCGAAAGGCCCGTAGCTGATAGAAATGCACCGCGACCGCGAGCAAGGATTCACCGACTGCGGTCGTAAAGGTGGTGGTCTCAACCGACACCTTCAGCTGCCAACCGGTCACTGCAACCACCAGAGGTAACCCTGCCGCGGCAACCAGGGTCAACGCGAGGGTCTGCAGCGTATAGCCGAAGCGGTCGGTGGTTGGCTTACCCAGCTTGTCACTTTGATTTCGGATAGTCCGCAGAAGGTATCGACGGCTGGAAACGAGAGCCGCCAGCGCGACGGCAAGGAGCGTGAAGACAGGTGAGTGCGTCGCCTGATAGACGAGCGTCTGTACGAGCTCGCGTCCTCCGGAAGGTGAAAGGACGCGCTGCATCTCGGCGGACAGCTCGTCAAGTGAATCGAGTTGGAACAGTGAGGTGCTGCGAGCCCACAGCAGGTTTTCGTCGAGAAATGCGTCATAGTCCTCGATTGCCTTCAACAAGCGACGCTGGGCCGATTCCAGCTCGTTCAGCCGGCGCAGGTAGGCCTCGTCGGCGTTTATTGCCTTGTCGAGCAAGATCTTGCGGTTCTGTGCCAGGTTGTCGAGCTGCTCGCGCAGCAGCGGCGCATCCTTCGTCGCCGCCTCTTTCAGGATACCCGCGACGTATTCGTCCAGGTCACCCAGCCGCGATTCCTCCTCCTGGTGGCGCAAGCGCCGCACGCCGACCTCGGCGGTCTTGGCTCTGCGCTGCATGACCGCGCGGCGGTAGGCGCGCAGGTCGGGGAGCGACTGGCGCTGAACCCGAAGCATATGCCCGAGCTCCTGGGTCAGGCCCCCGATCGCGATGGTCGCCTCTGCGCGTTTGAAGTGCGCCTCGATCCTTCGCGAAATCTTCTCCGCCTGCTCCGTCTGTTCCGTCAGCGCATCGAGCTCCGACGCCATCTGGGCTAGCTCCTCCGACAATAATGCGTTTTGTCCGGCCAGGTGCTCGACCAAGGGGTGCTTACCCACTGCCCCGCGCCGGGTTGCTTCCGCCTCGGCCTTGGCCTGTTCCGCCTCTTCCTTGCGCTTGCGGTTGACCAACGCTTCCAACAGTTCAACCCGTGTGCCCACCCACTGAACGCTGGCGGCTGCTTTGTCCCGCTTGGCTTCGAGCAGCTCCACCCGCGCCGGTTGGCTGAGCAGCTCGCGGTCGAGCATCTTGATCTCGGTGCTCAGCGCATCGAACCGTGTCTCCAGCGCCCAACGCCGGGCCTCCGCTGTTGTGGGGCCGACGTCGGCGGGGGGCGGCAGCTTGAGCTGGGCGGCGACATCCTCCAGCTGCTCCCTGGCCTCGGTGAGGCGTTCGCGAATCAGAGCGGGACGTCCCGCCTCTTCTTCCAATTGCTTTTCCAGGTCCGCGCGCTTGGCATCGACGGCGACCTGATCGGCCTTCTCCTTTTGCAGGAGCTGCTCTATTTCCCTCGGGGGGGTCGCCGCATCGAGGCCGAGGGTATCTTCCGGAGGCATGGCGCCCCCTTTCTCCATCGCTTCACGGATCGCCTGGATCTGGGCCGGTGCAGCCTCCTCCGCGCGCCGAAAGTCCACCTCCGCTTGAGCGTTTACCGCGGCCGTCTGCAGATTGCCGACGGCCTTGCGATAAAGCTCCAACAGCTTGGCCTTGGCCTCCTCCTCGATCCCGCTGGCTGCCTCCACCTCCTGGATCTTCGCCTCCAGGGTCTGCTGAGAAACAGAGCGCGGTGCGGGAACAGCAGTGGGGTTTTCCTGGCATAGGCCGGGCGGAAAAAACAGAACGAGAACCAACGCCGCGATAAAAGTCGGGCTCGGTATCTTGCGTCTGTGCTCGCGACGGATCGCCGGGCGTGATGCAGGTAGCGTGCGGGATTCGTTCGAGCGCGGCTCGTCCGGAGCGGAGACGGTTCGGTGCCTGTTCTTCATGCGTAGGAGACCACTCGCGCTGTACCTTGCTTTCCAGCATGGCGGATTTCTGCGGAATCAGGGTCAATGAGCCGTCGATCCGCGCTGGAGAGAAACACTGGAATATGCGCAGGATACAATCTGATGTCTCGATAGAATCGGTAATTGGAGCAATCACTTGGAATACCCGGCACTATGTCAAATCCCTCGTTCCTGTTTCCGCTGACCCTGCTTCTGGGCCTCTCCGGCTGTGCGACCCTGCCGACGGACATCGAGCGCAAGGTGACGTCCCATGACGACCGAGACGGGGAGCCGTCGCGCATCGCGCCCCACGTCGCTCCTTATCTGCAAAAGCATCCGCTGAAATCCGGCTTCTGGCTTCTGGGGGATGGGCTCGACGCCTTCGCGGCACGGGTTCTGCTCGCCGAAGCGGCGGATCGAACCATCGACGTCCAGTACTACCTCTACCACAATGACACCACAGGCAGGATACTGACTTATCGTCTGCTTCGCGCGGCGGACCGCGGTGTGCGCGTGCGGCTTCTGCTCGACGACATGGCCACCAAAGGCATCGACACGCCGCTCGCCTCTCTCGATGCCCACCCGAACATCGAGGTACGCATCGTCAATCCCTACGCGAATCGCGGGTTTCGCGGGCTGGAGACCCTGGCACGTTTCGACACCGTCACCCGGCGCATGCACAACAAGTCCTTCAGCGTCGACAATGTTATGACCATCGTCGGCGGTCGCAACGTCGGCGACGAGTATTTCGGCACGCATGAGGAGGTGAATTTCGGGGACGTTGACGTCCTGGCGATGGGGCCGGCGGCGGCCGAGGTCGGGAATCAATTCGATCTCTACTGGAACAGCCAACTCGCTTACCCGATCGAGTCACTTGCCGCCAGTCGAGGAGACGTGGAGGCGCTGCGCAGGGAGCTGGAGGAATACGACGAGGCGCACCGCGATTCCCCCTATATCCAGCGCGTTCGCACCACGGCGCTCGTGCGAGACGTCGTAGCCGGAACGCTCGATTTCCAATGGGGACATGCGATCGTCTTTTACGACCTGCCCGATAAGCTGCTGACCGATCCGGAGGACCGCTCGACCCATATGGGCCCGAAGGTGCTGCCATACACCCTCGGCGCGTTGAAACGAGACCTCTTGATCTTCAGTCCCTACTTCGTGCCGGGCGAGAAAGGCGTGATGCTGCTCACGGACCTGGAGAAACGGGGCGTTCAGGTGCGGGTGTTGACCAATTCCCTGGCGTCCACCGACGTGGGCATCGTGCATGCCGGTTACGCCAAATATCGGAAGCCGCTGCTGCGGGGCGGGGTGGAGATCTATGAGTTCAAGCCCGACGCGGACACGGCGGCGAAAGGCAAGTTCGCCAAGCTCAAGGGCTCGTCG
>JAJDOL010000064.1 GCA_022340195.1 Chromatiaceae bacterium
CTGGACTTCACGCCTTAGATCTGCAGGAGATAAACGATGGCGAGGATGGTACCTAGAAGCGCTATGCCATAGCCGATGACCGAAACTGCGCCATCGGCCCGGAGTCCCAAGCCGTGCAGAGCCGTGCGCAGCCGGTGGGCCGCGTGCCAAAGCGCCAGGCTGACGATACCGAAAGCCACCAGTTTGCCGAACCAGTTTGCCAGGATTCCCCGTATCTGGTCATAGGCCATTATGTCCGGAGGATTCCCATGGGCGGCGATAAGCACTATCAGCGCCAGAACGGGAAACACGAACGCGGTCAGAGTGCCCCCGGCGGCGAATAGGCTCCAGAACAATGCCTTGTTGACTTTAGCCATCTCAGAAAACCCCCGCGAAAATCAGGACAATCAGCGTTAGAACAGCCCAGACAACGTAATGGGCTCCGGCGATCACACTTCCGGCCACGAATTCTTCGCCTTTTTGTAACGGCATTGCCTTCGGAGTGACGCTGAACCAGGCGAAGGCATGATAGAACATCGCGATTGTCGTCACCCAAAGCAACAGAACCATCCCGGGACTGGTCAGGCTGTCGAGGAACGACTGGTACGACTCGGCACCTCCGGCCACTGCGCCGATTCCCCATAACAAAATCAGCGCAAGGATGGCGACAAAAACACTCGTAAGCTCGTTGATCATATGGATCGTGTAATTACGATCCTTGAGATACCAGGTTGTCGTGGAAACGGGTCTCACATAAGCCATGTCATTTATCTCCCATTCCGATGAGCTCCTTGTACCACTGGGTGGTGGTGGCGATCTTGAGCTGTTGGAGTGCGCTCGCCGGATCGACGTGCTTAGGACAGGCGATGGAGCAGGTGTCAGTGAAAGAACAATCCCAAACACCTTCCGGCTTCGAAATCTCCTTGTGACGCTCCGCGAGTCCCTGGTCCCGCGAGTCGGCGTTGTATCTGTGCGCCAGGGCCAGCGCCGCGGGGCCGATGAAGTCCGGTATCAGTGCATATTCGGGGCAGGCCGCGTAACAGCAAAGGCAATTGATGCAGAGCGTGAACTGCTTGTACTTCATGAGCTCGGCGGGCGTCTGCTTGTACTCGCCCTCTTCGATGGGCTTCTCTTCCTTGCGGATGATGTAGGGCTTCACCCGCTTGAGCTTCTCCATGAAGTCGTCCTGGACGACCACCAGATCCCGCTCGATCGGGAAGTTCGCCAGGGGCTCGATCCGTATCTTCCTGTTTGCGTAATCCCTTACGGGCGCCTTGCATGCCAGCTTGGGCTTGCCGTCGACCATCATGCCGCAGCTGCCGCACACGGCCATGTGACAGGACCAGCGATAGCTGAGGGTGGTATCTACGTGATCCTTGATGTGGTTGATGGCATCCAGAACCATCCAGTCATCCTGGCAGGATACCGAATAGGATTGGAAATGCGGCTCCTGGTCCTTTTCAGGGTCGTAGCGGAGTATGTCAAGCTCGAGTTGCACGCTCATTTGGCCCCTCCCGAATAATCCCGAACACCTGGTTTCGACTTGGTGATTATCACGTCGTGATAGTCGATGCGGGGTGCCTCGTCACCCTGGTAGTAGGCCAAGGTGTGCTTGAGGAAGTTCTCGTCGTCGCGCGCCTCGTAATCCAAGCGCTGGTGGGAGCCACGGGATTCCTTCCGGGCGAGGGCTCCTTCCGCCACCGTCTGGGCAAGCTCGAGCAGGTTGCCGAGCTCCAGGGCCTGGAACAGATCGGTGTTGAAGACGTTGCTCTTGTCGTGCAGCTCGATGCCGGCGAAGCGCTTGCGCAGGTCGACAAGGGCGGCGCAGGTCTCCTTGAGGCTCTCCTCGGTGCGGTAGATGCCGGCGCCCGACTCCAGGGTATCCGACATCTCTTTGCGGATGCCGGCGATGGATTCGGTACCGCCGCTTCTGCCGACCAGTTCCCTGATCTTGGCCTGGGCCTGGTCCGCCTGCTCCTTGAGCGCGGATTCGCTCGTCGAGGAAGTCTGGCTGCGGGCAAACTCGATGGCGTTCATCGCCGCGCGCTTGCCGAACACCAGGAGCTCGGTGAGGGAGTTGGAGCCCAGTCGGTTGGCGCCGTTGAGACTGGCGCATGCGGTCTCGCCGACGGCGTAGAGTCCGGGCATCGGGGTCTCGGCGTCAATATTGGTATGAATCCCGCCCATCATGTAGTGCACCACCGGACAGATGGGAACGGGCTCCTTGACCGGGTCCACGCCCGAATAGAGGATGGACAGCTCACGCACCAGCGGCAGTCGCTCGTCGATATGCTTTTCGCCAAGGTGGGTCATGTCCAGTTGGACACTGTCTCCCCAGGGGGTGGGTATGGTGTTGCCCTTCTGCTGCTCGTGCCAGAATGCCTGGCTCAGACGGTCGCGCGGTCCCAGCTCCATGGTCTTGAGGACGGGCTGGCCCAGGGGCGTCTCCGGTCCCATGCCGTAGTCCTGCAGGTAGCGATAGCCGTCCTTGTTGCGCAGGACGCCTCCCTCGCCACGGCAGCCCTCGGTGAGCAGAATGCCGGTGGAGAGCAGACCCGTCGGGTGATACTGGACGAATTCCATGTCCTTGGCCGGCACGCCGGCGCGGTAGGCCATGGCGGTGCCGTCCCCGGTCTTGATGGCGCCGTTGGTGCTGAACTTGAACATCCGGCCCGCACCGCCGGTGCAGAGCACCACCGCCTTGGCCTGGAACTGGAACAGCCGGCCGCTCTTCATCTCCATGGCGACGACACCCTGGCAACGACCGTCGGCCGTGAGCAGGTCGATCGAGTAGAACTCGTCGTAACGCTCGATGCTAGGAAACTGGAGCGAGGTTTGAAAGAGGGTATGCAGGATATGGAAACCGCTCTTGTCGGCGGCGAACCAGGTCCGCTTGATCTTCATTCCACCGAAGGGCCGCACGTTGACGGACCCGTCCGGTGTTCGGCTCCAGGGGCAGCCCCAATGCTCGAGCTGCATCAGCTCCCTGGGGGCCTCGTTGACGAAGTACTCGACAACGTCCTGGTCGGACAGCCAGTCGCCACCGCCCACGGTATCGTTGAAGTGCAGGTCCAGACTGTCGTCCGGTTTGATGACACCGGCTGCACCCCCCTCTGCAGCACAGGTGTGGCTGCGCATGGGGTACACCTTCGATATCAAGGCGACCTTGAGATCCGGATTGCTCTCGGCGATGGCGATGGCCGTGCGTAAACCGGCTCCTCCCGCCCCGACGATTGCAACATCTGTCTTTATCAGCTCCACACCCATCCCCCTTTTTTGTTCAGCTCTGAGCACGCGCCTGCCGTACTGCGCATTCGGGCACGCAACAACGCCGCGGGTACCGCGGCGCGGGAGCGTATGTTACACGCACGCCGGCAAAACGAAAACAGACAAAACCACGAGGGAAATAATCGATGAATGCCGTTCTGCCAAAGATTTCGGGAGCAAATCGGTTCCGCCACGTCCGGTCTCGGGTGAAAGTTCCGCGAAACGATGTCGCGAGCGGGTAGCGTCACCGTCGCCAGAAAGTCGAGGTAACGATAACGAGCAGGCTGTAGTATTCCAGGCGACCGGCCACCATGCACCCGCAGAGGATCCATTTCGCGAGACCGGGGAGGTGGCCATAGTTCTCGACGGGTCCCACCCCGCCCAATCCCGGGCCTACGTTGAACATGGAGGCCGCCACCGCCGCAATGGCCGTCAGCACGTCCACGCCAAGGGCGGCCAATAACATGGAGGCGATGAAGTTGACCACGAACGCCAGATAGACCAGGTTCAACAGGCTTTGGATCGTAGCTTCGGGAATGACGCGTCCTCCGAGGCGTGTCTTGTATACGGCGTTAGGCTCCGCCATACGCCGGAACTCACGGTCCACTACCCGCGTGAGCAATAGGATACGTGCGGTCTTGAGTCCTCCCGCCGTCGAGCCGGTACAGCCGCCGACGAACATCAGACCCAAAAGCATCATCTGGGGCAGCGGCGGCCAGAGTGCGTAGTCATCGCTGACGAAACCCGTGGTGGTGACGATGGAGCTGACCTGAAAGAGCGCGCTGCGCAGGGCGTGGGCCGGTGCGTACTGATTCTCCCAGACGAGCACCGCGGCGATGATGAGGCTCGCAATCCCTACGAGTAACAGGTAATACCGGGCCTCGTAGTCGGTGAAGAACACCAGCGGGCGCCCTTCCACCCAAAGTCGGTAGTGTTGGATAAAGCTGATTCCGGAGAGCAGCATGAAGAGGATGACGATGGACTCGATGAGGGGGCTGTCGAAGGCGGCGATGCTGGCCGTGCGGGTGGAAAATCCGCCGGTGCCCAGGGTCGAGAAGGCGTGGCAAAGCGCCTCGAACCCGTCCATGCCGGCCCATTGAAGGGCCAGCCACTCGGCAAGGGTCAGGGCGAGGTAGATCTTCCACAGCGACAGTGCTGTCTCGGCTACGCGGGGCTTGAGCTTATCGGACTTGGCGCCGGAGAACTCCGCCCGGTACAGATGCATGCCACCGTGGCCGATGAGCGGCAGGATGGCCACGCCCAGCAGCACGATCCCCATACCGCCCAGCCAATGAGAGAGGCAGCGCCAAAGCTGGATGGGTCTGGAGAGGATCTCCACGTCGTCGAGCACGGTGGAGCCCGTGGTGGTGAAGCCGGAGACGGATTCGAAGAAGGCGTCGGTGAAGGAGGGGAAATAGGGCGAAAAATAGAAGGGAAGGGCGCCGAAAACCGTCACCGCACCCCAGATCAGGATCACCAGCAGCTGTCCCTCCCGCGGCTTCAACTCTCGCGTGCCCTGTCGCCCGCAAGCGAGAATCAGCAAGATGCCGCCGGTGCCGGTGACCGCTGCCGAGCCGAGCAGTGCGCCCAGGTCCGCACCGCCGATGACCAGTCCGTAGCCCCAGGGCACCAGCATGGCGACGGCAAACCCCGCGAGGAATACACCCAGCACGCGGCCGATGACGCGGAGCTCGATCAGGGGCGCAGCCATCGGCTACGTGGCTTCGCCAGAAAGGCGGTTTCCAGCTCCGATACACAATGCTCCAGTGCGACGAAAACCACCCGGTCGCCGGCCTCGATGGTATCGTCTCCCCGCGGCACGATGACGTCCCCGCCCTGGCGCGCAATGGCCGCGACGATGGCATCGCGTGGAAGACGGATAGCCCGCAAGGGCCGCCCGATATAGGGAGATGTCGCCGGTGCCTGGATCTCGATGGCCTCGGCCGCCTCCTCGCCGAAGCTGCGCACCGACAAGACGTCGCCCTTGCGCACGAATTCCAGGATAGCGTCCACGGCTTTGAGCCGCGGACTCACGGTCGTATTGATCCCGAGCCCGCCGACCATGCCCATATAATTGAGCCGGTTCACCTGAGTGACGACCTTGGCCGCACCGAGACGCCGGGCGATCAGCCCGGCGATGACGTTGGAGTTGTCGTTGTCGGTCAGTGCCAGAAACGCATCGATGCCCTCGATGTTCGCCTGCCACAAAGTCTCCTGGTCAGTGCCGTCGCCGTGGATAACGACGGTCTTCTCCAACGCCTCGGCTATCGCTTCGCACTTTGCAGGATCTTCCTCGAAGAGTTTTACCGCCACCCCTTGCCCCTCCAGGGCACGCGCCACCTCGACCCCCACCTCGTCTCCCCCGACGATGAACACGCGCTGCAGCCGTACCTGTGCCTTGATCCCCATGAAGTCCATGAAGGCTTGCAGACTATCCCGCGTCGTAACCGTGTAGAGGTGGTCTCCCGCTCGGAGAGCCTCGTTGCCATGGGGGATAATGACCGCAGAGCCCCGGAAGATCATGGCGACCATGGAGCCCGGGGGCGGTCCGGCGTCCTCGAGGTCACGCAGGGTCTTGTCGACGAGCCAGCTACCGCGCTCCACATTCATGCCGAACATCTTGACCGCGCCCTCGGCGAAATCGCGAATGTCGGAGACGCCGGGTACGGGAAGGACCCTCAAAATGCGTGCGATGATGTCGGTTTCCGGATGGATGATGCGATCGACCTTTATCCCCCGGTCCTGCAGCAAGCCGCGCCAGGCTTGGAAATCGGGCGTGCGCAGCCGTACTGCCTTGACGGCCTGTGGTGCCTGGGCATGGACTATGAGGGCGGCCAGCAGATTGAGCTCGTCCGATTGGGTGACGGTGATCAACATCTCCGCGCGCTCGATCCCGGCCCGGCGCCATGTCGCAATGCTTGCGGCATTGCCGTGGATGATGCGCGCATCCAATTGGCTCTCCAGCTCTCGGCAGCGCTCCTCGCTGCGTTCCACCAGCGTCACCTCGTGCCCTTCGTTTACCAGGCGCTTGCCGATGAAGGCGGCCACCTGACCGGCGCCGGCGATGAAGATATTCATGGGACGAAGTAAAAATTAGGCTGTTTTGGGCGAAGAAAGGTGGTCCCGACGCGACTCCGAGATGGCATCAGCGTCGTCGCCGGCATGCCGCTTGGATCTCGTCGAGAAGGGCACGGATGGCGTGCAACCGCTTTCGCGGTTTCCGCTTGTTCTTTTCCGTAAGCGACTTGAAGCGTTTCTCGAAGTCCTTGGCACGTCGCTTCTCTCCGCCATTGCATTTTGCCAGCCTGACAAGCTTCTTCTTGTGCAGTGCCTCGATGAGCTCGATGTCCTGCTTGGCGAAGTAGATATCCTCTTCAGCCATCTCCTTCAGCCGGAGCTTACTGACGATGTCGCTCAAATCGAAACCCTTCGGTGTTGGCCGCGGCGCCTCCTGATAGAGGACGAAATTGCGGGATGACGTCGATCAAATGCGCTCCGCGCGCACCTTGATTACGGTACGCGGATTGGCCTCCAAAACGGTAAA
>JAJDOL010000070.1 GCA_022340195.1 Chromatiaceae bacterium
CACGATATCGGCATGACGCCAGAGCGCCATCGCGTCACCGTCCGTATTAGGTGATGGGCCGGTCGCTTTCTGGCGGCGGTTGGTCGCATACCTTCGACGGGTATTGACCCGAACACCTTGCCGACTGTTCGTCGCGGCCGATTCCTTGTCCGACACCCGATGGTCGGTGGATGCGCCGGGGTGGATTCGTGACGGAGCCGATTACGCGGAGCAGTCCCTGTCCGTTCTCGCTCCCCAACTCCGTTCGCCAACGCGGCAAGCAAACTTAGTCGAAAGTCTGGAGGATCTGGTCCCTTCCGACCGGAGGAGCTCGTGGGAACAGGCGCGTGACCAATTGCGCGAGCGGCACGATGAGGCGCATCGCCGGCTGCACTGGTCCGAACCGGTTGCCGGGGAGCTTTCCGATGGCCTGGGCACCTATCGCTTCTCCTTCCCTTGGTTCGACCTCGACGCCGGCCCGTGCCTGCACTTCTTCGAGTTTAAAGAACAGGATGGGGCGATGATCCTAACAGGGCATTCAGACTCGAATACCGCTGGTCAGGCACCCTGGTGCCCGGTAGAGATGTCCTGGTTCGGTGTACAGGCGGATCACTATCTCGAATCGCTCAAGAACTACCGGTGTCCCGGTGTCGTCGAGATCGACTGGTCGTCAGAAGCGGCGGGGAGGATCGAGGTAAGCCGCAACCAGATCCAGCTCAGCGAAGTAGCGGACGTGGCAGTCAGAAAGATCATCGCAAAACTAAAAGAACAAATGCGGGTCTTTTCGAAAAAACACTCAGATTCCCGCTTCGCGCTGTATAACGCGGCCGTCTGCGAAACCGAGCCACGGCCTGTCGAGAATTGGCACTGGCTCTGCCAGCATGCAACCGAGCCGCGTTTTGAATGGCGGCCACTGAAATTCCCCACTGTGGCGCCGACAGACAGCGACCACAGTGCTCTCATGGCGACGAGCGCTTACCGGTCGGCGGTTCGAACAGAGGAAACGATTGTTCCCGAAGATCCTCACATACAACAGAAGGAGCCTGATTCGATATCGATCGGAGAACCCGAATCCTCTCAACAGACATTCTCCCGCTACTGCAGTATCGATGTATCGACACAACCGCCGGACCAGTCTCCGAGCGATGACGATTTCTTTTCTCGTGGATGGAGCGCGAGCACAACCTGGCACTCCCCGGATCTTGCGCCGACGCGCGTTGTGGCTATCGTCCACCGATATCAAACGCCGTGGGGATTGTCTGAAGATCGGCGAATCGGCATGTTATGGGAGCGGGCTCCCAAGTGGGCCAAACCGCGCGTTGCTCACCCCGAGGCCGAGTTTCCCCCCGAATGGCAGAGCCTGTGCATGATCGTCGATCCGCCACATCGGATCTGGAATCGGTCGCACGAACTGGTACAAGCGACGTCTGGGAAAGCCTGGGAGGCGCTCATGGAGAGTCCATGCGCCGGCGGTGACCCCCGACCCTGGGCCGCAACGCTGGCATCCGACAGCGAGCTGGCCGCCGCCTGGATTCTGTTTTGCCTATCCACGGGAAGCGCATCTTTGCTGAAGGGCGTAGCCGAGCATTCATCAGGGCTGCTGAAGGAGATATGGCAAGCCGCGTTCGTGGATGCGAAACCGAGCGACTGTTGGGCCAAGATCGACGACATGTACGGCCGACGGCTGGTAAGGATCGGCCCCTTCGGATGGGAAGACTACGAGGCCACAGCCGCAAGCCAAGCCGTATACGCGACCCATTTTCCGAAACCTGCGGTTGACTGGTGCGTGCAAGGAGTCGACAGAAACTCGCAAGGTACTTGATGTACTGCCGAGTTTCTTGCTGCACACGCGATCAACCGGCTAGCGTCTCCACTTACGCGCAGACAAATGGACCGCATAAGATCTGATTAGCACTCCATATGGGCCGTTCCGTTACCAAAAATTTCCGGTGGAACCAGATCATCACAGCTTCGCAGTTCGCGGGGCTCCCATAAGCTGGCGTATGTTTGGCACGCACGTCGGACGTATGGAAGACAACTTCTTGCTTTTGCGTCTTTGCGCGGATTCATGAAGTTGCCGAGTAGCCGCTCACAAAATCGACGATGCGATGCATGTCGTATTCCACCGCCATCTCGCGCATCCGCCGGAGGAAGGCCGGATAGGACTCTTCCGACTCCTCGATTCTGTCCAGCTCCCGCTCGATGGCGCGGATGTCCCCGGTCTCGGCGAGCGCTCGGAGTGCCCGCAACTTATCGGCCGGCGGGAATCGGATCGGCTCGGAGTCGAAGCCGGCCGGATCGGCCCCCATCGCTTCCTCACCGGTAGTGCCCACCGGCAGCGGCCCCTCGCCGTAGACCCACTCCAGCGATAGGTGCTCGCTCAGCATCTCGAGCAGCAGTCCCGCATCCACCGGCTTGGCGAGGAAGTCCTGGCAGCCGGCTGCGGCGGATCGCCGGCGGTCGTCCTCGAACACGCTCGCGGAAAGGGCCAGGATCACCAGGTCGCTCAGGGCGGGCGTGGCGCGCATTCGTCGCGCGGCCTCGAATCCGTCCATCACGGGCATGACCAGGTCCAGCAGCACCGCGTCCGGCCGCAAGGCTGCGGCCATCTCCAAGGCCGCGCGCCCGTCTGCCGCTTCGGACAGCTCGAAGCCGAGGGGTGCCAGTAATCCGACCAGCACGCTGCGGTTGTCCGCTTTGTCGTCGACAATCAGGATCTTGCGAATGGGGCCCCGATAACCGATGACCGGTCGCTCCGGCGGTGCGGCGCTCGTACCTGTCTGCAGGGACAGCGGCAGCTCGATTCGGAAGAGGCTGCCCTCGCCGGGCTTGCTGTAAACCTGTATCGCTCCCCCCCTGCACTGGACCAGCTGCTTGCTGATGGCCAAGCCCAACCCGGTGCCCTCCTGGCTGCGGGCCGGGCCGTGGACCTGCTCGAAGGGCTCGAATATCCTTTCCTGCTGCTCCCGCGGGATACCGATACCCGTGTCCTCGACCTCGAAGCGCAGATGCACACTAGCCGATGCGGGCCGGTCGGCAGCGGCGCGCAGCGTCAGGCCTCCGCGGTCGGTGAACTTTACCGCGTTGCTCAGCAGATTCAGCAGGATCTGGCGCAACCAGCGCTCGTCGCCGTTGACCATGGCGGGAAGCGGGGGCTGGGCCTCGTAGCGGAAGGCAAG
>JAJDOL010000079.1 GCA_022340195.1 Chromatiaceae bacterium
ATGAGTCCGATGCACCAGCTGACGACGTTCGAGGCGTCTGGGTAGCCCATGGCGTACAGCGGAGTCGCAGCCATTTGGTACTCCATTTGCGGCAGCGTCGCTGAGAGCCAGGGTTGGAGGTAGAAGTGCAAGGCCCCGTCGACGACGATCCGACTGGGGAGCAACATGTGATCATAGAGCTCGTCATGTTTCGTCGATGGCGCGGCGGCGAGCAATCCCGTTCCGAGTGCCGCAGCGAAGGTGATGACGCCCAGCAGGATGACCCATGCCGGGTTATAGTGCTCCAGCGCGAAGAACGACGGTATGCGATTTGCCGCTAGGCTACCGGTGAAGTCATTGTCGAGGGCTTGGACGGAGAGCTAACAGACTCGCTCCAGTTTCTGCTGCAGCAAACGGATGTGAAGGCGCAGGTCGTACAGCTGATCGTTGTAGGACAGCGGTATTTCGATTTGCGCCGTCTCCGATTCGATCTCGGCGAGTCGCTCGCCGAGCGCATGCGAGTCGACCCCAACGCTGGTCTCGATCTCGAGATCGATTTGCCGTAGCTGCGCATACCACCGATAGATACGGCGGCGAATCCGCCATCGATACACGGGTGGCAGGATCTTGACCAGCGGCAGCAGTAGCGCCACCAGCGGCAAGAGCATCACTTTGGTGCGGTCTATCCAGGTGGCGGCCCAGAAGGGCAGATAGCGCTGGAGGAACGAGGGCCCGTTTTCGTAGTAGCGCCGAGCGTCTGTGCTCAGCGGGAAATCGGCGTGCCGCGGCGTTGGGAAGGTCCCGGGTTCGGCAAAGAGCCCACCCGTGCCGTGAACCTCAGTGGCCGCCTCGATTAGCAGGTCCACCAGTGCCGGATGGATGTCGGGTCTCGCCACGAGGTTGGCCGTAACCGCCAACATGTTCAAGTTCTCTTGCGGGATGTTGTGCTCTAGATCCAAGCCCCCCGTAGGCAGGTCCAGCGCAGTCAGGAAGCGAAAATGGCGGGCATAGGCGCGGGCCCGCGGAAGATCCTGGAGCTCGATTGCGCCGTCGATCGCCAGTCGGTGCAGCAGCGGAGACTTTTCCGCGCGAACAACGAAGATCAAGTCGAGCTGTCCGTCGGCGAGACGTTCTGCGGTGTCGTTGAGATGAGCGGTTTCCAGGTGGGCATTCTTGGCGTCGATGCCGTTCGCTTGCAGCAAAAGAAGCGCGAGATAGCGTGTGCCGCTGCGCTCGGGGCCGATACCGATGCGCGCCCCCTTGACCTGATTCAGCAGCGGTACAGAGGCGCCCGCCGGGACCAGTAACCATACCGGCTCGTAAAACATGCTTCCCAGGCTCGTCAGGCGCTTCCGCTGTTCGTCATCAGCGACGCCGCCTTGTATCAGGGCGAGATCGACCGGCTCGGCGTCGCGTAATAGCAGCTCCAGATTGTCGACACTGCCGTTCGTTTCGAGCACCCGGAGCTCGATGCCGTCCTTGGCGAGAATCTCGGCGTATTGCTCAGCATAAAAAATATAGGCCCCGTCCTTGGTTCCGGCGGCGATCGTGATGATCGTTGGAGGTGCGGGTTGCACGAACTGAAGCGCGACGACGATTCCGGCAATCGCCAAGAGCGCGCTGCCACCGAACAGACCGATGGTTTCGAAACGTCCAGCGCGTTTCGGCCCGGCGTCTGTAGCGGACTCGAATTTGGGGAACATACGTCAATGCCCGGATTGGCCGGTGAACGGAGAATACCGTCAGCTCCCGTACACCCCGGTACGGCTAACCTTCACTGTAAACCTGGGAATCGGCCTTGATCGCTTCGACGGCGCCTCGTGTTACCCAGGCGTCGCGACCGTTTGCAAGGACGATGTGGACCCAGCGTTCGCGCCACTCGCGAATGCTGACCTCGGTGCCGCCCGGTAAGGGTTCGGCGAAACGTACCCGGGCATTGGGGGAGTCGGCGGCGCGGGCGATGGTCTCGTCGGCAATGAGCACACCCTGTGCGGCCGCGCTGGAAGATGTGTCGATGGCAGCGGAAACCAGAAGTCCGACCCACGCCAGCAGAGGAAGGATTGCCAGCGTGCGGGCGAGGGCGGATTGCCAGCGGATGGCGACGGCGAGCAACAGGGCCGCAAGGAGGAAGGATAAGGCCGCGATACTCGCTTGTTGAGCGGGGTTCAGGAGGTGTCGCCAAAAGAAAAAGCTCTCCAGGGTGCCTTCGGGTTCGGGTCTGGGTACCCAGGCCGGCAACAGGGTACGGGCGTGGCGAAGGTTCTGACCGGCCCGCGCGTGGGCGGGGTCCAGGGCCAACGCGCGCTGGTAGGCGAGTATGGCCGGTCCCAACTGCTCGGCTTGAAGCGCGGCGTTCCCCATATTGGCATAGAGATCGGCCGAGCGCGGGCCCTGGGTCGATGCCTGCTCGAACAGGCGTTGCGCGTGGCGAAAGCCCGCGAGGCGCTCGTCTCTCCCCGCCGCCTCCTGGGCTTGCTGATAGGCCGTGATTGCCTGTTCCAGGGTTTCGCCCGGCGTGGCAGCGATTGCGTGGGGTAGGCACCAGATCCAGAGTACCGTCAGCCATGCCCATTTCATCGATTGTTCCCCTTCAGCAGCTGGTCGGCGAGCGCCAGAGCGCGTACACGCATGGGCTCGTCCAGCACGCGGGAGGCGCCGCCGGGCGCAAAGGCGTAGGCGTCGCATTCGGCGAGGAAGCTATCCCACTCGGCGGGCGGGTGAATCCCGGAAGTAGCAACCAAACGCCTCAGGGCGTCACTGACCTCGGTGACCTTGCCGGCTTTCGCCACCGCGGCGCGTTGCGCACTGAGCTCTTTGGCCCGTGCCAGCTCGGCCGGATCAGCCAATGCGCGGCGCCGGGACAGCAGGGCCAGGAGCATCGTCAGAAGCCCGACACCATAAGCGATCGCCTGGACGCCGGCGCTTGCCAGTACGGATCCGCGCGGTCGGAGCAGGGATTGGATATCCGTGGTGATGGCAAGGTCCGCCCCGGTAAAACTGAACATGGGGCGCCGGGTTGTGCTCCTGCCCCCCGCGCCCGACTCGGACGATAACTCGCGATCGGCACCCGCTTCCCGCTCGCTCTGCTGCTCTTGCACCGCGGGGGGTGCTGCACTGACCACGTCCTCGGCCGTGACGACCTGAGCGGGTCGAACCGAAAGGGCCACGGGCGGGGAGCGGGTCGTCTGGAATTCCTGTCGTTGCGGGTCGAACCAGGAGAACGCAAGTGGCGGGATCTCCTTGACCCCCTCATGAAGCGCGCGAACCGTCACCTCGAAGCGTTTGGCACCATCGGCATAGGCGCCGGCCGTTTTCTCGCGGGGTATTCGGAAATCCTCGGGCGACATTCCACCGTCTGCGCTCAGGGATGGAAGCACCGCCGTCTC
>JAJDOL010000137.1 GCA_022340195.1 Chromatiaceae bacterium
TCATGAGCGCGCGCACGCGGCTCCCCCGAGTGCGTCCAGGATCCTGTGGGCGACGCGGAACGCATTGGCATAGATGGTCCAGGTGTAAGGAACACTTCCGCCGGTGGGCATGCAGCTGCCATCGGTTACATACAGATTTTCAAGCCCGTGAGCGCGACAGTCCGGATCCAGAACTGACGTCTTCGGATCTGTGCCGAACCTGCAACCGCCTGCAACCAGGTTTGGCGGAGGCGAGCCGCTCACACTCCAACTGACATTCTCGGCACCCAGCCTTTCCAACACCTCGGCACCCTTGCGCGCCAGGAACCGGCCCACCTCCAAGTCTCGCGGGTGATAGCCGAGGCGGATGCGAGCCACGGGCATTCCCCACTTGTCCTTCTCCACGGGGTCCAGGGACACGAAGCAATCATCAACCGGTGTCCAGTCGTTGAAGACCTCGAAGCGCAGATGGCGCCCGGAAGCAAAGTAAGATTTGATTCGGTCCTTCAGCGGCTTGCCCCAGACCAGATCGCCGCTGGAGTCCCACTTCTGCGCGACGGCCCGTGAGATAGCATTGGCGTGACGGAACAGGAACTCCACGGTCCCTCCCTTACGCCGCTGCCCCGTCTTCGGATCTGGGTAGAAATACCAGTCCTGCAGCGCCCGATTGACGAAGAGACCACGCACATCGAGAAGATCCACGAGCTTCGGATCCAGACCCGGGTACACTATGTCTCCAGCACCAGATCCGCCGGCGGAGAAGATCAGATTGCGACCCACCTGTCCGTTCTTGTTGGCCAATCCATCCGGGTACTTGGGACCGGTTGACATGAGCAGGAGCCTCGCCGTCTCGATCGCCTGGCAGGCAACGACGTAGATTTTGGCGTCCAAGCGCCGTCGTGTACCGTTGGTTTCCAGGTACTCGAGCGCCTCTAAATTGCCTCTGGCGTCGCTCAGGATTCTGCTTGCCATGCAGCGAGCGCGAATCTCGCAGCGTCCGGTTCGCACGGCATGATCCAGCAGGGCCGCACGGGCGCTGCCCTTAGCCCCGGTGCTGCAACCGTAGCTTCCACAGTAGTTCGTGTAGAGACAGGCATCTCGCCCCATGGCAGGCAGGGACAGGATTGCCCGAGGCGCCGGCAACGGAATGTACCCCAGGTCCCGGCAGGCACGATCTATCCACCCGGATATTGGGTGCTCGACGGTTGGCGGATAGGGAAAGCCCGCACTGGAGCGAGGTTCCTGGCGGGGATGATCGACAATTTTCCCCGAGACGCCGACTCGACGCTCGACCAGATCGTACCAAGGCTCCATTTCGTCGTAACTGATGGGCCAATCGGCAATGTTGGCCCCCGCTACCGGACCGAAAGCGGAGAGCAACCGGAAGTCGTCGGGCTTCATGCGGTGGAAGAAACCACTCATGAAGTTGGTCGCACCACCCACACAATTGCCGTTCCACCAATCCCAGCCGGAATCGAAGGTCGACTCGGCCTGCCAACCCCCGTCACCGTCCGGCCGCTCGAGCACATGGCGCTCGTCCAGGAGGTTGGGGGTATAGGTGCTGCGGCGACAGCAGGCAATCTCGTCCTTGAAGAAATCCTGCTCCCTGAACCAGGGTCCCTTCTCCAGCACGACCACCGAGTAACCCGCCTCCGCCAAAGTCAGAGCCACAGGCCCTCCACCCGCGCCGCTTCCGATGACACAAACGTCGAAATCCCGGTTCATGCCTTGCCCAATCTACCGTAGATCTTGTCGGGCGTCGGTCTCGGTTTCCCGGGATCGTGCTCCAACCACTTCCAGCCGACTCCCCCCGGATTGCCCCCGTACAAGGGGTCCGCCAGCATGGCCTCCAGGCAATAGGTGATCAGGGTCGAAAGCCACCGCTCCCCCACCCCGCTGTCGGCGATCCGCCGCAACAGATCCTCGCGCTTAGCCGGCTCGACCTCTGCAAACGACTGCCCCTCCTCCTGCTGTGAGATCTCCTCCAGCCATCCGATGCCCTTGAGGATAAACCCTTTGACGTCGGGATCGAACTTCGGATCGGCCAGGGTGCGATCGAGATAAGCGGTAGCGTTAACATCGCGGGAACCAGGCGCATCCGACTCCGACGGGAGCAGATGATCCTGAACGGCCTCGATGATCGACCACTGGGTTCGTTTCAAAGCTCTTCCGGAAAGCGGCCGCTCGGCACCGGTGCCGGCGGCATGCGCACTTGCCAGAGCAGGTGAGAAAGCGGCCAGCGAGCCAGCCTTGAGAAACGCTCTACGCTTCATGGTCCAGGTTTCCTCGACGCGTTTATATGCCCGATCTAAAGCGTCTTCAGATACTCCAAGAGCGCCCGCCGCTCCTTCGACGTTAGCTCATCGCCGAAATCATGCCCCTGGTTGGAGTAGCCACGCAAAGTCGTATCATAGATGCGGTTGCGCTCGTCCCATCCCATGGCACCTTCCTTGCCATGGGCAAGCTCGTCGAAGTCCCAGCCGATGGCCTGAACATTGTAATCCGGCTTTTCCGCCGCGAAGCGCCAGTATTTTGGCCGGCTCGAGGTATCCATGAGCGCCGCCAGCGAGGGCACGGATCCATTGTGCAGGTAGGGTGCCGTCGCCCAGATGCCGTTCAGCGGGGGTGCGATATAGCCCAGTGCCGGCTCGACGCGCGACGTCTCTCCATAGAAAGACCGATTGAACCAGCGGATGAAACGATCCGATTCCTCGAAGGCGTCCCGTGCCAGAAATGGATCCGTCCCCACGTCCTCCAAGGCTACGACACGATTTGGATAGAGCTCGTCGGCGCCGTAGGTACCATGACAGCGTCTGCAGTTCTTCCTGAACAGCTTCTCACCTCGTTCGGCAAGGGCAAGCTCGACCTCATACGGATAGGCGGGTGGCTCCAGCGTCAAGATATAAGCGCGCACATCGACGAACCAGGCATCGATAGCGGCGGCCTCCTGCACCGTATCTGTGCAGGTAGTGGACGCTAGCATCATGAAACGGACTTGGTCCCCTCGCCCCTCAGCGTTGTAGAAGGACGCGTGCTTCTTGCGGGTGTTCCACCAGGGAGGCACGCTCACGGGCAGCGGCTTCTCCGGGGGTGGCGCCAGTATCGGCTCCTCTGACCAAGCCAGGGTTACCGGGTCGCGGTGGGCAAACAGGGCGAAGGTCAAATTGCCGGCGGAATTCACTCCGACAGTATCTGTGATTATGTAGGGGGCGATGGCATCGATCCGATCCGCCCACTTTCGCCACTCCTTAGCCTCAGCCTCACCTTCAACGTAGGCACCGGCACTCTCGACGGAGACGATGGGATCCTCTGTGAGATTGAGAAACTCGTTTCCCAGTCCGATAACCAGCTCACCGTTCAAAAGGGCGGCATGGCAGCTAAGGCAATTGGAGGTGACCAGCTCCACGCCGCTCGCCGACGTGTGCGCCGTCAGCGAGTAAGGAAGCTGCGCGTTGAGCCCGGTGCGAGTCGGGAGCATAAGCTTCGGGTCGATTTCCCGGATGCTCTTGCGGTAAGCGGAGACGGGCAAGCCGCAGGTCACGACCGCCCGGTTCAGCAGGGCATCCCGACCACGCTCGGGATCCCCGGTCCGCTGGGGCTCGGCCGCGACCTTCCCAGGCTGTGCCTTTGTAATAGCATCCGGCTCCCCATCTTGCCCGCAGCCGGTAAGCAAGACAGCAGCGAGAATCAAAAAGAACACGCAACACAAACGCATTGGTAGCCTTGGCATAGCGATAGCGAGGCATCAGAACCAGTTACCTGTAGTATGCTTGAATAGCTTAGTATGTCGCGTCGACATCCAGAAGGTCCCCACGGCGGACCCTACCGTCAATCAAGCGGTTGGCGCGGCATTCGCTGTGCGGAACGCTGATTTCCTGCAGCTCGTAACATATGGGAAACAGTCTGTTAGGGGTGAATGTCGACAAACCCTAGGAGCCACCATATCCGCTGAGCTCCACATGGCCCCGCCCAGCGATCGGCACTCCCCCCGATCTACCGGAGACCTCGACCGCACCGCTCCAGGCACGGGTGGCTTGGTCCAGCTCCAGGACATCCAACAGCGGATTGATTACCAGTTCCAGCCCCACCGCCGGCAGTTCGAGACTCCAACGCAGCGGATAGCTGGTCCCATCCAGATTACTGTGCCGATGAGCCCTTGGCTCGAGGTCTATCTCGCGGCGACGGAAAAACCTCGTGGCACCGTCCGCTCGGATCAGCAAGCAGCTTGGAACAGGCGTTCCACTCCCATCTCGGCGCCGCAGCTGAAGACACAACAGGTCTCGCCCATCTCCAAGCTGGAGTGCAAATCGGTTGAGGGCGATCTGCCCCTGTGACATGGGAACCGCACCCCAGGCTCGATCGAGCCAAGCCTCGCCCCTGACCCTATGCGCAGCTCCCCCAAGGCGGAGGGCACCCGAGGCCGCGAGCCGAGAGATGAGATAAAAATGGAAGGCGACGCCACCAGGACTCGACTCGAACAGGTCCGCTTCACCCTCGAGTACTGGCGGCTTGACGCTTTGCAGGGCCAGCTCGATACCCAAATCCCGGTCGCCGGCACGGAGTTGGAAGTGCGCCCCGTTCCGCCCTTCTGCAGCCTCCAGGGACCAATCCTCCACCCAGACGCGCACCGGGGATGCATCCATGCCGCTCAAATCAAGGGCGACGCGGCTGAAACGTTCCTGGGCGTAAGAGCGACCCGCGGCCACATCGGTAAGCGCAAACCGGGCGAAAAAGATCTGATTCGTTCCCCAGGCCGACGGCCGGTTCGTTGCCGAGGATCGAAGTCCGAAACGAAAGAAGACGAGCTGAACACCAAACTTCTTTCCCGCTTCGTCCTCCAGAAATCCGGTGATATACCAAAGCTCCGAGCGAAAATCCGGGTGTCCGCCGTAGTCGCTGGGAAAGCTGAAGCGCCACGGCCTCTCTGCCTTGGCAAAGCCTGCGCTCTCGTCACCGAGAAAGGTCTCCAAAGCCAATCGGGATCGGTCGGAAGTCACGCGACTACCCGGTTGCATCGGAATCACGAGCCCGACTCCAATCGCCGCTAGGAACGGCACAACCCAGCGCAGCAAGCGCATCGAACGGGCGGTCAATAGGCGATTCCCATCGAGGTTTCTCCGCTCACCGCCGCGGCTTCGCCCGATCGTACTCGTACATGGCCTCGGGCATACGGCGTTCGAGCGCGGCGATCCTGCTTCCGACCCGCCGAACCCTGTTGGACTCGGATCCGACTCCGACAACGGGTTTTTTGCGTCTCATTTCCTGAAACGCGTTAAACCCCATCTTCGTCTCTCGGGCGAGACTGATAAGGATAAGCTGCAAGCGCCCGGTCTTCGGTGCCGTCGCACACCCGGAAAGGATCGCGACGAGTGCTTCTGTCACTAGAACGCAGTGCTCCGCGAGAGGCATCGACCCGTTCTCTCCCGTCGTCGGACGATACTTGTAGCGACCGCCACCGTAGTACAATTCTTACATTGCCCGAAAGGAAAGCAGGACTCGCTCCATGTTGAAGATTCGTCTTGAAACAATTTGTTACATTATCGCCAAAGCCCGCGAGTTTCAGGCCAAGGAACAGGTCGTCTTTCCCGACAACGCCTCGGGGCCAGGGGATGACTGGGCCATGCAGATACTCGCTGACCACATCGACGACATGAGCTTCCTTGAAATCAAGGCGTCT
>JAJDOL010000148.1 GCA_022340195.1 Chromatiaceae bacterium
GAGACGAGGTGCTGTAGAGGGATGCGATCCCAATTCGTTCTTCAACAGTGCCTGGTACTTGGAACAGCACCCGAGCGTTGCGAAAAAGAAACTGAATCCTCTGGTTCACTATGTGCGTTGGGGGGCTGACGCAGGTTTCGATCCCAGTTCCCTATTCGACAGCAAGTTCTATCTCGACCAAAACCCCGACGTTGCTTCTTCGGCAGTCAATGCGCTCGTTCATTATCTTGAGGTTGGCAGAGAACAGGGTAGGCCCTGCTGTCTGCCGCAAAGAAAGTTACCGGTCCAGGGAAGACCAAGATTTGACGACACGGCATTGCATGATTCACTTAGGTTGCAGTTACCGCCGGAATGGGCGCTTGATTGGAAAACGTTCATATCTTTGTGTCCCAACCCCAAGCGGATCTTGTTGGTAGGCTGGAGGTCGCCGGCACCAGATACGCGCTCAACTTCCTTCCGTATCCGCCAATTCGCTGAATGCTATAGCGAAGCTGGATTCGCCGTTGATCATATTGTAGATGAAGAAATAGATAAATCAGGATGTGCTTACACCGAGATTGATCATGAACAACAAATGATCTTGGGATTGAACGCATCCGTTCGTCATCTTTCTAGGCACGGAATGGAGTACAAATTGGTGTTGCTGTTCGGACGGGCGATATTCGAAAGATACGCTTCAATCGTCCGCGCGTTTGCGGTCGATGCGAAGGTTGTCTACGATTCGGGAAACACGCATTACGTCCGGTTTTCTCACGCAGCGAAGGTTCCTGCGAACGACGCGGTTTTAGGGGTTCAGGCGCCGCCCTCTATGCGTCTGGAGTTGGCGAACGCTCGCTCGGCCGACAGCATTTTGGTCATCGCCGAGGGAGAAAAGAACACTTTGCTGGAGGAAGAACCAAGTCTCGACGTGCGCATTGTCCCAAACATACAGGAAGTCGTGGATGAGGTATCGCCCTTTTCGATCCGACGGGATCTCTTCTTTTTCGGCTGTTTCGACGATGATCGGGATGCCGAAGCTGTCCACTATTTTGCATCCAGAATCCTACCGCTGGTGTCCGAGAAGCTACCTCAAATCCGCTTCAGAATCGTCGGTAGTAACATCCCGGCTGATATCCGAGGCTTGGCATCGGCGAATGTCGAGCCGGTAGGCGATGTCGACGACCTGGAACCGTTTTTTCAGCAGAGTCGAATTTTTGTCGCACCGTTTTGCCATGACTCGGGAATGACGGGCAGGGTAAGTACAAGCCTGAGTTTCGGATTGCCTGTCGTTACGACGAGCATGGGTACTGAGGGTATGGCGTTGATCGACGGTGAGAACGCCTTGATCTGTGACGATGCAGAAGCTTTCGCCGCGGGTATCATTCGTCTTTACGGAAGCGAGGACCTCTGGGTTCATCTCTCCGACGAGGGAAGGGCGTTGATTCGCCGTTCTTATTCGGTCTCGGTCGTACACGACCAGCTTCTCTCCTTAGCAGAACCCTGATGCGGGCCCATTGTGCCAAGGGCGTCGCGTCGTATAAGCAATTGTCTTTTTGCATGGTCGACGAGCATCGCTAGGCGGGAAGGAGAGAGATGTCTTTGTGCGTAGGGAATGGAACAGTTGATGCTCGACTACAGATCCCGATTGAGCAAGTAGGTCGGATATGCAGAATCGTGAAGAAAACCGTGTACTGATCTTAGGTGTGTATCTACTCGATACCCTCAACAATGCGGCTGCTATCTCCGACATCCTCACTCAATCAGAAGATTGGAATGTCGATTTGCGTTGGGCAGGTGTAGGTTGCAGCGACGCTCCGAAGGAGCTGGAAGGGATTACCGTCTCAATAACCGAGCGCCGAATTTCGAAATTTCGGGTGCTAAATGAACTGCTCGAGTTGGCCGACTTCGATCGTTACCAGTTCATCATCGTCTGTGACGACGACATCGAGCTCTCTGATTGTTTTCTAGACAATTTTTTAGGCCTTCAGAGCAAATACGATTTCGCGTTGGCACAGCCCGCCCGTACGCATGATAGCTATATTGATCACCAGTTCGTAGCTCAGTTACTCGGAGTGGAGGCCCGTTTGACCCGTTTTGTAGAGATCGGCCCCTTGTTCTCGGTAAAGCGAAATGCCTACGCTATTCTTCTGCCATTTGATGAGAGTGCGCCAATGGGATGGGGCCTTGATTTCGTGTGGCCCCTACAGGTGGAAAGGAACGGATATCGCATGGGTATCGTGGACGCTACACCGGTCAAGCACGCGCTGAGGACTCCGGTCACCTTTTACGATTACGACGACACAAACACCGAAATGCATAGTTTCTTGGAAAGACATGTACACCTGGACCGTAGTAAAGCCTTTGTGGCCTTGGAAACCTATCCGATCGATAAGAGAAGGAGTCTGAGCGGTGGGCCGAAACGAGACGAAGATCGATGATCGGCGTGGCTCGAGAAGCGTCTTCGCCGTTGATCAGTGCAGTTGTATGTACCTATAACCGTGCGCCGCTGTTGGCACGGGCGTTGGGAGCGCTCTGCGGTCAGACGATGAGCCCAGAGCATTTCGAGATCGTTGTCGTCGATGATGGTTCCACGGATGATACCCGCGAGACAGTAAATTCGTTTCGGTCATCGTTGCCGATAAGATACGCGTATCAGGCCAATTCGGGGTTGGCAAGCGGTAAGAATCATGGTTTGTTTCTATCCCGCGGGGCGATTGTCCTCTTTTTGGAGGATGACGGCGTTGCTGATAGCCGCCTGTTGGAAGAGCACTATAGGAGCCATCAGAAGTTTGTGGGGGAACAGTATGCTGTTCTTGGGTATACGGATCTCGCATCCGCGGTGGCGCGGTCACCGCTCATGCATTATGTGACCCAAGTCGGTTGTCACCTCTTTTCCTATCCATTACTGAATCACGAGGATATCCTGGACTTCTCGTATTTTTCAGGAGGTCGTTCCTCGTGTAAGCGAATGTTCTTATTAGAGAATGGCGTATTCAATCCCCTATTTCGTTTTGGGGCCGATGATGTGGAGTTGGGTTATCGGTTGTCCAAGCTCGGACTGCGAGTCGTCTACAATAGCAGCGCCGTCAGTCATATGATCCGCACATTGGACTTCGAGACCTTCTGTCGCCGTTGTTACAGGCAGGGGCGGTCGAATTGGATGATTGGTAAGCTGCATCCCAACGAAGTCATTCGGACATGGTTGCAGGTGGACGGAGCTTCGGAGGAATGGGCCAAGCTGCAGCCGGCGTACGACAAGCTAATGAAGATGTCCCGCGACTTGGACGTGCTGGTCACGGAACGCATCAGAGCCGATAGACCTTTGGGTGAGCTGGATCGGGAGCTACTTTACCGCGCGTACGGCGCTGCGTTCTACGCGAATAGAATTAAAGGGACGGCGCAGATTGAGCTTGAAGCGCAGCAGGTTCAATGTAACGGTCCCACGACCTCGACCCTTCCGGATGCGGTTCGTGCGTAGCGCTGCGGGCGATACATGTCCTGTACCATCGCCGCCGGATGGGCAAAGATTCCCGGAGAGACCGCCCGCACCAGATAGGCGATCTGGAAGGTCGTGGGGTCTTTCTTGGTGCGGTCGACAGCCGCGGCAAAGCGCTCGGCCCGAAACTCCTTGTAGGCCGGCGTGTCAACCAGCCCCAGCCAGTCGATGCCGGCCAGGTCACCCGCTCGGACCAGATTCGGGTTGTCGATTTCGAATCCGGCGGGCAGGGGGTCGTCGAGTATCAATCGCGCCGCGCGCTTGGTCGTTGATCGAACCGTTAACACGGCCAGAATCCGCTGGCCCTGCTCGATGGTCGTGGGATTCAGTCGTCTCCCCTCTAGGCCGTAGTACGCTCGCTCGATCTCGTAGCCATGCCCCTCCGCCGGCAATGGTACGACTGGGATACCGGTCGCAGCTACCACCGCATCGAGCGTTCGTTCGCCCATATTGCGGATGACCAAGGGCCCTGCCGCGAGCTGTGTCGCGTCGAGTCTACGGAAGACACTGCCATCGAAAATCTTGCCGTCGATCGAAAGCCGGGGCTTGGCGGTGCCTTGCATCAGGGCGTGAGCGGCCAGCAGGAGCCATGCCTGCTCCTGGGTACTGGTGTGGCGCGATTCATTCCAGCCTTCCCCGATCCGGTGGGCAAGCGCCTGAAGGTCGACCGCGCTGGTTCCGGCCTCGGCGGCGAGCGTCAACAGGGCCGCACCGTCCCGCAACACGGAGCCGTAATCGGCACGCCAGATTCCGCTGTCCGTCTGCCCCTGCAGCATCTCCTCCGCCGCTCTCAGCACCCGATTGGACCTGGGTCTGTCGCCATAGAGCGCCAAGGCGGCGCCGAGCTGGGCCTTGGCCAGGGGCGTGGCGAAGGCGTCGAGCTTTTCCTCGGCGTAATAGCGCAGGTCCCCGATGAGGGCACGTCCATTGCGGGCAAGTACATAGAGGGCATAGGCAATGTCCTCGCCTCCGGACTGAAAGTCGGAGGCGTAAGCGAGGCGGTTTCGTAGATTGTCGATGGCCAAGTCAAAGGCAATAGCCGGTACCTTGTAACCTTGTTCCCGCGCCCGCGTGAGAAAATCCGTCACGTAGGCATCGAGCCAAAGGTCACCCTCCCCGGGGCCCCAGAGCCCGAATCCCCCGCCGGAGGATTGCTTGGCCAGCAACCCGGCGACGGCGCTCCGAATCCTTTTCGCGACCCCCGGAGCCGTGCCCAGACCGGTGGATAGGGCCACCTCATCGACGTACAGCAGGGGCAATGCCCGACTGGTGATCTGCTCGGCGCAGCCGAATGGGAAACGGTTGAGCGTCCGAACGAGGGCTGGTACGTCGAGCTTGCCGGCGCCGCTGACCGAAACCAGCAGGCTGCCCGAGCCTGGCACCAGCCCGGAGAGCATGTCTGATGTGATCTCGAGGCCGTCAGCGCCAGGCTCGAGCGGAAATATCGAATGCCGGGCCAGGGGCGGCTCGTGGGAACGTACCGGCAGGGTCAGGGACTTGATCAGCTTCTTGCCGTCCGGTGTCGTCAGAGCGATGCTCAACTCGTCGTCACCGGCCGTCCTGGCCACGATGGGCACCAGGATTTGGGCGCGGGCGCCGTCTGCCAGGCTCAGTGTTCGGGTCGCCGCGTCCGCCTCGATCGCGACCTGTCCGCCCGAGGTCGAGACCTGTACGGTGACCTCTCCGCTCGGACCCTCCACATGCGCCAGCTCGATCAACACCCGTGACCTGTCCCCCGGGGCGAGAAACCGGGGCATGGAAGCCGTGACGACTATGGGATCACGTACGATGACATCCCGGACCGCATGCCCGACACCCTGCTGCGACCAGGCCATGGCCATCAGGCGCACCGAGCCGTTGAAATCAGGTAGGTCGAAGGATGCGGACGCCTTGCCCTCGGCGTCCAGCCTGAGGATTCCGGAATGGAAGGCCACGAGGGCCTCGGTGGGGGGCGGGCCTTCGAACTGCATCGATGGTGCGTCGCCGCCGGAGCGCACCGCGCCGATAACACCCTGCATGCGATCGATGAGCTGGCCGTAGAGATCGCGGATCTCCAGTCCGAGGCGGCGCTGCCCGAAGTACCAGGCATCCGGTGCCGGCGTTTTGAACCGGGTGAGGTTGAGGATGCCCAGGTCAACCGCCGCGACCGTTACATAGGCCTCCTCCCCTGCCGCCAGATTTCCCAGTGCGACATCGATGCTCAAGGGCCCGCGAGGTGCGGGTTTCTCCGCCGCGGTGAGCTGGATATCCAGCCTCCTGTCACCTGGATCAACCGCCGCCCAGGTCAGGCCCAGGGCCCGTCCGGGCATGCGCTTGGCGGCGACGTCCATCGGGCGGAATAGGACCGCCGTCACGTAAGCCCCCGGCCCCCAATCCTGTGTGACGGGTAGCTCGACCGTTGCACCGCCATCAGGTACCTGGACCGGCGTCAGGGAGACCAGCCGGTCGTGGAGCACCATGACCAACGCCAGTCCCGGGAATCGGGGCTCGATATGCGCCCTTGCGGTCTCGCCGATGCGATAGCTCGGTCTGTCCAGGGAAACCTTGACCAGGTCCGGTGTATCGAAACTCGATGGTGCCTGGTACCAGCCCGCTTCAAACTCCAGGCTCGCGGGCAGAGCGCCTCCGCCCGGTTCCTGGACCGCGAGCTCGTAGCCGCCCCAGTCGACGCCGGCCTCGATGCGGCCGGTGTCCTGCGCACCCAGATCAAGGGTCCCGCTTGCGACGCGCCGTCGAGTGACCACGGGTTCGTAGTCCCAGCGGCCGTCCAGCCGGTACCATTGGAAGAAGGTTGTTACGCGGGACAGGGTCCAGGTCAGGCCGTCGCGGGCGACGCGTCGACCGTCCGCGCCGAGGGCCAGGATTTCGAAGGTCGCCGTGCCGCCCTCGTCGACCGCGCCCTCGAACAGCGGCTTGATGCCGATGCGGGCCTGCTTGTCTGCGACCGGGAGCTCGACCGAGCGCTCGACCGGTCGGCCGCCGGCGTCCAGGATTCGGATGCTGACATGGGCCTGCCGCGGCTTACTGACCGGGACCATCTTGGGCAGCTCCAGGGAAACGGCCGCCTCGCCCCGGGCGTCGGTCTTGGTGCCGGGGATCGGTCGGCTGACGGGCTCGACCTTCTCGTCGGCGAGGCCAAAACGGAAACCGGGAAAGGCCGTGAGGGAATCTGTAGCGTGCAGGGTCACGGTTCCCTCCAGCGTCAGATTGGAGGCCGCCGTACCATAGAGGAAGCGGGCGTCTACGCCGAGCAACGGCGGCTCCACGGGATCGATCGGCTCGACCGGACGCTTCAGGTCCATGGTCAGTCGCTCCGGCTCGAAGTCCTCCACCAGGAAGGCGAGTCGGGCGAGGGTCTCGCCCTTGGGATCGCTGAATGCCTCGACCCGCCAAGTGCCGCGCATTGCGGCGGTAAGCAGCTCGAGCGTTACGTGCCTGGCCCCCAGCCCCTGGTCCTGTGTCTGGAGCCGTTGATGCTCGACGCCATCGGGTCGTTTGACGACGAGGGTCAGCGGCAGGTCCGATGCCGCGTCCGCCTTGGAGTCCCGCACCAGTGCCGTCAGCTGGACCCGCTCGCCGGGCCGGTAGATGCCGCGTTCGCTCGTCAGGAAGACATCGAGGGGCTTGGGGGGCGGGCGACCGCCGACACCGCGATCGGTCAGGTCGAAGGGGGTCTTGGTCAGGTCGAGAAAGCCGTAGTCCCCGTCCGGTCCCTCCGCGACCAGCAGCGCTGGTCGGTTGCCGCCGCTACCGCGTAGGAGGCCCGGCTCGAAGCGGGCGTAACCCATGGCGTCGGTGCTGGCGCGTCCCAGGATTCGGTCGTTGCGGGCCACCAGACGCAAGGCAACCTTGTCCAGAGGACCCGCCGTCGAGAGCGAGCGTACGAGGGCGTGCAAACCGTCGCTGCCGGAAAATGCCGCCAGGCCCAGGTCCGAGACCACGAACCACTGAGTCGCCCTGGTATCCGAGCTCTGCATCGCGTCCCGGGGCGCGGCCGTCATCAGGTAGGCGCCGGGCTCCAAGTCCCGGATCATGGCGCCGACGGGGACGGCGGTGGTCATGTCCCTGTTGAGTGCCTGCTCCACCTCGATCGTCCCGCTCCAGACCTTCTCTCCGGTTTGGTCCGCCACGCGGTTCAGCTCGTACTCGCCAAGCTGGCGCAGAAAGGTGCCGTCGCCGAGGGTCCGGGCCACGGCCCGGTCTCCGATTCGGAAAACCTCCGCCTCGACCAAATCGGTATTCACAGAGACCAGGGGAATGGTCGCCTCGCCCCCCTTCGGCAGGACGTAGGCGCGGCCAAGGAAGCGGACCGTGGGGGAGCGGTCCCGAACATAGATGTGAAGGTCAACGCTCTTTGGCAGCCTCTCTCCGTCGGCGGACGGCAGTCCGGAGCGCAACAGGATGCGATAGCGCTCGCCGTGAGAGACGCCGTCGATGCAGATCTGCTGTGCCTCGGCCTCGACGGAGAGCCTCTCGCCTCCGGTGACTTTGACGAAGTCCGCCACGTGGGGGAAATTGCGTGGGAGGGGGTCGGAGAAGCGGATGCAGATCCTGGGGCTGGATGCGTTCGAGTCCACCTGGTGCTCGAGGATCCGGAAGCCGTGCTCGGCCATCAGCTTGTCGTAGGAGGAGCGCACGCCCGGATCCTCTGCCAGAGCCAGCGAGGAACGGGTGGCGCGGATCGCAGAGCGCCATTGCGAGCGCGCCGTCAGCGCGCGCCCCAGTGCCGCCAGGGCCCGGGCGCGCTCGGATTCGGTCGCGGCATGCAAATGGGCGTTGACCGCCGCTGAGACGGCGTCCCGACGGTACTGCTGCTGCAGCTTCCAGTCCTTTGACTTGGACGCCGTCAGTGCGTCGGCGATCTGCACCCACAGCGAGTGGCTCTCCGGCACCATCTTCAGGGCCGCCGAGAAGAGCTCGGCGGCGCGCTCCGGCTGATCGGAACGACGGGCAGCCTGAGCGTCGGCAACGATAGCGTCCAGGGAGCCCCGTGCCGCCACCCCCCGCGTGCGGATGCGTCCTGCAAGCGCCCGCGCCTCGTCAAGGGTGCCCGGCTCGAGGAAGCCAAGCTCGGAGACGCGTACGGCCTGCAGCTCGGGCGTGGTTACGCCATCCGCGGTTATGTGCCCCGAGACGGCGCCGGCAAAGGTGCGCAGGTCGCCGTAATCGCTCTTGAGAAAACACCAACGGGCGTTCGTGTTGTAGGTGAACGCCTTACATTTGGAATCGGCGATGCATGCGGCCTTGCAGTCCGCAAGCTCGACTTCCCGGAGTGTCTCGTAGTCGAGTCCGTAGTAGTCCGCCCCCTCGATCAGGATCATTTGGCGCTCGGCCCCGAATGCCTGGAAGAGCACCGCTGGCTGCAGGACCAGGGTGAGAAGAACGATGACACATGCGGACAAAGGGATCCGGAAAAACCTGCAGAACGCGGACATAGCAACCTCCTGGCGTCACCGCATTGGTGCAAGCAGAGTCTAGGCCGGGGGTTTGCGCGCGTAAAGGTGACGTGTCGGATGCCGGCTAGCTGCATGCGTGGTCTAGCCTGTGCCCCCTTCGTTTCCGATCGATCTGAGTGACGGAGGTCGTCTGATCTTCTTGATTGCAGTAGACTTGGCAAGAAACCAAGTGCAGCATCAGCCAGATCTTCAGGAATCCCAGAACACCATGGTAGGCGCCAAATTCGACATTTTCTATGCCGGCGGACTCATAGGGGATGCGGACCCGAACGAGGTACGTCGCCATCTGCAGCAGCGTTTCAAGCTATCCGACGAGGCTGCGGCAAGGCTTTTCAGTGGCCGCAAAATCGCCATAAAACTCGGTGTGGATACCGCGACCGCATCACGGTACCTCGAGGTATTCCGCGATGCCAAGGCACTGGTAGAGATCAGTCCGGCCGCCACGTCCGAAACCCCGGCAGCGCTCTCCGAGGAGCGGGAAATTCCACCGGAACCGGCAGGGCAGGCGACGCCGGCTGAAACCGAACCTCAGCAGCCGTCGTATGCGACGGGCGAGCAGCAGAGCAAGGCCGAGGGACAAGATGAAGATGGCGTCTTCAAATACCAAAATATCGATATCAGCTACCTGAGCCTGGTTCCGGGATGGGACTGGACCCTGGAGGACTGTCAACCTCCCCAGGAACCCACCAAGCTGCCGGACATCAGTCACCTGGAGATAGTCGCGCCTGCCTCCGACGGCAACGAGGAGAGCGAAAACTGAGCGAAGGGCTCGTGAGCCAGGACTTTGATCACATCGTCATCGGTGGCGGCATCAGCGGTCTTGGGATGGCTCACCGAACGGTGAAGCGCGGCGTCTCGACGCTGGTCCTGGAAGGGACTGACCGGGTGGGTGGTTGCATGAACAGCCGGATCTTTCCCGGTTGCGGAGGCTTTTGGACCGAAGCGGGCAGTCATACCTGCTTCAACAGTTACGGTCACCTACTCGATATCCTGGCCGATCTGGGGCTCATGGGGCAGCTGATAAGCAAAGGAAAGCTGCGATACCAGCTTTGGCACAATGGTGAGCGCAAGTCCATCTTCTCCGCCGTTCATCCCCTGGAGCTGGTCTTTTCCCTGCCTCGCCTGTTTATCGGGGGCAAGGCGGGCAAGGGCGTCGCGGAGGTCTATGGCGCCGGCCTTGGCCGCCGGAACTACCGGGATCTTTTCGGACCAGCTTTCCGGGCGGTCGTCTGCCAGGATGCCGACGACTTTCCCGCCGACCTGCTGTTCCGCCGCAAGCCCAGGCGCAAGGAAATCGAGCGTAGCTTCACTTTCCCCGGTGGACTGTCCGAGATTCCGCAAGCGATCGTGTGCCGGGATGCCTTGCAGGTCCGCACTGGGCAGCAGGCATCCAGGGTTGTGCGCGAAGGCGACGGCTTCCTGGTTCGCATGGCGGATGGAAGCGCGTTGAGGAGCTCGCATCTTACCTTGGCGGTGCCGCCGAATGCCGCCGCCGCCCTAGTGCCGGAAGGGCTCGACGAGCTTCGAGCGCTGGTCGCGGGTGTCGGTATCTCGCAAATCGAGACCGTGGTTCTCTGCGTGCTCGCCCAGGAGCTGGAACACCTTCCCCCGATGGCGGGCCTGATATCCATAGACGATGCCTTCTACTCCATGGTCTCGCGGGACTACCTGCCCGACGAGCGCTATCGCGGCTTCGCCTTCCATTTTCGGCGCGGGGAGCTGGAGGCCGGTGCCCAGGTGGAGCGCATCTGCAGGGCGCTCGGAATAGCCGAAACGCGGATCGCCGGGATCGCCTGGGTTGCAAATAGTCTTCCGGCCTTGCGTGCCGGCCATCAGGACCTGGTACGCAGAATAGACCGATCACTCGCGGGTGGGCGTTTGGCCGTTACCGGGAACTGGTTTCTCGGCGTGTCCATCGAGGACTGCCTTACTCGCAGTCACCAGGAGTGTGAGCGTTTGTTTCCAGATTGATTCAGTTTCAACCGGAGAAGACATCGATGCGTAACATTTTTCCCATCGCCGCCCTGTGCTGCCTTGTCGCTACCGCAGCCGCGGAGGAAATTGGAACCGTCAGCACCAAGTTCAAGTGGCTCGGCCCCAACGACAAAATCCTGATAGAGGTCTTCGAGGACGAGGCCGTCCCCGGTATCGCCTGCTACCTGAGCCGGGCAAAAACCGGTGGTATCTCCGGTGCCGTCGGGGTGGCGGAGGACACATCCGATGCCTCCATCGCCTGCCGTCAGATCGGCCCCGTCAGCCTCACGGACGAGATCCGGAAAGGGAAAGCGGATGGCGAGGAGGTGTTCAAGAAACGGACCTCCTTGATCTTCAAATCCATGCAGGTCGTGCGTTTTTTCGACCCGAGGCGCAACGTGCTCATCTACCTCGCGTATAGCGACCGCGTCATCGAGGGGTCGCCCAAGAACAGCATCTCGGTCGTTCCGATCCTGCCATGGCCCGGCGCCGGTAACGCGGACGGGAAGGAACCCGCGCAAGCGCCGGACTCCTGAGAAAGTCGGACGCGAGGGCTCCCGCCGGATGGGGACGAGCGGCGATTGGGCCGGGCTCTGGACCGCCGCAGCGGTGCACAGCGGCCTCCTGGCCGACGCAGAGAGGATCAACTCCAGTATCCTAATGGCTTTCGCGGCCCTGACTGAAAACGACTTCTCCCGCCGTACCCATTTCCTGGGCGGTCGCTTCGAGAACCTTTACCTGGATCGCGGCCGAATCGTTGAGCTGCACAGCGTCCTGCGTCAAGCGGAGGTTTGGGCTCGGGAAATCCTCCGCTGGGGCGCCAAGCCGCTGCGCTGCGGGTTTTGGCTCAACGCCCAGGAACCGGGTCAGTCCACCTCGGAGCACACCCATGACGAGCTCGACGAGCTTCTCTCGGGCGTTTACTACGTCAGTGTTCCCGAAGGCTCGGGCGATATTGTCTTCCGAGACGGTCCTCTCTCGATGCGGATGCAGCCCGAAGCGGGCATGTTTCTGTTCTTCCCCCCGAGCCTGAGCCATCGCGTGGAGACCAATCACAGCGATAGCTTGCGACTATCCCTGGCCTTCAATTTCGGGTCGTTGGAAGAGGATGAGAGCCAGGTTTCGAGCTAAGACGGTCTATGCCGATCGGCATTTCCCGCCGATCGCCTACGGCCTGGAGCTCAGCTCCATGCGATCCACATTGGCCAACGTGATTGGACGCCCGTCCAGTGTCGTGAAGCGGCGGTCTTTCACGTCCGATCGTCGCGCCTCGTAAGTGGTCACGTCGCCGGTGTTCGCGTTGATGATACGTACCGTCACCACCTCCCTGCCTGCTGCATAGTCCAGGTACAGCCACAGCAGGCTACCCGCTATCATGGCAATGGCCAGTCCGTAAGCCGTGGCCCTCAGAACAGCCGGCGGCACCAGAGGTGCGGCTGCCCGTATCGGAGCAGCGGTGGTCTGTTCGCGGCCGAGCTGCATTCGGGCGCGGATAACGAGATAGGCGCCCAAGATAACCGCGGCTGTCAGGAGAATCTTGCCCAGCATAGAAGAAATAAGGTAGCACGCCCACGAAGCCCAGGCCATGCGATAGCGGCATTGCCGTGCGGCTGTTGCGGGGGCCTCACCCCTGGATTTACCATGCGCGATGGAATCTTAGTCCGAGATCGAACACCAGACCCGATGTCCCCCCTCCACGCTACCCTAGCGCTATCGGCCCTGTTGCTCTGCGCCTGTAGCGAGCCCCCGCAACCGACCATCAACCTTTACCGCGCCATCCACAGCGGGAATCTGGACCAAATCAAACGTCATATCTACTGGGGTACGGACATTAACCAGGCGGACCCGCAGGGTGACAAGCCCCTGCATGTCGCGGCCCGGCGCGGACGAGTGATCATCGCCCGCGAGCTGCTGAAGAACGGCGCGGATCCGAATGCCGAGAACGTCGGAGGAGAGACCCCGTTACAGGTTGCGCTCGCGGAGGGAAAGACGCAGCTTGCAGGCGTGCTCTTCGAGGCGGGCGCGATGGATGATACCCAGGAGCTTCTCTTCGCCCTCGCTCGGGCCGGAATAGACGACCGCGACTCCTTGGGGCTGCTGATCGAGCGGGGAGCGGACGTCGATGCCAAGGACGAGTCGGGCCTGACGCCCCTGCTCATCGCTGTCGGCGACGGTCGGCGGCTGTTGACCAAGCGCCTGATCGACCTGGGCGCGGGCGTGAACATCCCTGACGATGCCGGGAGGACGCCCCTGTTTATTGCAACCGAAAAGGGTAATCAGCCTATCGTCGACCTGCTCGAACGCTTCGGTGCCAGGTCCGAACCCGTGAATCCTGCGCAATGACGTGCAATCGAGAAGTTAAATGAGGGGGGATTTGTTATGGCGGAAACCGTAGACGAGCTCACGGTCAGCTACAGCGAGGGCGGAAACGAAATCGTGAAGGAGGTAGATAAGGCGATCCTGTCTCGGGGAAGTTGGGCCACTGTCCTCTACCGCTATCGCGAGTGGGACCGCGCCAAGGAGGATTACGGACCGGAAAAATACAGTATTCGTCGTTATCAGAAGCGCGGTGGTGAATTCCGCCAGCAGTCGAAGTTCAACATCTCCAGCAAGGCCCAGGCGCAGGCGCTGATCGGTGCCCTGCAGAAGTGGCTCGAGGAGTAGTCCTTACTCGCGCTCGCGACCGCAGTTCCAACAGAGGTCGAAGCCCGGCTCCACCGGCTCACCGCAGTTAGGACAAACCCAGGAGGAACCGACTTGCATCTTGGTCCGCTCGAGAAAGCGGGCCAGCAAGGCTTGCGCCCGAGGCAAGTCATCGTCGTCCGTCACCCACACTGTGGGGTAGATGTCCAGCGGCAGCTCGCCGGCAGCCCCGGAGAGGTAATCGCCCAGAATGGCGGCAGAAATTCGGTGTTGATCGAGCAGGTCATGAAGAAACTGGGCCTCGATGCGATCCCGTGCTTGATACAAACGGCGCATAGCAGTATTTCGCTTGGTCTCGGGCCGAGGCCGTGCTTACCGGTCCAAACGAATCAGCGGGATCGAGCCTGGTGGGAACACGTCTTGAAGCGGGTAAAGTGACTGGAGCGGGTGATGGGAATCGAACCCACGTTAGAAGCTTGGGAAGCTCCTGTTCTACCATTGAACTACACCCGCGTGTAGAGCCTGAGTATAGGGAGGAGGCCCTAGGCTTGACAAGCCCCCTTTGTCCGCCCCTTTCAACGACTATTGCCTAATCGATGATGGCTGTGTGAAGGGACAGTGTCGTCGACAAGGTCGTGATATGGAGTTGACGGGTCGGCGCGCGCCCGTGCCGTAAAATTCTCGACCCCACAGGTCCTAATCCCAGCGAGAGTCAGACATGCAAATCATCCTCAACGGAAACCCGACTGAGATCCCGGACGGGACTAACATGGCCGCCCTCATTGAACGGCTGGAGCTGAAGGGCCAGCGACTGGCCGTCGAGGTCAACGAGGAGCTCGTGCCCCGGAGCCGTTTCGGCGATCAGCGCCTGACAGATAGCGACAGGGTGGAGATTATTCACGCCGTGGGGGGGGGGTGACCTGGTTTCCTGCGATTGGCGGATATGCCGGTGCGGTGGCAGCTGGTTGAACATGGCCGAGCTAACGGCTTCGTATGTCGCAGCGCCGATGTGTGGATCCTTTGTACGGACCGGCAACCCCTATACACGTTGGTTGTCGAAGGGGGTAGGTGCCGCGACAGTGAAAGTGAAAACAGACGCAGTTTCAGGTAAATTAGTAATTCTTAATTTTTTGTACAACACCGGTGATCCTCCACTGGAGCTGCCGGCACCTAAGGGGAGAGACATCCATGGCAGAAGACCTGATTGCACCTTCGATTCTGTCGGCCGACTTCGCGAAGCTCGGCGAGGAGGTGGACAATGTCCTGGCCGCCGGCGCCGATATCGTCCATTTCGATGTGATGGACAACCACTATGTTCCGAACCTGACCATCGGGCCGCTGGTCTGTAGTGCCCTGCGCAAGCACGGCGTCACGGCCCCCATCGATGTTCATCTCATGGTGGACCCGGTGGACCGTATTGTCCCGGACTTCGCCAAGGCAGGCGCCACCTACATTACCTTTCATCCCGAGGCCAGCAATCACATCGACCGTACCCTCCAGCTGATCCGCGGCGAGGGCTGCAAGTCGGGACTGGTGTTCAATCCAGCCACGCCGTTGAGCTACCTCGACTACGTCATGGACAAAGTCGACATGGTGCTGCTGATGTCCGTGAATCCGGGTTTCGGCGGCCAAAGCTTCATCCCCGCAACCATGGACAAGCTCCGCCAGGCGCGCCGAATGATCGACGAGTCGGGATTGGACATCCGTCTCGAGATCGATGGCGGTGTCAAGGCAGACAACATCGCCGAGATCAAGGCCGCGGGTGCCGACACCTATGTTTCAGGCTCGGGAATATTCGGCAAGGGCAACGACGGGGATCCCCATCGCTACGACACCATCATCCGCCAAATGCGCGAGGCAATGGCTGCCGTCAGCCGCTAGGAGATCAAGCAACGTTCGGGGGGCTTGCAGCATGAATCGGCCGGAGATGATCCTCATTGACGTGGACGGTACGCTCGTGGACAGCGTGCCGGACTTGGCCTTCTGCGTTGATGTCATGATGGAGCGGCTTGGCCGCACGCCACACGGGGAGGCCGCGGTTCGTAACTGGGTCGGCAACGGCGTCGAGCGCCTGGTGCGCCGCGCGCTGATCGGGCAGCTCGATGGGGAGCCCGACGAGGCTGACTTCGAGCGTGCGCTCCCGATCTTTCTCGAGCTCTATCGAGAGAACACATCCGGCCGCTCTTTCCTCTATCCGGGTATCCGCGAGGGGCTCGATTACCTCGAGGGTGCCGGGTATGCGTTGGGCTGCGTTACCAACAAGGCGGCCCAGTTCACCGAGCCCCTACTGCGCGATCTGGGCGTGCATCACTACTTCGGCATTGTTATCAGCGGCGATACTTTGCCGCGCAAGAAGCCCGATCCGCTGCCCCTGCTGCACGCGGCGGAGTATTTCGGCGTCGATCCCGGCGACGCGCTGATGGTTGGGGATTCGGTGAGCGATGTGACGGCGGCGCGGGCGGCCGGTTTTGGCATCATCTGTATGAGCTACGGGTACAACCACGGTGTCGACATCCGTGACGCCAATCCGGATGCCGTGATCGATTCCTTGACCGAGATCCGAGGCCTGCTGGAGCGGGCGGCCTGATTTAACCAAGGCGCGGAGCCTGTGACATGATTCCTCCAGGTCTTTTGAGATTCGGGAAACGCATCGGGTGTCGATGGCGGCGCTGACGCGTCAATCGTCAACCCTCTGCCTTTCGCAAGTCTCGGAGATCTCCAATGACACCCGCCGTATTCAATGCCCTGGCCGAAGCGGGCTATAACCGTATCCCCATCATTTGCGAGGTACGCGCCGACCTCGATACCCCGCTGAGCGTCTATCTCAAGCTGGCCAACGGTCCCTTTTCGTATTTGTTCGAGTCCGTCCACGGCGGCGAGAAGTGGGGCCGCTACTCAATCATCGGCTTACCCTGCCGTACCCTGATCAAGGTCTACGGAAATAGGGTTGTGTCGGTGCGGGACGGTGCCCTCATCGAGGACGAGGTGGTGCCGGACCCCCTTGCGTGGATCCAGGGCTTCCACGCTCGGTTCCGTGTCTCCGCGCTCCCCGACAGGTTGCGCTTCTCGGGCGGGTTGGTGGGCTATTTCGGATATGACACCATTCGCTACATCGAGCCCAGGTTGGCTCAGTGCCCGACACCGGACCTCATGGGTACCCCGGACATACTGCTCATGGTGTCCGACGAGGTTGTGGTTTTCGACAACCTGTCCGGTTTGATGTACCTGATCAAGCACCTCGACCCGAGCGCCGGAGATACCTTGGAGGCTGGGGAGGCGCGAATGCACGACTTAGTCACGCGTGTTAAAGGCATGGAGCCGCACCCTGTCTGCGAGCACTCTCGCGAGGTGCAGGAGTCCGACTTCGTTTCCGGTTTCACGGAGGAGGGCTTCAAGAAGGCGGTGGATCGCATCAAGGACTATATTCTGGAAGGGGATTGCATGCAGGTTGTGCTCTCGCAACGCCTCTCCGTTCCCTTCGGTGCGCCCCCGCTGGATCTCTACCGGGCGCTTCGAACGCTCAACCCATCACCCTACATGTTCTTCCTGGATCTTGATGGCTTCAAGATCGTAGGCTCATCGCCGGAGATACTGACCAGGCTGGAAGACGGCGTGGTCACCGTGCGTCCTATCGCAGGCACCCGTCGTCGGGGTCACACTGAAGCCGAGGACAAAGCACTGGAGGCGGAGCTGCTCGCTGATCCCAAGGAGCTTGCGGAGCATTTGATGCTGATCGACTTGGGGCGCAACGACGCCGGTCGTGTGGCGCGGGTGGGCACGGTGCGCGTGACGGAGCGGATGATCGTGGAGCGCTATTCGCACGTCATGCACATGGTCTCAAACGTGGTCGGCGAGCTGAAGGACGGCATGAGTGCGATCGATTTGCTGCGCGCGACCTTTCCCGCTGGCACTGTCTCCGGCGCGCCCAAGATCAGGGCCATGGAGATCATCGACGAGCTCGAGCCCGTCAAGCGCGGTATTTACTCCGGCGCGGTGGGCTACCTGTCCTGGGATGGGAACATGGATACCGCGATCGCGATTCGCACGGCTGTGATCCAGGACGGCACCCTGCACATACAGGCGGGGGCGGGCGTCGTGGCGGACTCCATACCCGAGCTGGAATGGAAGGAGACCATGAACAAGGGTCGCGCAATTTTCCGCGCCGTGGCCATGGCCGAGGCGGGTATCGACCGTCACCCTTGTCTGAACGAAGGAGACTGATCATGCTGCTGATGATCGACAACTATGACTCCTTCACCTTCAACCTGGTCCAGTATCTGGGCGAGCTCGGCGTGGACGTGCAGGTCTTCCGCAATGATGGTATCAGTCTGAATGAGGTCGCTGAGCTCGCGCCCTCGCACATTGTCGTCTCTCCCGGACCCTGCACTCCCAACGAGGCCGGTATCTCGGTGCCCTTGATCAGGGAGTTTGCGGGGCGCATTCCCATTCTCGGGGTGTGCCTCGGCCATCAATCGATTGGCCAGGCCTTCGGCGGCAGGGTCGTCAAGGCGCGGGAGGTGATGCACGGCAAGACCTCGCCCATCTACCATGGGGGCCTGGGCGTCTTCGCCGGTCTCAGGATGCCCTTTCAGGCGACACGCTATCACTCCTTGGTGGTCGAGGAGGCCAGCCTCCCGGAGTCTCTGGAGGTTACGGCCTGGACTCAGCGAGCGGACGGGGTGCGGGACGAAATTATGGGTGTCCGCCACAGGAAGTATCCGGTTCAGGGGGTGCAGTTTCACCCGGAGTCCATCCTCACGCGTCAGGGTCACGATCTGCTGCGCAACTTCATCGAAGGCAAGTAGGATCACAGGAGGAAACAGATGGATATCAGGCAACTTATCGCCAAGGTCATCGATCGGCATGATCTGAGCAATGGGGAGATGACCGACGTCATGCAGGCCATCATGGGCGGCGAAGCCACATCGGCGCAGGTTGCCGGCTTCCTCGTTGCCATGCGCATGAAAGGCGAGACGGTTACCGAAATCGCTGCCGCGGCGTCCGTCATGCGGGGGCTCGCCAGCCGTGTAGATATCGGTGGACTTCCCAATACCCTGGACATTGTGGGTACCGGAGGCGATGCCTCCGGTACCTTCAACATTTCCACTGCTGGCATGTTCGTGGCAGCCGCAGCCGGTTGTCATGTGGCCAAGCATGGCAATCGTTCGGTGTCCAGCAAGTCCGGCAGCGCCGATGTCCTCGAGGCGGCCGGAATTCGCCTGAACCTGACGCCGGAGCAGGTGAGTCGCTGCGTGCGCGAGGTTGGCGTCGGGTTCATGTTCGCCCCGGCCCATCACGGCGCCATGAAACATGCCATCGGTCCGCGCAAGGAGCTCGGCGTACGAACCCTGTTCAACGTTCTCGGTCCCTTGACCAATCCGGCAGGTGTGCCGAATCAGCTGCTTGGCGTCTTCAGCGAGGATCTCTTGACACCCTTGGCACAGGTACTTCAGCGTTTGGGCAGCCGCCACGTGATGGTTGTTCATTCCCGTGACGGTTTGGACGAGATAAGCATCGGCGACACGACCGATGTGTCCGAGCTCAAGGAGGGCGAGGTCCGGCGTTTCGCCATCACGCCCGAGGAGCTGGGCGTATCCCGCGCGCCGCTGGATGCCCTTCGAGTCGAGGGACCGGCGCAGAGCCTCGCTATGATCCGTGGCGTGTTGGAGAACGAGCCGGGGCCGGCCCGGGATATCGTGGTCCTCAACGCCGGTGCCGCCATCTATGTGGCGGGTGTTACCGGGAGTCTGGCAGAGGGTGTGCGTTGGGCGGAGGCCGCCATCAAGAGCGGCGAGGCGCGCAACCGGTTGGACCGACTGGTCGCGCTCACTCAGGGCTTCGAGTAGGTGTATGGCTGGCGCGCCGGACATCCTGAAGAGAATCATGCGCCGCAAGGCGGAGGAGGTAAGGGCTCGTGCCGAGCGCCTTCCGCTGGAGCGGCTCGTAGACGGGGCGGGTCACTTGCCGCGACCGCGTGGTTTTGCCGATGCCTTGGCAGTCAAGCTGGGTGCGGGCTTGCCTGCCGTCATCGCCGAGATCAAGAAGGCCTCGCCCAGCAAGGGCGTGCTGCGGGAGGATTTCCGACCCGCCGAGATCGCGGCCAGCTACGAGATCGGCGGTGCCGCCTGCCTATCCGTTCTAACGGATCTGGACTTCTTCCAGGGCAGCGATGCCTACCTCCAGGAGGCCCGGGCGGCCTGCACTTTGCCGGTTCTGCGCAAGGACTTCATCATCGACTCCTATCAGGTCTACGAGGCCAGGGCCATCGGTGCCGATTGCATCCTTCTGATCGTGGCCTGCCTGAACGACGACGAGTTGTACGGACTCAGTGCTCTCGCCGGGGAACTGGGGTTGGATGTGCTGGTGGAGGTCCATGACGATGAAGAGCTGGAAAGGGCTCTGGCGGTACCCGGCCGCCTTGTCGGGATTAACAATCGGGATCTACGCAGCTTTCAGGTCAGTCTGGAGACGACCATCGGTTTGCTGGACGCCATTCCGGATGACCGTATTCCGGTAACCGAGAGCGGCATCACCACGCACGAAGACGTTGCTCGCATGCGGGAGCACGGGGTCCATGCCTTCCTGGTCGGTGAAGCCTTTATGCGTGCCGAAAACCCGGGGGCAATGCTTGCGCAGCTTTTCTCTTAGAGCCCAAAGCGCGGGGTTAAGGCGATTGCCGGAAAAGAATGTACCGGATTGCGAAGGATGCTCGTTCGTCTGCAAGGAGCGCCAGCAGGAGCATAGCACCGCTATGTGACTGTTGACGCGACACCGAAGACGGGCGAGGAGACGAGCAAGACGGTACGTTCATCGACAGAAATCGCCTAAGGGTCTGCGCACGCGGCCCTCGGCAGCGGAGTCACTTCAGCGCGTTCCGAATACCACGATGGTTTTGCCGGAGACACTGATCAGCCCCTGCTCCTCCAGATTCTTCAATACGCGCCCGGCCATCTCCCGCGAGCAGCCGACGATGCGGCCGATCTCCTGCCGCGTGATCCTTATCTGCATTCCGTCGGGGTGGGTCATGGCATCCGGTTCTTTACAGAGATCCAGAAGGGTACGGGCGATGCGTCCGGTCACGTCCAGGAAGGCGAGGTGACCGACCTTGTCACTGGTGCTCCGCAGCCGCTCGCTGAGCTGATGACCGATTGCAAACAGCAGGTCCCTGGCACTGTCGCGAAGCTCGCCGTCCAGCAGGTGCTCGAGTTTCTTGTAGGTGATCTCGGCCACCTGGCACTTGGTTCGGCTGCGAACCTTGACGCTACGAGAGGGCTCGGGCGTGAACAGGCCCATCTCGCCGATGAACCCCCCCTTGTTGATATAGGCGAGCACAATCTCCCTCTGCTCCTCGTCCTCGACAATCGCGGCAACCGATCCATCGACCAGGTAGTAAAGACTATCTGCCGGATCATTCTGCCGGATGAACTCCACGTTCTTGTCGTAGCGCTTGACGTGGCAGTGCGCTAAAAGGCCTGCCAACCAGGTGGGCTCGGATTTCTTTGGAATAAGCATTGGTATTGGTACCGGCCATTGGGTGATTAGCGAAAGCGAACATCTCAAAGGATGTCCGGGGTTGTTGTTTATCTTCAGAACCTCGCATTGGGCGTATCGCCGAACCATGTAACTGTCGTCACAAGGAAGCAGTCGGATCAAAAAGAAAGTGGGCTGGAACCCGCTTCGTTAGACGCCGCCTGCGGAGGATCTCGCAGTTTCGAGCAAGAGGCAAGCTACGGGTCCCTGGCGAACTGTGCTACGCTCCGTTGGGCCAATTCGGGTGGTGTTGAGTACAGAGATACAATGAAGGCACGCGTCAAGTGGGTCGAAGGGGTGACTATGATGGGAGAGTCCGGAAGCGGACACGCCATCGTCATGGATGGTCCTCCAGATGTCGGTGGCCGTAATCTTGGCGTACGGCCTATGGAAATGCTGCTCCTCGGTATGGGTGGGTGCACTCAGTTCGACCTCTTGTTGATCCTGCGCAAGGCACGCCAGGATGTGACTGACTGCACCGTGGAGCTTCAGGCCGAGCGTGCAGCAGATGATCCCAAGGTTTTTACGCGCATTCACGTTCACTTCATTGTTAGCGGGCGGAATCTCAAGGAGAGGCAGGTGGAGCGGGCCATTGAGCTCAGTGCCCGGAAGTATTGCTCTGCCTCTATCATGCTCGGGGCCACCGCCGAGATCAGTCACGATTTCGAGATCCGCGGTGTCTGAGCGCTGCGGCTAGTCGTCGGCGATCGAGCGCATCGCTTGCCTAGCGAAACCCGATCAAACGCCGTCACCGGGTTTCGCGAGCATTGCGAATGTGTTAAAAGAGCGCGAGCTTTTCCGCTAGCTGGCGCCGCTTTCCACGTTTGCCTCACCCTGAACCCTTTTTCCATATGCCGCGCGAGCTGTTGATCCTCCGTCATGCCAAGTCGGACTGGGGCGCCGGCGCCTCGAGCGACTTCGATCGTCCCCTTGCCAAGCGGGGAAACAAGGACGCGCCGCGCGTCGGTCAGTGGCTTTACCGCGAAGGTCTGGTGCCCGATTTGGTAATTAGCTCGCCCGCGCAAAGGGCGAGGCAGACCGCCGAGAAGGTCTGCAAGGCCATGGACTACAAAAAGAAGAAGATTCAGTGGAATGACCAGGTATACGCGGCGGATGTGTCCGATTTGCTTCACCTGCTGAAGCGCTGCCCACCTGATGCGCGGACCCTTTTGCTCGTCGGACACAATCCGGGTTTGGAGGAGCTGGTGATGTATCTCGTCGGCGACGACCTGGATACGCCGTTAGACGGCAAGCTGCTGCCTACCGCCGCACTGGCGCGGTTGGAGATTCCGGGTGACTGGAACGCGTTGGCTCGCGGTTGCGCTCAGCTTGTCGCAATTACCCGTCCGCGAAACCTGGTGAATTGATTCCAGAAGCCTAGTTCGACTTCCGACCGCTCGACTACTATCGGCCTCCTACGGCGATTGACCGAGACAAAGTTACCAGATTGCGCGGGATCTTCGTCTGCCTGCAAGGCGCGGAAAGGGGCGCAAAGTTGCGCTTTGTAACCTTTTTCGCAACACAGCAGGTGGGCGAAAAGACAAGCAAGCTGGTAACTTTTTCGAGGGAAAGCGCCTAACTCCCCAGGTCGTCGATGTACCTCTTGCTGTCCGGTTCGGCGCAGTGATCGAGTACGAATGCCCTGGCCTGATCCCGCAGACGAATGCCGGCTTGCCAGTCTGTGCCCGTTGGCGCCAGCGTTGGACCGATTGAAACCTGGACCGCTCCCCGTCGCGGCAGTCGGCTTTCCCCCCGCAGGATCATTCGCGTTCCGCGCAGGGCAACGGGGAGGATGGACAGACCGGTCTGAGCGGCGGCCGTGAAGGCTCCCATGCGGAAGGGCAAAAGACCCGCATCCTCGCGCAGCGTACCCTCCGGGAAGAAGGCCAGCGTCTCCCCGCGTTCGAGGGCCGCAGTGATTTGCCCAGACTCTGCGGCGCTGCGCTGAAGGTCGAAGCGCTCGACGAACAAGGTGCCCATGCGAGCGAGCATTCGCCCGATCAGCGGTACCGGTTGAAGCTCGCGTTTCGCGACGAAGCCCAGCGGGCGTGGAATTGCTTCGATCAGGGCGAAGGCATCCAGATAGCTTTGGTGGTTGGATACCAGCACAAAGGGGCGATCGTCAACCGGTACCTGCTCCAGGCCGCTTACCTCCAATTGGATGAATGCCAGCCGGCGCAGTAGGCTGATGCCGCCTCGTGCCAAACGCCAGCGCCAAGCGAGCCGGGGCAGGGCCAGAACGCCGAGCGCGATTACAGGTCCGATCAGGCCAAGCAGAATCCAGGCGTATCCCCCGTACAGGTAGCTCGGGACTAGCCTGATCAGGCGCGCGACGCCGGCTCCCAGTCCGGTTAAACCGACCCGAGCCAGCTGCCACAAAGGATGCGTCGGCCCTTTGAGTAGCCGGCCCGCCAGGTAGAGGTCTCGGGTCCCGCCGCGCCGCAGTTTTCCGCTGGAGGTCTTGAGTACAGCCCGCGGAGGCGCCAGTACCACCTCGTCGGGCGGCAGATCCAGGATGTCGCTTGCGCGCTCGCGCACGGCCTGTTCTAGTTTTTTGCGCCGCCCCGGATCCCGTTCCCGGGTTTCCGCCACCACGACCAGGCGCTCGCTTCCGGTTTTCGGGTCGGCAGCGGCAAAGGCGGCCACGCAGCCGCGCCGCACGCCCGGAATCTCCCCTACAGCCTGCTCCAGCTCGTAGGGATAGATGTTACGCCCGCCGCGGATGATCAGGTCCTTGACGCGGCCGGTGAGGTGAATGTCCCCGCTGGCGAGATAGGCGCGGTCACCTGTGTCGTGCCAGCCTCCGCGAATCAGACGTGCCGTGGCATCCGGGTTGGCGTAGTAGCCCCGGGTAGCCGATGGCCCCTGAAACTGGAGCAGACCCTCGTGGCGTTCCGGTAGCTGCCTGCCATACTCGTCCACGACCCGTACCCGGTAGCCGGGCAGTGGTCGCCCGCAAGCCACGACCTCCATGGCTGTCGGGTCGTCGCGGGATAGCTGCAGGGCGTGTCCGGATTGGGCAAAGCGCCGGCGGTCGATGCAGTCGATTCGCGGGCCCCTTCCGGCGGGCGGAAAGGCGAGTCCCACGGCGGCCTCCGCGAGTCCGTAAACGGGAGCGATGGCCTCGCGGCGCAGACCACAGGGTGCGAAGCGCTGTGCAAAACGGCGCAAGGTCTGGGGGCTGACGGGCTCGGCTCCGTTGAAGGCCCAGCGCCAGGAGCTCAGGTCCAGACTTTCGAGCGCTGCGTCGGGAATGCGGGTCAGGCACAGCTCGTAGGCGAAGTTGGGGGCAGCGGACAGGGTTCCGCGGTGGCGGTCGATGGCCTGTAGCCAGCGCAGGGGTTTGGCCAGGAAGGCCAGAGGCGACATCGCGATCAGGGGCATTCCGAAGTAGAGGCTGCCCAGCCAGGCGCCGATAAGCCCCATGTCGTGGTACAGGGGCAGCCAGCTTACGAAGATGTCTTCCGAATCGGCACCCACGGCAGTACCCATCGCGCGGATGTTGGCCAAAAGGTCGGCATGGGTGAGGATCACGCCCTTGGGGTCGCCGGTACTGCCGGAGGTGTACTGAAGGAAGGCGATCTCGCCGGGATCGGCGCGGTGGGGTTGCTCCAAGGGCTCTTGCGCATCCAGGGTGTCCAGGGTGAGCAGGCCGCGCATACTCGGGACCTGGACACCCAGCAGCCGGCCGACGGCGCGCGCTTCAGGTACCGTGATCAGGAAGCTGATACCGGCATTGTTGAGGATGCGGGCATGGCGCCGCAAGTGGTCCTCGATCTGCTGCGGGCGCGCCGGCGGGTAGATGGGCACCGGTATGCCTCCGGCGTATAGGATGCCGAAGAAGCTGAAGAAGTAACCCGGACCGGTGGGCAGCATCAGCGCCACCCTGTCACCGGGGCGGAGTCCCTCGCGCACCAAGCCCCCGGCGACTCCCGCGGCGCCTTTCTCCAGGTTCCTGTAGGTGATGGGCTCGGCTTGCTCATCGGATCCCTGGTAAAGGATGTGGACGCGCTCGGGGTGATCTTCCAAGTGCCAGTCCAGGGTATCCATCAGGGTGAGCTCCTTGTCGGCGATTCGGGCGGCTTCGGCGACTGCCTTGCCGTCGGCGAGCTGCACTGCCGGACCCTCCTTCGCCGACTGCGCTTCGCCGCCGGTGTCGACCAGGGCGAGCAGGTCCCTGGGAGTGGCGGCCAGTAAAGCCTGCTCCGGCAGGCTGGCGCCCAGGCCTTTCTCGACGCGCGACAGCAGCTCGGACCTCGCCAGGCTGTCGAGCCCCAGATCTGCCTCCAAACGAATGTCGAGTCCGATGCCATCTTCCGGCAAGGGTAGTCCCGATTCGCGGGCGAATTCCTCGAGGATGCGCACAAGCGCGTCGGAGTTGTCCTGGCTTTCCTGCATGATGGACTGGAGAGGTTTCGTCGCTGAGCTTCCCCGGTCTATTGACCGCGAATGAATGCGAACGAGAAAACGAAAGAATCGATCAGATCAGGGTCTTTTCTGTTCATGGGGTCTCCGGCTCCGTGGCCGAGTGCATGTCATCACGAATCAAGCCGCGGTTCCCTCTTCCTCCGCCTCCGCCGGCTCTCCGGGTTCCAAGATCTCCGGGCCCAGAATGATCGCGATGGGACGAGTCTGGGGGTTGGCGTCGAGGGCGATCTTGAGGGCCATCGTCAGGGGTACGGACAGGAACATGCCGACCGACCCCAGGATCCAGCCCCAGAAGACCAAAGAGACGAAGACCACAAGGGTGGACAGCCCCAGACCTTTACCCAGGAATCTGGGCTCAATGAGACTGCCGACCAGCGTGTTGACCACCAGATAGCCGAACGCGACCCAGATAGCGGATTGGGGATCGAGCTGCACCAGGGCCAGCAGGACTGCGGGAACGGCGGCGATAATGGAACCGATCGTCGGTACATAGTTGAACAGAAAGGCGACCAGCGCCCACAGGGCCGGGTAGTCCAACCCGAGATACCGAAGCCACAGCCAAATCAGGCCGCCGGTGAGCAGGCTCATGAACGTCTTGAGGATCATGTAGCGGTTGATGTTCTCGAGCACGCTTTCCAGCCGCTCCATGGACGCGTCCGGCGCCTCGAGCCCCGCCCTGAGCTTGGCCGGAAGGTTGGATGCCTCGAGCAACATGAAAATCACGGTCAACAAAATGAGGAAGGCGTTCGTCAGCATGTCACCGAGACCGCCGAGCAATGCGCCGGCCATCTTCATCGCCCTTCCCGCGTCCAGGTAGTCGGTGAGGGCTTCGCGTGGCACGTCGATCCCCGCGCTCTGCATCCAGGTGACAAGCTCCAGGGTGAGTGCTTTGAGCCTGATTTGGTATTCGGGCAAGTTGGCCGTGAACGCGCTGAGAGAGCCGGAAACCAAGGCCACGATGAGGCCGCCGATGGCGACGATGACGGCACTGACGGCCAACAGTGCCAACCAGGAGGGCGCCCCGCGGCGTTCGAGGAAAAACATGGGAGGGGCGGCGATGACGGCGATGAAGCCGGCGAGTAAAAAGGGTGTTACGAGCGAGGCGGCTGCGTTTATGCCCGCGACCACCAGAACAAAGGCGCCGGCGACCAAGAGAAAACGTGCCGCGGAGCTGAAACCGGACTCGGTTGTCATGGCGTTCACCAAAGGTGACTGCTGACCAATGGCATATCATCGTGCTCGTCTTTACGTCCGTCTATTGGATCTCGACAGGTGCCGCATAGTCCGGCTATGCGGCCGCTGCCGCGCCTCGGAGACCAAGCAAAAATCGGCGCTGTCTGATGAGCCATTCGCCGCCTAATCCACGCGCTTGTCCGGTTTGCTCCCCTTGCCGTCGCGTTTACTCGAACGACGGAACCCCCGAATCCAGCCACCAGTTGCTGGTCGCCTCATCGTAAACCCATCGTTCGCGATCCGAGAGGGACCGCAGTTGCTGCACGTCCTTGTGGACATATTCGATGCGAACTACCTGCTCCGCCTCCGTTTCGCTCTTCATCAGCGGGGCCTGAAGTACTTCGTAGCTCGTGACCCGGACATTGTCGAGGTGCTTCGGAATCTCCTGGCGCTTGTCGGGGTGAAGGAAACCGTAGGCGGTCTCGAAATAGCCCCAGCGAATAGCCTCACCGTAAGTCGTGAGGGCGGCGTCCAGCATTTGGACCTTCTTTTCCTTCTCGATGGTACCGCAGCCCGCGAGAAAGACGGGCAAGGCCAAGCAAAACGCAAGCAAGGGTTTATGGGGCATGACATAGCGGTGCCGGTGCTGAGCTTGGGCGCGATGATACGCCATCGAGCCAATACGGACCAACGACCGGCCGGCGGTGCTGGGTTATCATGCCGCGGCCCCTGATCAATCCGCAAACCCAAGGTCGGTACATGCAAGAATCCGAGGAACCGATAATCCACATCCACCTGGGAGACTCCCAGCTGACCTTGCTCGGTACCGCCCACGTCTCGCGCGCCAGCGCGGAAAAGGTACGCGAGCTACTTCAGGACAGCGACTATGATGCGGTGGCCGTCGAGCTCTGTCCCAGTCGTTACAATGCGCTAATGGATCCGGATGCCCTGGCGCGTATGGATCTGTTTTCCGTGATCCGCCAGGGACGCGTCTACATGGTCGTGGCGAGCCTGGCCCTGGCCGCCTACCAGCAACGGCTGGCGGATCAGTTCGGCATCGAGCCAGGGGCCGAGCAGCGTGCCGCTGTTGCGCTTGCGCGCAAGCGCCACCTCCCGGTGCTGCTGGTTGACAGGGAGATAGGCGTTACCCTGAAACGCGTTGCGGGGAATCTCGCCTGGTGGAAGCGCTTCGGACTCTTCTCGGGGTTGCTTGCGACCCTTTTCTCGCGCGAGCAGGTCGATGCGGAGGAGATAGAACGGCTCAAAGAAGGCGACGTTCTGGAGACAACCTTCGCCGAGTTCGCCGAGGACCGCCGGGATCTCTTCATCCCTCTCATCGATGAGCGTGACCGCTATATGGCCGCTCGTTTACGCGAGGAGACTGTCGCCAAGGGCCACGGGAAGGTGTTGGCGGTTCTGGGTGCGGGACACCTCAAAGGCGTAGCAGGCTACCTGCAAGATGGCGTTGCACGGGACCCGAAGACGGAGATCGCCGAGCTCGAGCGCCTGCCACCGCCGAAGCGTTGGCCCAAGCTCCTACCCTGGGTCATCGTCGTCCTGATTCTTTCGGGCTTTGCCTACGGGTTCTCCAAAAGTCCGGAGCTCGGATGGCAGGTCGTTCTGGATTGGGTACTCATAAACGGGAGTCTCTCCGCACTCGGAGCCGCCATTGCCGCCGCGCATCCCTTTACGGTGATCGTCGCCTTCGTAGCCGCGCCCTTGACCTCCCTGAATCCAACCATCGGCGCCGGCATGGTTACGGGCGCTGTGGAGCTCTATCTGCGCAAACCCAGCGTCGGGGATTTCGGCGGCTTGCGTTACGACACCGCTCGCCTCAGGGGCTGGTGGCGCAACCGGGTATCGCGCATCATGCTGGTGTTCCTGTTCTCGACTCTCGGCTCGGCGATCGGTACCTACGTTGCCGGATTCCGTATCTTCGACCGGTTATTTTAGCGCTGATCCTGCAGCACCGGAATCACGCGGATTCGCGACGCAACTCTTCACGGATTACGGCGATCGCCGCATCCAGGTGCCGGAAACCGTGGTCCCCGCCTTCGAAGATCACGAGCCTTCCGCAGTTGCGATAGAGGGACTCGGCGATTCGATAGTCGATCACTTCGTCGCCTTTGTCGAGAAACAGGGTGGTGCGGACAGGGTCGCACGGGTCGGCCACCGCGTATCTCCTGGTGCTATCGATCAGGTCCCGATCGATGATGTAGGTGCTTCCGTAGGCTGTTGTCTGCGATTGACCCTCGTATCGGCTCAGCAGGTCCCAGGGCGTGAGTGCCGGGTTGATCAGAAACAGGTGCGCGAATTCGAACTGACGGGACAAGTATTGCCCATAGAAGCCGCCCATGGAGCTGCCTACGACAACGGGCAGCGGATTCTTCAGCAGCCCGCTAAAAAAGTCTGTGAGCTTCGCAACCGCTGCATTCGGTTGATGGGCGGGATAGGACGGCGTCAGGACCTGACTTGGTGCCAGACGCTCCCGCAGCACACCGGCCTTGTGGGATTGGTCGGAGCTGTTGAGGCCATGGAGGTAGACGAGCATTCGGTATCCACCAGCGTCGGTAGTCTGACCCGATCGGTGCCGCATTCTCTGATTAGAACCGAATCTGCTGGCACCAACCACTGCGAGTTGCACCGCATCACCCCCAAAGCTCCGCGCAAGGGTGGGATGCCGGGTTGAAGAAAGACCATTTTTCGCCATCGGCTGAGCCTGTAATCGGCCTCAACGCTATATGCCCATCGGAAATTTTTATTTGATAAATTAAGAGAATATCTAATTAATAAACCACAGTAAAAACGGTTGCGTTTTTTTTTGACTTGCATCATTCTTTCCCCCTCGAACGACCGATTCGTTTTGAGTGATCTTCCAGTGTGACCGAATCTCAAGGGCCTTCGTTTATAGGCGCTGGGGAGTATTTGTTGCTTCGGCGACAGGTCGCTGGGAGATAGGTTCTGAGTATGGCAAGGGGGCACGCTGATGGCGGTGTTCCAAGAGCGGGATTCCGATGGGTGCAGGTTTACGGTCCGCCCAAATTGTGCCTTGAGCTGGCGCGCGACCAAATACCTCGTGCTCTTCTTCGCCTGCTGTTTCGGCGCCGTCGGCGTTTTTTTTGCGTCAATCGGCGCCTGGTTGGTGTTGCCCTTCGCGGGCCTGGAGCTTGTCGTCCTTGCTGGGGGATTCTATTTCAGTGCCTTGGCGGGTCACGCTCGCGAGGTGATCGAAATCCAGGGGCCTGTTTTGAGGGTCATGCGTGGACGGCGTCGGCTCGATGAGGTAGCGAGCTTTCCGGCCAACTGGACGCAGGTTCTTCTACGTCGGGACCCCACGGGCTGGTATCCCAGCCGCTTGTTGTTGCGTTGCCATGGACGACGATTGGAGATCGCGGCAATGATTGTCGAGGCCGAGCGTGAGGAGCTGGCCGCGGCGCTCGAGCGCTCGCTCGGGTTCGCATGTTTTCGCCACGGAGACGATACTTCGGACGCGACCCGGCCAATTCAGGCGCCATCGGTTCCCGAGCTGTCCGCTGGTCGGAGCGCCACCATGTTTTGCAGCGACGGCGCGCGATCCAGGGTGGACGACGTGCGAGCTTCTCCTAGGGAAAAAGCGGCAAGGTCCGCGGGAAGCGATTGTTAACAGAAATAATGAGAGAGCATATGGCCGTATCTATCAAGCGTTTCGGCGCCCTATCTACCCTTTCGCTATCGGTTGCCTGGGCGGAAAACGCCTCTGCGGAGATGGCGCTCAACTTTCCCAAGCCTGCTGCCGGTGTGGCTCAGGAGATCTACGACATTCACATGCTCACCAGCACCATTGCCACGGTGCTGTTGGTGATCATCTTCTCGATCGTCGGCTACTCTCTGGTCCACCACCGCAAAAGTCGAGGCTATGAGGCAGATCAGCATTTTCACGAGACTTGGTTCGGTAAGTGGGCCTGGGTCATAGTCCCGGTGTTGGTTCTGGGTATTGACCTCACCATTGCCAGCTCCGCCGAGAAAACCCTGGAAAAGGTCTGGGATGTTCCGAAGGGGGAGGATCTCGTCGACGTCAAGGTTACCGGCCACCAGTGGTGGTGGGAGTTCGACTATCTGGACCACACCGTCGACATCGACGGTACTGGTACTCCGAAGACGGTAAAGGTGGAGAGTCGCTATGTGCCGAAAGACAAGGCCGGCGACCTCTACCTGCGCGATGTGGATAACCACCTCGTGCTGCCAGTGGGTAAAAAGGTCCGATTCCTGCACACGTCGGCCGATGTGAACCATGCCTTCTGGGTGCCGGCGCTTGCCGTCAAGAAGGATGCCATACCCGGTTACGTTACCGAGACCTGGGTGGATCTGAACCGGGAGGGCACCTTCCGCGGCCAGTGTGCCGAGCTTTGCGGAACCTGGCATTCGCGCATGCCCATCGTGGTGGATGTGGTTTCGCAGGACAAGTTTGCGAGCTGGATGGACGAGCAGAAGAAGGTGATGCTGGCCGCCGCCGCCGAGTCCTCCATGGATAAGGATTGGACCATGGAGGAGCTAATGGAGAAGGGGCAGGCCAACTACAACACCAAGTGCGCCTCCTGCCACCAGATCACCGGCAAGGGTCTGCCCCCGGCGTTTCCGCCGCTGGCGGGCAGTAAGATAACCACGGGGCCGATTCAGGATCACCTGAACGTGGTGCTGAACGGCCGGCCGGGCACGGCCATGGTCTCATGGGCCATGCTCAGCGACCTGGAGATCGCATCCATCGTAACCTACGAACGCAACGCCTGGGGCAACGATACCGGTGACGTCGTGCAGCCGCGGGACATCAAGGCTGCACGCTCGCTTGCCGTTAAATAAGATATCGAACCTGCTCTTTGTACAGAGGAAGACCGCTATGACGACTGCAACCCTTGATCACGAGCACGCTCACGAGCATGAGCACCACGGCCCGCCCAAGGGCCTGAAGCGCTGGCTCTTTTCGACGAATCACAAAGACATCGGTACCATGTACCTGGTGTTCGCCCTCATCATGTTGTTTGCGGGTGGTGCCAGCGCCATGTTGATCCGAGCCGAGCTCTTTATGCCCGGCATTCAGCTGCTCGAGCCCGACCTCTACAACAATCTGGTGACCAATCACGCCCTGCTCATGATTTTCGGGGCCGTGATGCCGGCCGCCGCCGGTCTTGCCAATTGGATGATCCCCTTGATGATCGGCGCGCCCGACATGGCACTGCCCCGCATGAACAACCTGAGCTTCTGGATCCTCCCCGCGGCCGGTACCATGCTCATTCTCTCCTTCATCGTCCCCTTCTTCCCCGGTGGCGGTACCCAGATCAACACGGGCTGGACCCTCTATCCGCCGCTGTCGCTCCAGGTCGGCATGTCGATGGATTTCCTGATCTTCGCGATCCACCTGCTGGGCATTTCCTCGGTGCTGGCCTCCATCAACATCATCGTCACCATCTTCAACATGCGCGCCCCCGGCATGCGCCTGTTCGACATGCCGATCTTCGTCTGGACCTGGCTGGTTACGGCCTTCCTGCTCATCCTGGTGGTCCCGGTGCTGGCCGGTGGCGTGACCATGCTGCTGTTCGACCGCCACTTCGGCACCAGCTTCTTCAACGCGGCAGGTGGCGGTGATCCGGTGTTGTTCCAGCATCTGTTCTGGTTCTTCGGCCACCCCGAGGTCTATATCCTGATTCTGCCGTCCATGGGTGTGCTTGCCTCCATCGTGCCGACCTTCGCTCGCAAGCCCTTGTTCGGCTACCACTCGTTGGTGGGGGCGATGATCGCGATCATGGTCATCGGCATGGTGGTCTGGGCTCACCATCAGTACACGGTCGGGATGTCCCTGGGGGCCGTCAGCTACTTCATGATCGGGACCATCATCATCTCCATCCCGGTGGGGTTGATGGTCTTCAATTACATGGCGACCATGTGGAAGGGGTCCATGACCTTCGAGACACCGATGTTGTTCGCGGTGGCAATCCTGCTCATGTTCTCCTTCGGCGGCCTGACCGGTGTCATGCTGGCGGTGGTCCCGGCGGACATGCAGTATCAGGACAGCATGTTCGTGGTGGCCCACTTCCACTATGTTCTCCTGCCCGGCGCCGTATTCGGTCTGTTCGCGGGGATCTTTTTTTGGCTGCCCAAGTGGACCGGGCATATGTACGATGAGAAGCTGGGCAAGATCTTCTTCTGGATCAATATCATCAGCTTCAATATCACCTTCTTCCCGCAACACTTCATCGGACTGGCGGGGATGCCGCGGCGCATCATCGACTACAACGTGATGTTTACCGAGTTCAACATGATCTCGAGCATCGGTGCCTTTGTGTTCGGTCTGAGCCACCTGCTGTTGCTCTACATCATTGTCAAGACCGTCCGTGGCGGAAAGCAGGCGGACGCCAAGGTCTGGGAAGGTGCCAAAGGCTTGGAGTGGGAACTGCCGTCGCCGCCCCCGTTCCATAGCTGGACGACCGCACCCCAGCTTGCGAAGTAGTAACCAGCGCATGGCGGGTGGTGGCTCCACCCGCCGCGCCGTCCCAGCGAGAAACCTATGACGAGTACAGATATCTCTCCCGAGCAGCGGCGGAAGAATGTGCGTCTAGCCTTGATCTTGGCGGGAGTCGTACTGTTCATGTTCGCGACCGCCGTACCCTTCTGGCGGGGCCTTTTCAACATGTTCATGAGCGGTGCTCAATGAGCGAAGGCATATCGATCGACAGCGAGAAGAGGAAGCGCCGCACGCTTCTCCTCCTGGCTGGGCTCGCCGTGGGTATGTTCGGTTTCGGTTTCGCTATGGTCCCTCTCTATGGTTTGCTCTGTAAGGTCACCGGCACGCAGTCGGTGGAGCAGCGTACTCTGATCGGCGAACAGTCCCAAACGGTTACGGCTGACGTAGTCCAGGATCGTTGGGTCACGGTCAAGCTCGATACTACCGTGCACCCCGACCTCCCCTGGACACTCGAGCCCATGGAGCGCAAGCTGCGGGTGCACCCGGGCGAGATGCACCTAGTGAAGTTCCTGGCGGAGAACAAGTCCGGGAACGAGATCACTGGTCAGGCGTTACCGAGCATCGCCCCCTGGCAGGCCACGGGTTTTTTTACGAAGCTGGAGTGTTTCTGCTTCACCCAACAAACCCTCGCCGGAAACGAGCGAAGGGAGATGCCACTGCGCTTCTTGGTCTCCCCGGACCTGCCGGCGGATATCAGCTCTCTCACCCTTTCGTACAGCGTGCTGCGAGTGTCCGAACCGGACCCGCTCGCGGCAGCCGAATAGGCGGCCAGCCCGCGAACGCCGCAAGTAATCGTAAAAAACAATGAGGATCCAATAAGGATGAGTACTGCAGCCCACCATGGCCCCAACGACTATTACGTCCCCGACCCCAGCCCATGGCCGATCACGGCCATGCTTTCGGTCTTTCTCTTGCTTGCGGGTACTGCCCTGACTATCAACAAGGTCGGGTTCGGTTCCTGGATGATCATCGCCGGCTTCATTCTGCTGTGTGTGATGTTCTACGGTTGGTTCAGCGACGTGATCACGGAGAACATGACCGACAGGTACAACGAGCAGGTAGACCGCTCCTTCCGTCAGGGCATGTTCTGGTTCATCGCCTCGGAGGTGTTCTTCTTTCTGAGCTTTTTCGGTGCCCTCTTTTACATCAGGGAGATAGCGTTGCCCTGGCTGGGGGGCGAGGGCTACCTCGGCATCACCCACGAACTGCTCCACAACCAGTTCGTCGCTCAGTGGCCGACCTCCGGCCCGGGAGAGGTCGGGGGCGAGTTCGAGCCGATGAGCGCTTGGGGTATCCCGGCCCTCAACACCCTGATACTGCTCACGTCTGGAGCCACAGTGACATGGGCGCATTGGGGGCTCAAGGAAGACAACCAGAAAAAGCTGGTACGCGGCCTCGCGGCGACCATCGCCTTGGGTGCGCTGTTCGTCGTGCTACAGGCCTATGAGTATCGGCACGCTTACCATGAGCTTAATCTGACCCTCGAGTCCGGTGTCTACGGCTCGACCTTCTATATGTTGACCGGGTTCCACGGCTTCCACGTGACCATGGGCACGGTCATGCTCATGGCTATCCTCGGCAGGGCGATCAAGGGGCACTTCTCGCCTCACAACCACTTCGCATTCGAGGCCGTGGCCTGGTACTGGCACTTCGTCGACGTGGTTTGGTTGGGGCTGTTCATCTTCGTTTACTGGTTGTAGGTCAAGACTGAACCAACGCCGCGGCGTTGCCGTGAGCGTGTCAGATGAGATCCGGCCGGGCGAAGGCCCCTCCGGATCTTTTCTTTAACGGGTGCAAGGACGACGATAGGGCATAGATTGAATCATGCCTCCGCCGCAGCCGGAGACCTGTTATCGACCTCGGCAAACGCAGATTGGTCAAGCGCTGGGCGGGGACCGCATGGACGATCCCCGTTGCGGATTCCAGATGCGAAGAACTACATTCCGTGGGGCTCGAGAACCCCGGCGAAGTATCCGAGGATGAGCAGGACGAACAAGGTTATGGACAGGACTATACGAATGGTGAGCGCCTTCACCACCCGGGTCTTGTTGACGTCCCCGTCGTCTTTTGCGAGAAAGTACATCCCCTCGAATAGCGAGAAGACGATGAACCCGAGGACGAGAAGAACCGGCAGCTTATACATGAACTCCATGGCGTACTCCTAATACGTGTGGATCGGAAATCAAATTGCACCTCGGTTGAAACGATGGTGCAACATATTCGGGAATATAGCACCCAAATGCAGTTTGGCGGCCTGGAATTTCGCTTTCGTTGGATGCCGACGCTCCTCTTTGCTCTGCCCATTCCGCTTTTTATCGGTCTGGGAATGTGGCAGCTCGACCGGGCGGACCAGAAGCGGGAGCAGGCGCGTGAGCTGAGCGAGCGGATGCAGATGCCGGCGTTGGAGCTCGGTGCGCGGGTGAGCGATCCGCAGGACCTGCGTTATCGCAGGTTGCGCGCGCATGGGGCGTTCGAGGCGGGCGGGCAGGTGCTGATCGAGAACCGCCGCCAGGGTAATCGCAACGGGTTTCACGTGATCACGCCGCTACGCATTGCGGGATCGGACATGAGGGTGCTGGTGAACCGAGGCTGGATTCCGGCCGCAGCGGATGGCAGCGCAACACCG